>SHVB01000001.1 GCA_009694375.1 Acidimicrobiia bacterium
CACCCAGTCGGCGCGTCGGCCGCGGTTCAGGGCCGCCGCACAGATGATGCCTCCGACCAGGACCAAATAGTGGTTGAGCCATGACGGCGACAGGTCCAGGCCGCCGAAGCTCAGCAGCGAGAGCGCCGCGATGGCGGCGAGCGGCGGCGTCAACAGCCGTCGAGTCGTCACGAAGTAGGCGACGGGGGCGGCCAGTAGGCACAGCAGAGCCGTGACCCGGAACGGCCCGTAGGAGAAACCGAACACCTCGAAGAGAGCAAGGTACAAGGCGAGAATCGTGATACTCGGATGATCGTTGAACGGCGCCAGCATCCCGCGGAACGACCCGGACTGCCGGAGAAGCGACCAGTCGTCGCCGTTGAAGTACAGGTGGGTGCCAACCCCAAAGAGGTAGACGAACTCGACCGCGATGATGGCGACGAAGACGATCTCGACCGCGTGGGCAGCCGACCACAAACCGAGCCGCCGCGCCCGACCGACCGCCGGAAGCTCTGCCTGCCCCCGTTCCTGCTGCGTGTGTCCTTTCTGCGGCATGTGTCCTTTCCGCTGCACAGCCGCGTTCAGGCGGCGGGATCGGCCCAATCGAGTCGAGGAACGTCGGCCCAGAGCCGCTCGAGGTCGTAGAACTCGCGCTGCTCCTGCTGGAACACGTGCACCACAACGTCGCCGTAGTCCATGAGCACCCACGAGCGGTCGTCCAAGCCCTCGATTCGCTTCGGCTTCGGGCCGGCCCCCGCATGGATTTGGAGCTCCACCTCGTCGCAGATCGCCTTCACCTGCCGCTCGTTGGTTCCACTGGCGATCACAAACCAGCCACAGATCCCGAGCACCGCCGCCACCTCCAGAATCACCACATCCCGGCCTTGCTTGGCCTCGGCCGCCCGCGCCGCACGAATGGCCCACTGGCGGGTCTCGTCGATGGTGGTGGACTCAGCCAGGGTGTCTCCTCAGGTATCGGAACCGAGCACGACGGTCACATCGAAGGCATCGGTGGGACGAGGATCATCTACCACGACACCCGCTCCCAGCGAGTCGCGGATACGTTCCGCCGCCACTTTCATCCCGGGGCCGTGGTAGCGAATCTCCGTAACGGTGTAGCTGAACCGGTCGGCGTTGCCGGCAATCACGATCTCTGCGTTAGCGGGCACCACCAAGGGAGCCGAACGCGCCACATGATCCGCATCAGTGCTGCCATTGAGGAGTCGCACCCGCGTGCGGGCCCCTTCCACGTCGCCGGTGGGGAAAGGCACGAGGCCGGCGATCATCTCGTCCACCGTCGCCCGATCCGCCCGCAACACCGGAAAACCATAGGCATCGACGGTCTCGACGAGGGGCAGGGTCACGACCCGCGCCGGCCCATTGCCCAAGCCACGAGCAAACCGGCCGATGCCCCCATCAACCTCACCGGGCACGACGTCAGGACGATCTGGATCAGCAGCAATGGCGGCCGCCCACGCCTCCCAGAACAACTGCTGCCGGTACATCCGAGCGAGATCGCTTTCTCCCTCGTTGCCGGCCGCCAACCACGGCCCCACCTGCTCGGGGCTCAGGGACACCGGCCCGATGGGAAACCCCTCTAGGGCGTCGGGGTTCTCCAGGGTCAGCGGCGCAACGGGGCCCACCAACTCCGCCCATCGGGCATCGTCCACCACCACCGCCTCGGAGATCCCCATGCCCAACAAGCCTTGGACACCAACCCGAACACCCGCCGCCGGGGCCTCACCGTAGGCGTAGCTCACCGAGAGGGGACGCTCATCGGCTCCGCTGCCTGCGAGAGTGGCTCCGGGCACCAACATCACCGAGCCCCCCGCGTCACCGTTGTTGAGAGCCACTACGGCGACCGAATCGAGATTGCCGTTCACCTCATGGAGCACCGCCAGCGTTGGCGTGGGGGTGACAAAGGCCTCGAACCCTGGTGCCGTTGGATCCGTCACGGTAGACACAATCCGACCCGCTTTACTCGTGCGCACGGTTTGTAGGCCCACATAGGTGAGCACCAAAGATGCCCCCACGGCCACCACCATGCACGACGAGAACACCGCCATCCAACGGCGCGACGGTCCCCGTGACGCTCGGCGCGCCGAGCGCACCCCAGTGCCGTGCTCGGGCAGTTCGAGCGCCGCCACCAGATGCGAAAGAGGATCGTCTGAAGGACCCGTCATACCGGGTCCTGATACAGATTGTGGGCGGATATCCACTCCACTACTTCCCGGGTGGCGAGGTAGTCGAGCGGCCGCCCGTCGCTAACACGAGCCCGAAGGTCGGTACTGGAAACTTGGAGGCCGGGAACCTCCACGCTCTCCCACCGGAACCCCTCGAGCGGGGTAACCGCAGCGGCCCCGGGACGCTCCACCACCACGATCGTGGCCTGCTCGCGCACCTCATCGAGACGCTCCCAGGTGGGCAGACCAGCCGCCGCGTCAGCCCCGAGCACCACGAAGAAGTCGTCGGTGAGGCTCTCGGCCCTCAACCTGGCCAGGGTGTCGGCCGTATACGACAGTCCACCGGCGTCGATCTCAATGCGGCTGGCCTCCAGGCCGTCCACGTCAGCCACGGCAGCTTCCACCATCGCCAATCGCTGAGCGGCTGGGCTTATGGGCCGAGTGCCGATCTTTTGCCACGGAAGGTCGTTCACCACAAGCAGAACCCGGTCGAGGCGCAGGTGATAGCGAACATTGACGGCGCACACGAGATGCCCGACATGCGGAGGGTCAAAGGTGCCTCCGAAGATCCCAAGTCGCTCACCCAAACAGCACCGGTTCATACATCGCCATCCCCGCAACCTATTCGCTCCGACGGCCTGTGCCATGGCGGCTCACTGAGTGACCAAGGTCACCGCCCGGCCAGGAATCCTCATCTGGCCCCCGGTGTTGTTACGAATACCCCTACGAAGGCAGTGCAAATCGATTGCCTCCGGAAGAAGCCATGCGATAACAATCGTTAGGAACGCTATGACAGATTCAGTAGGTCAATACCTCAACGAAATCGGCCTGGTTCCGCTCCTCACGGCCACTGAGGAACGGGAACTCTCCCAGGTCGTAGAAGCTGGTACCGCCGCCCGAGAGGCCATCGCACAGGGCGATGACAGCGTCGAAAACCGGCGCATCGCCCGCAAGGGGACTGCCGCCAAAGACCGTTTCATCCGGGCCAACCTTCGGCTCGTGGTGTCCGTAGCCCGCCGCTACCCCCTGCCCCCCGCCATGGAACTCCTCGATCTGGTGCAGGAGGGCAACCTGGGGCTTGAGCACGCCGTCGACAAGTTCGATTGGCGCAAGGGCTTCAAGTTCTCGACCTACGCCACGTTCTGGATCCGGCAGGCCATCGGGAGAGCGCTTGATCAAAAGGCTTCCCTCGTGCGTCTCCCGGGGGATCGATCGGCCGGTCTGCGGGCTGCCCTTCGTCAGGTATCTGGGGATGGCGATGAACTCGACGATGAAAATGCTCGCCTCTACCGGCTCACCACCCCCACCAGCCTCGATCGCACCGTGGGTGACGACGACGGTAGCGAACTGATGGATCTCATCGCCGACGATAAGCCTGGCCCCGAAGCCCTCGTGGTGTACGCCGAGGACCAAGCGCTCGTAGGGGACCTCCTCGACGTGCTCGACGATCGGGCCCGCAGCGCCGTAGAGCAGCGCTTTGGCCTGGCCGACGGCCGCAAACGCAGTTATCGCGAGGTGGGCGAAGACCTTGGGGTCACCGCCGAAGCCGCCCGCCGGCTCGTGAAGCGCGCCGTCACCCTCGTGCGCGAAGAAGCCCTCGCCCGCAGCGCCGCCGCCTGAGCACCGACACCGCCAAAGAACTGGCTTTGCCTGTCCGGTCCCCACAGGGGAGGCTGGGGGTGTGACCACTAACTGGGCTCCCTCATCGTGGCTTGCCTACCCTGCCCGCCAGCAGCCGCTCTGGCCCGACGACGCCGCCCTAGCCGGTGTCCTCAAGCACCTCGGCACCCTTCCCCCCCTCGTGTTCGCCGGAGAAGCACGATCCCTGACCAGCGCCCTCGCTCAGGTGGCGGACGGCCGAGCCTTCCTCCTACAGGCTGGCGATTGCGCCGAATCCTTCGATGCCTTCTCCGCCGACGGCATCCGCGATCGTCTCAAGGTCATCCTGCAGATGGCCATCGTCTTGAGTTACTCCTCCGGTGTGCCCATCGTGAAGGTGGGCCGAATCGCCGGCCAGTTCGCCAAGCCTCGGTCCTCCGACACCGAGATAATCGACGGGGTCGAGTACCCCTCCTTCCGGGGTCACATCGTCAACGACATCCCCCCCACCGCTGCTGCCCGCGTGCCCGACCCTGCCCGACTCCTCCAGGCGTACCACCAATCGGCTTCCACCCTGAATCTCCTCCGGGCCTTCGTGAAGGGCGGCTTTGCCGACCTCTCGCAGGTGCACCAGTGGAACCAGGAGTTCGTGGGCTCCAGCCGCGAGGGCCAACGCTACGAGCACCTCGCCGACGAGATCGACCGGGCCTTGCGCTTCATGCGCGCCTGCGGGATCGCGTCGGAAACACAACCCTCGCTGCACGAAGTGGATTTCTTCACCAGTCACGAGGCCCTGCTGCTCGGCTACGAAGAAGCCCTCACCCGCCAAGACTCCCTCACGGGCCATTGGTATGACTGTTCGGCCCACATGGTCTGGATCGGGGAACGCACCCGTCAACTCGACGGTGCTCACGTGGAGTTCTTCCGGGGGATCCACAACCCCATCGGCTGCAAAATCGGACCCACCGCCACTGCCGAAGAGGTCCTCGATCTCTGTGAGGCCCTCGACCCCCATCGAATCCCCGGCCGCCTCACCCTCATTACCCGCATGGGCGCCGATCACATCGAAGACGGGCTCCGCCCGCTCCTGGCGGCGGTTCGCGATGCTGGTCGCAGCGTCGTGTGGGCCTGTGATCCCATGCACGGCAACACCTTCACCGCCGCGGGGGGCCGCAAGACCCGCCACCTCGATGCGGTGCTGGCCGAGATCGGTGGCTTCTTCGCGGCCCATCAGGCCGAGGGCACCTGGCCGGGCGGGGTGCACGTCGAACTGACCGGCGACAACGTGACGGAATGCCTCGGTGGTGCCGAAGAAATCGTCGATGCCGACCTCGAGGCCCGGTACGAGACCATCTGTGATCCCCGGCTGAACGGTCGGCAGTCCGTCGACTTGGCCTTTCGGGTGAGCGAGTTGCTGAAACGATAATTTGCGCAGGATCGGGAATGTTGACCGATCAAGTCAGGTTTGGGATGATTGTTGAGCGATCCACTCAGGATTAGACCGCGACACCCAACCCCGAAAGCCACCCATGTTGCAGCGTGAGATCGACCCGGAAGCCCAGGTCGACATCGAGAAGTTTGAGACACAGTTGGCCCGGTACCTCGCCGGGGAACTCGAAGAAGACGCCTTCCGGGTGTTTCGTCTGAACAACGGAATTTACGGCCAACGCCAGGGTGGCCACCACCAAATGGTTCGGGTCAAGGTTCCCTTCGGGTCGATCAGCCCTGAGCAACTCGACATGTTCGCCCATCTCGCCGAGACCTACAGCCGCGGCTGGGGCCACCTCACCACACGCCAGAACATCCAGTTCCACTTCGTCGATCTCGAGCAGATTCCTGCCCTGATGCGAGACATGGCGTCGGTGGGCCTCACCTCTCGCGAGGCCTGCGGCGACACGGTGCGCAACGTGATGGGTTGCCACCTCGCCGGCGCCTGCCCCCACGAGGCCCTCGACATCAGTCCGTGGGCCGAGGCGGCGCACCAGCACTTCCTCCACAACCCACTCAGCCAGCGCCTTCCCCGCAAGTTCAAAATCAACTTCTCCGGGTGCGAAACCGACTGTGGCCAGGCGATGTTCAACGACGTCGGAGTGATCGCCACCACCCGCACTCTCCCCGATGGCCGCCGCGAAGCCGGCTTCCGGGTGTTCATCGCCGGGGGCCTGGGGGCCAACCCGCACCCGGCGCTCGCCCTCGAAGAGTTCACCGCCCGCGAAGACCTGCTGATCACCCTCGAGTCCGTCCTGCGGGTGTTCTCCAATCACGGCAACCGCGACAACAAACTTCGCGCCCGCATGAAGTGGCTGGTGGACACCATGGGTTGGGAAGACCTGCAGGCCCGTGTCCTGAAGGAACGCAAACTCCTCCTCGCATCCTCCTCCTGGCCCGGCGGCATCCCCGAAAGCGTCCAGCAACACGGCGATGCCCCCGCTGGTCTCGGCCAGGGCGTCACCCCCACCCCCGTCGGGCAGGGCACGCCGGTCACCCTCAGTCGCCGCGACCCTTACCAGGCCTGGGACGATGCCAACGTGGTGCGCGGCGTGGCCAAGGGCACGGTTTCGGCGGTGGCCTACGCCCGCCTCGGCGATGTGACCACCGACCAACTGCGAGCCCTCGCTTCCATCCAGCGGGAACTCCGCGCCGACGTGCGCATCACCAACCGCCAGAACCTGGTGTTCCGCGACCTCACGGAGGCCCAACTTCCCATCTTGCACCAGCGCCTCGCCGCCATTGGCATGGACAAACCCGGGGCCGAGTTGGCCCGGGATGTCGTGGCCTGCCCCGGTGCCGACACCTGCAACCTTGCCGTCACCCAGAGCCGCGGGTTGGCTGACGCCATCGGTGTGGCCCTGGAGGCCGCGGGACTCGCCGAGGTGGATGGGATCCGCACGAATATTTCGGGCTGCACCAATAGTTGCGGTCAGCACCACATCTCCGACATCGGCTTCTTCGGGGCTGAACGCCGGGCCCACGGACAGTCGGCGCCGGGTTACCAGTTGCTGCTCGGCGGCTATGTGGGCCAAGAAAAAATTCACTTCGGGCAAAAGGCCTTGCGGCTGCCGGCTAAAAACGCGCCGGAGGCCGTGGTGCGAGTAGTACAGCGCTTCAACGATGAGCGCAACGCGGGTGAGGTATTCCGCTCCTGGGTCGACCGTGTCGGTGGCGTTACCGCCATCGCCGACGGGCTCCGCGACCTTGATGAGTTCCCCACCCCCGAGGACGGCCCGGAGTACTACGTGGATTATGACGAGACGGGCCCCTACGTCGCCGAGGTGGGCGACTCGGAGTGTGCGACATGAGCACGATGCTCGAGGTGAACCACTTCAGCGATGGGGAGCTGGCCGCACTCAACCGCCGGTTCGAGCGCCTGCCGGCAGCCCAAATCATCCAGTGGGCCGTCGATAGCTTCGCCCCCCATCTGAGCCTGAGCACCTCCATGAACGATGCCGTGCTGATCGATCTGGCTACCAAGGTGCACCCAGGTATTGAGGTCGTGTTCATCGACACCGGCTACCACTTCCCCGAGACACTCGAAACTGTTGAGACGGTGCGCCGGCGCTACGGCCTAAACCTGCGCATCATGACCGTCCCCCACCACGCCGAAGAACTCTGGCGGGTGGACCCGGAGAACTGCTGCTCGGCGGTGAAAGTGGGTCAACTCGACCGAGCCCTCGAAGGAAAAGCGGCGTGGATGAGCGGCCTGCGAAGAGAAGAAGCACCCACTCGGGGGGAGGCCCCGATCGTCGTCCGCGACCTGCGTGGCCTCGTGAAGGTGAACCCACTCGCGACCTGGACCGCGATGGATGTGGAGAACTACATCGCTGAGCACGATGTGCCGGTGAACACCCTCAAGGCGAAGGGCTACCTGTCCATCGGCTGCCAACCCTGCACCTCGATACCCACCGACCCCGAGGACCCCCGCTCCGGGCGATGGGCCGGGGCCGGCAAGACGGAGTGCGGCCTGCACGACTGATCGCCCCCGTACCCCGCTCAGGCGAGGTAGTCGACGAACTTCTCGAGTTGCCGAAGGTTGCGGCACTCGAACGTGCCGTCACAATGGTTGGCGTACTCCCCCACGATGGAATCGCCGGTGTCCCAGTACGACTTCGGCTCCGGGTTCAGCCAGTAGAGGTGCCGCGCCCTCTTTTCGATCTCCTTCAGCACCCAGGCCTGCGACGCGTGATAGTTGTTCCGGGCATCGCCAAGGATCATCACCGTCGTCTTCGAACTGATTTCCTTGCCATAGCGCTGCCAAAACACCTCGAAGGCATGGCCGTAGTCGGAGTGGCCGTCCACCCACACCACATCGGCCTCGGTGTTCACGCGATGGACGGCCTCGGCGATGTCGTCGATGCCCTCGAACAGACGGGTCACTTCGTCGAGACCATCGATGAATACAAACGCCCGCACCTTCGAGAACTGCCCCGAAATGGCATAGACGAGGTGAAGGGTAAACCGGGCGAACGAAGCGACCGAGCCGGAGATGTCGGCTATGACAAAGATCTCGGGTTTCGACGGACGCGGATACTTGAACTTCGGCTCGGCTGGCACACCCCCGTAGGACAGGGAGTGGCGCACCGTATTGCGGAAGTCGAGCGGTCCCTTGCGTCCGTGACGGCGCTTCCGGGCCAAGCGCACCGCCAACTTGCGGGTGAGGGGGTAGATGGCCTTACGGAGCGACGCCATCTCCTCGCGCGATGCATGCATGAAATCCACATCCTCGGGCAGAGGCTTACGCAGCGTGCGCGCCATAGCCTCCACCCCCCGATCCGCCACCAGTACCCGACGGATCTCACCTTCAATCTCCTTCTTCAACTGGTCGATGCGGCTCTGGTATTCGTCGTGCTCGAGACGCTCCTCAAGCGGACTGAGCGCCTCCGGCGAATCCTGCCGGGCCTGGTTCATCAACTTTTCGAGCACTGCGTCGAGATCCAGGTTCCGCAGCGTGCGGTAGAGGTAGTAGGTGCCCCCCACCGGGCGGCCCCGCTCCATGCCCGCAAAGCGTCGTACGGCCTGACGAGCAACCGCTCGCATGAGGGCATCATCGCCCCGCTGAAGTGCCTTGTAGAGCATCTCGGCGATCTCCTCGGGGGTCAGACTTTCGCCCCCTCCCGAGCCATTACGCGGCCCATCACCCTGCATCTCCTCTTGTTGCTCCAGCTCCTCGAGAAGTTGGGCCAACGCGTCGTCGCCCCCATCACCCATGCGGAACTGCGGTCCCCGCAGCGAAAAATACACCTCAAACACGGTCTCAAAGGCCCGCCAGTGGGTGTTGGTCTTCACCAGCGTGGCCGCCAGGGCGTACTTGAACGCCTCCCGATCCTCCAGCGGGATGTGCTTCACCGCTTCCATGGCATCGAGGTTCTCGGTGAGGCTCACCGGCAGTCCGGCTTGGCGGAGCTCTTGGATGAAGCCAGCCAACAACTCCGTAATCGCCTCGCCGGCGGCCCGCTCAGGGTGGAGGTCGGTCACGAACGCTCCTACTTGCCTGCGCTGGCCTTTTGAATGGTGCCGTGCTCTTGGTCGAGCTCGCGCACCGCTTTGGTGATGTCGCTTTGATACTTGAGAAGGATGTTAATCGTGGCCTTGGCTGTCTCGGCATCCACATGCTCGATTCCGAGGAGCAGCAGCGTGCGCGCCCAGTCGATCGTCTCGGAAACCGATGGGGCCTTCTTCAACTCCAACTGCCGAATCGACCGCACGATGCGAGCCACCTGATCGGCGAGGGAGTCGGTGATATCGGGAACCTTGGTGAGGACGATCTCCTTTTCCCGCTCCAGATCCGGGTAGTCCACGTGGAGGAACAAGCAGCGACGCTTGAGGGCCTCGGAAAGTTCGCGGGTGTTGTTAGAGGTAAGGAAGACCAGCGGAATCTGCTTGGCCACGATGGTTCCCAGTTCGGGGATGGACACCTGGTAGTCCGAGAGAATCTCCAGCAGCAGGGCCTCGGTCTCCACCTCGACGCGGTCAACTTCGTCGATCAACAAAACCACCGGATCGTCGGCGGTGATGGCCTCCAGAAGGGGACGGGTGAGGAGGAACTCGTCGGAGAAAATGTCGTCTTCGATCTGCTCCCAGGCGTTTCCCTCGCCCCGCTCGGCCTGGATCCGCAGCAACTGCTTCTTGTAGTTCCACTCGAACAGTGCCTTGGACTCGTCGAGCCCCTCGTAGCACTGCAGGCGGATCAAGCGCGCCCCAGACATCTCCGCCACGGACTTCGCCAACTGGGTCTTGCCGGTCCCTGCGGGGCCTTCCACCAGGATCGGTTTCCCTAGCCGATCGGCTAGGTACACGATGCCGGCGATCCCCTCATCCGACAGGTAATCCACGTTGCGGAGGCCTTCACGAACCTCGGCGACGGACTCGAAACGGTACGTCTGATCAGCCATAGGCGCAGCCTACGGTCTCACTTGACCGGTCGGTCAATCTCATGATTCTGACGCTTAGGAGCGGGTCTGGCCCTGACCGTGGATCACGAACTTCAGGGTGGTCAATTCGCGTAAGCCCATTGGCCCGCGGGCGTGAAGCTTCTGGGTGGAGATGCCGATCTCGGCGCCGAAGCCCAGTTCCTCCCCATCGACAAACCGGGTGGAAGCATTGACCAGCACGGCGGCAGCATCCACCTCAAGACAGAAGCGTTCCGCCGCTCGCAGATCAGTGGTGATAATGGCCTCGCTGTGGCCTGTGCTGTATCGGGTGATGTGGGTAATGGCGGCGTCAAGGGTATCCACTACCCGGATGGCCAACTTCATATCCAAGAACTCGGTTGCGTAGTCGTTCTCGGTGGCCAGGCTCGTCACCCGCTCCCCGAGGATCTCGCAGGTGGCGGCATCCCCCACGAACTCCACCCCCTCGAGACGAGGGGCTAGGTCGGTAAGGAAGGTGGCCGCCACGTTGCGATGCACGAGCAAGGTCTCGGCCGCGTTGCACACCGAAGGCCGCTGCGTTTTGGCGTTCTCCACAATGGCCGCGGCCATGGCCAGGTCGGCTGAGGCATCGACGTACACATGACAGTTGCCATCTCCATCGATCACGTAGGGAACGGTGGCGTTATCGAGCACCGTACGGATGAGAGACGGGCCCCCCCGAGGGATAAGCACATCGATGATGCCGCGTAGGCGCATGAACTCCACGGCGGCCTCTCGCGCCGTGTCCTCCACCAGCACGAGAGAGTCGTGCGGAAGCCCTGCCTTGGCCAGGCCCTCGCGGAGGGCCGAGGCGATAGCGATGTTGGAGCGGATCGCGCCGGAGGACCCGCGCAGGAACGCCGCATTGCCCGACTTCAAGCAGAGTCCGAATGCATCGCTGGTCACGTTGGGCCGATTTTCGTAGATGATGGCCACGACGCCGAAGGGGACTCGCACCCGCTGCACCTTCAGTCCGTTGGGACGGGTCCATCCGTCGGCCACCTCGCCCACCGGATCCGCCAGACCCGCCACCGACCGAAGGCCGTTCGCCATCGACTGCAGCCGGGCATCGTTGAGACGAAGTCGATCGACCACCAACGCGCCTTGCCCAGCGGCCTCCGCCGCCGCTACATCCTCGGCGTTGGCGCCTAAAATCTCAGCATGCCGGTGGAGGAGGACGTCGGCCGCCGCATGAAGGGCGGCGTCCTTTGTCGCCGTGGACGCGGTAGCCAGGACGCGGCTCGCCGCTTTGGCCCGCGCTCCGAGTTCGGCGATGGGGTCGTTAGCCACCGTCGGAGTGTAGAAGGACAGATCGCCCGATGCCCTACTGAATCTGGCAGGCTGGACCTATGGCGCATTCGGCACGGGCGGCGACGACCGAAGACCTCGGCGACATCGCCGAGGCGCTCGCCCTGGCGTTCCTCGACGACCCCCTGCTGTCCTGGCTGTTTGGCCAAGACCCAACCCGCGCCATCCGCTACACCCGGCGCTATTTTCGCAGCGAAAGCGCACGCCATCTCAAGCATCGGCATGTGTACACGACGCACGTTCTCTCGGGAGCCGCCTGCTGGGAGCCACCCGGGCACTGGCGCACCAAGACCACCGACATTATCAAGATCGCCCCCCTCATCCTTCGCGGCATCGGTTGGCGAATGACCCACGCGCTCGGCGGCCTCGCCCGGGCCGAGCGGATCCACGCCACCTTCCCCGAGCACTATTACCTCGCCACCTTGGGGGTCCGTCCCGACCATCAACGCCAAGGGGCCGGAACCGCCATGCTGGCCCCGATCCTCCAGCGCTGCGATCGAGAGGGCCTCGGCGCCTACCTGGAGAGTTCAAACGAATCCAACATCTCCTTCTATCGCCAGCATGGGTTCCAATTGAAGGGCGAAGTGGTCTTTCCCCATGGCCCGAAGATTTGGCCGATGTGGCGCGACCCGCGGCCCCACAATGGCTGAATCACTCGTTGGGCCTTCACACCAGTTCATCGAGACAACCGCCGCCACCCTGGAGTTGCTCAGCGGTGGCGTCGCCGGAGTGGGGTCGGGCACTTGGCGGCAGGATGCGGCCCTGGAGGCGTTCAACCTCGCCTGTGGCCTCGTGGCGATCGATCACCGCATTAGCGACGACGAATTGTGGGCCATCATGGGCGCCTTCGGTCCGTTCCTGCAGACCCGCCTCGCCGGCACTACCCCCGCCGACCTGCGCGACTCAGGCCTGGTGGAGGGCCAACGCCAGTTCACCGCCGCGCCGTCGGCAATGTTCGAGCTGTTCGTGGCGGCCGATGCCGCCGGGGCGAGCAACCACGCCCGGTCCTACTACTCCGCCGCGGTGGAAATCGCCTTCGCCATAGCCGCTATCGACCGGCACACTTCCGAAACTGAACTAATCGCCATCGAGCAGTTCCGGGGAATGCTCCTGCGGGCGATCGAGACCATGGAACGCGATCGCAGGATGGGGACTAAGGCCGCGCTAAGCGACCCCCGGGCCGAGACCCCCGCCCTCGCCCACCCACTCCCCGCCACCCCTGTCGCTCCCCGGCCCCTCGATGACCTCCTGAGCGAACTCGACGATCTCATCGGCCTCGACGCGGTGAAGCACGAGGTGAAACTCGTCACCAATCTGCTGCGGGTGCAGAACATCCGGCGCGAACGCGGCCTTCCGGTATCGGACCAGAGCCGCCACCTCATTTTCACGGGTAACCCCGGGACTGGGAAAACCACCGTGGCCCGGTTACTGGCGCAGATTTACCACAGCCTCGGGGTGGTGGATCGCGGCCAACTCGTGGAAACCGACCGCGCCGGCCTGGTAGCGGGCTACGTCGGACAGACGGCCCCACTGGTGGTGGCCCGATTTGATGAGGCCGACCAGGGTCTCCTGCTGATCGACGAGGCCTATTCACTGGTGCGGGGCGGGGAACGTGACTTTGGGCGAGAAGCGATCGACACCATCGTGAAATTGATCGAAGACCGCCGGGATCGCCTCGTCGTGGTGATGGCTGGCTATCCCGACGAGATGGAAGCCCTGATCGAATCCAACCCCGGCCTGCGGTCGCGCTTCCCGAAGTCGATCCATTTCCCGGACTACACCACCGACGAACTCCTGCGGATTGTCAGCCAACTGGGCGGGGCGGCTGGCTACCAACTCAATGCGGGGGCCACCGCCGCGGCCCGCCGGTGGTTCGATGCCATCGAGCGCGAGCAGGGATTCGGTAACGGACGCACCGCCCGCAACCTGTTCGAATATGCCGTCTCCGCCCAGGCCACCCGCCTCGCCCCCGTCGAACATCCCACCGATGCCCAACTCACCACCGTGATGGCCGAAGACATCCCCCGGCCCGGCACTGGCCCGCTGACCGCCGGAAGGCCCCCCGCTAGTAGTCTTTCTCCGTGATACAGCGGCTGCTGGCGGGACTCGGGGCGGTGGTGATGATCGGCGGGTCAATCATGATGCGCGAAACCCTCGACAGCGGTGACGGCGGGTCCCAGGCCGATGATCGCGTCGTGATCGTCTGCGCCAGTGATCTGGAGACCTACTGCGATGCCTTCGGCAACGAGGTGGAGATTCGTTTGGCCACTGCCGCCGATACCGCCGAGGCAATCCGCACCGGGTCCTTGCCGAGCGACATCGACGGCTGGATTACCTCGAGTGCGTGGCTGGAGGTGCTCGGTGACACCCCCGCTCTGGGCCGGTCAGAGCCGCTGGCCACGTCCCCCATCGTGGTGGCCGGCCTGGCCGACCGGGCTGATGCCCTCTCCACGCTGTGTGATGGAACACCGATCTGGGGCTGTCTGACCGAATCGGCGGGGCTATCGGGAACCGAGTTGAACGTGCCGCTCCCCGGGGTACTCAAGGTGGGGGTGCCGAGCGCCAACTCGGCCCTCGGCCTCCCGGTACTCGCCTCCGTGGCGGCCGGTTCGCTCGGCGGCGTCGGCTTCGCCTCCAACGACTTCGACGCGCTATTTCGCGCCAACCTGGCTGCATTGGTGGGCTCATCGGCGGGCGACGACCGTCATCCCGTCATCACCATGGTGACGCAACGGGGCCGCTACGCCGCCGCCGGCACACCGCAGGCCGTCCTCACTGAATTGCCGCCCGCTGAAGTAGTGGTCTTCAGCACCACTCCGGCAGTGGCCGCCACCGTGGTGCTGGTGGCCTTCCCCGATGGCGACGATCTTCCTTCCACGGAATCCGTCCGTGAGGCGCTGTTCGCCGCCGGATGGGCCCCGGCGGCCGGGCCCGGCGTGGAACCAACGCTCGGGCGTGGTGTGATGTCTGCGTTGCACAACCTCTGGCTGGAGGCCATCCGATGAACCGTTCCCGTGCCGTGCTACTCACCTTGACACTGACCTTGGTGGCGAGCGCCTGCTCGGCATCCAAGGAACCGAGCGCCAACGGCCTGGAGGACCCCGGTAACTGCACCGTCATCGACCTGGCCGTGTCGCCGGAGAAACGCGACTTGCTCACCGAACTGGCCCAGGACTTCAACGCGAGCGACCAGGCCCGCGACGGGGATCGCTGTTTCTTTGCCCGCGTGCAGGCCAAGTCATCCGGGGCAGCCGCTCAATTGTTGTCCAGCGAGTGGGACGAAACCGCTGAGGGTCCCCGTCCGGTTATCTGGTCTCCTTCGGCCTCCACCTGGGGTGCGATTGTGAATCAACGCCTCGAGGCGCAAGCCGAGCCTCCCCTCACCGGCGAATTCACCTCATTCCAACTCACACCGCTGGTCATCGCCATGCCCAAGCCCATGGCGGAGGCGCTCGGCTGGCCCAAAGAGCCGCTGGGCTTTGCCGACATCCTGGCGCTTTCACAGGACCCCGCTGGCTGGGCCGCCTACGGCCACCCCGAGTGGGGCCCGTTTCGCTTAGGCAAGACCAACCCCAACTTCTCTACCAGTGGCCTCTCGGCACTTCTGGCCCAGGCCTACGCCGCCAATGAGAAGACCGCCGGCTTGTCGATCGAAGACCTCCAGAAGCCCAGCACCTCCGTCTTCGCCAGCGCCATCGAGTCGTCGGTAGTGCATTACGGCGACACCACCCTCACGTTCTTGAACAACTGGTACCGAGCGGACCAGCGGGGCAACCCCTACGGCTACGTGTCGGCGGTGGCGGTCGAGGAAAAGTCGGTGATCGACTACAACCGGGGCAACCCCGATGGCGTGCTGCAAGACGGCGAGCAGGCCCGGCCTCCTCGCGTACCGCTGGTGGCGATCTACCCCGAGGAAGGCACGGTGTATTCCGACAATCCCCTCTACGTACTCGATGCCTCCTGGGTCGATAGTGCGCAGAAGAAGGGGGCCGACCGCTTCGTGGACTTCCTGGGCCGCACCGAAAACCAGAAGAAGATCCTCAAGTTCGGTTTCCGCCCGGGAAACCCGAAGGTGGAAGTGTCTAGCCCCATCGACGCTCGCAACGGGGTAGACCCGAATCAGCCCCAAACGCTGCTCGAGATCCCCGAACCAGAGGTTCTGGTGCAACTCCTCGCCGACTGGCAGGAACAACGCAAACCGGCCCGAGTGCTCCTTCTCGTCGATGTCTCAGGCTCCATGGGAGAGGTAGCCGACCCCGAAACCGGAGCCACGAAACTCGATCTGGCCAAGAGCGCGGCGATCACCGCCCTCGATGAGTTCAATGACGACGACGAAGTGGGACTCTGGGTGTTCACGACCGGCCTGCCCGGGGTCGACGGGAAACCCCTCGATCACCTCGAACTAGTACCCCCCGGTCGGGTGGGCGACGTGGGTGAGAAACTCAAAACCGAGTTGCGCAGCCTCATCCCGCTCGAAGGTACGCCCCTATACGCCGCCACCCAAACGGCCTACCAGAACCAGGTGGCGTCGTATGATCCAAGTCGGATCAATGCCGTGGTACTGCTGTCTGATGGCATCAATGACGACGGCGACCCCGATGATGACCGCAAGCAGTTGCAAGCGCTCCTCGCCGCCCTGAGTGAGGGATCAGAGGGACAGGCGAGCCAAAAGGTGCGCGTATTCACGATCGCCTACGGGGAAAGCGCCGATCTCTCCACCCTTCGTAGCATCGCCGAGACCAGCCAGGCCGCTCTCTACGACTCCAGCGACCCCCGCAGTATCAACAAAGTCTTTGTGGCGGTGGTATCCAACTTCTAGGCCCACCCCAGTTCACCCCGCCGCCTGTCGTAGCCTGCGGAGATGGCTGGGCTGTCGCTGCGGGATCGTTTCTTCACTCCCCCGGTAGCCCGGGCCGTCACCTCGCCCTCGGGAATCCTGTTGCTCGGAGCGGGCGCCAGCCTGGGGATCCTGGTCGGTGGCGGTGTGATCGGTGCGGTTGTCCTCGGCGCCTTGGCCTGGGGCGGTCGGGTGGCGGTCGCCATTCCGCGGCCCCAAGCCACGGAGCAGATCGACCCCTTCGCCCTCGCAGACCCGTGGCGGAGGTACGTGGCCGACGCCCTCGGGGCCAAGGCCCGCTTTCACACCGCGATCAACAGTGCCCGGACCGGTCCGCTCCAGGACCGCCTGCGTGAGATTGAAGACCGCGTCGACACCGGGGTACGCGAGGTGTGGGGTATCGCCCGCCGCGGCCACGAACTCGTGGATGCCCTGCGCCGCATCGATCCCGCTTCGATCCGCGCCGAAGTGGCCCTCTGCACGGACAAGGCCACGGCGTCAGGCTCGGCCACCGATCAACGCACCCTCGAGTCCCTGCGGGCCCAGTTGGTGATCGGCGAGCGTCTCGAGGCGGTCATCGGCGATACCGACAGCCAACTCCGTCTGCTCAATGCCCGGCTCGATGAGGCCGCCGTGCGCACTATCGAACTTTCCGTCCAGGCCGAGGACGTCGCCGACCTCGGCGGCCTTCGGCACGACGTCGATCAGGTGGTGGAGGAGATGGAAGCCCTCCGCCAAGCCATCGACGAGACCGGTGGGGGGCCCACCCCTTCTACCGCCACATGAGTGACATCGCCGGGGAGTTGAACGGACCGCTCGACAACGTAGAGGCGCCCACCGGTAGCGGATCCATCCCCCACGACGGACGACGCGGCTCCTTCCTGGTGGGCGCGGGCATCCTGCTGTCACGCGTGGCGGGTCTGGTGCGGGAGATGACCATTGCGGGATTTCTCGGCGTCGGCGGCACCGCCGATGTGTTCAAGGCGGCCCTGCGGATCCCAAACCTTCTACAGAATCTTCTCGGTGAGGGCGTGCTGTCGGCCTCGTTCATCCCCGTGTACTCGCGACTCTTAGAGAAAGACGAACGGGAAGCCAATCAACTAGCGGGAACGATTCTTGGGCTCCTGTTGATCGTAATGACCGCAGTGGTGTCGATCGGGGTGATCTTTGCCGGCACGCTGGCCCGGGTGATCACCCCCGGCTTCTCCGGCCAACGCCTGGAGTTGGCCACCACGTTGCTGCGGATCATGTTTCCGGCCATCGCCTTCCTGGTGCTGTCGGCGTTTTGCACCGGCGTACTCAACAGCCACCGGCGGTTCTTTCTCTCGTACGCCTCACCGGTGATGTGGAATGCCACCCAGATTGCCTTTCTGGTCACCGCTGGCATCATGGGTACCAGCAACGTGGGCCTCGCCCACGCGCTGGCGTGGGGTGTACTCGTTGGCTCCGTACTGGAGGTAGCTATTCAGGTGCCCGCCGTACGTCGCCTCACCGCTGGGGCCCGACTCTCGGCGGATTATCGCTCGCCCAATGCGCGTGACGTACTCAAGCGTTTCGCACCCGTTGCTCTCGGGCGGGGGGTCATTCAGATCCTCCTCTACGTCGAACTGTTCCTGGCCAGTTTGCTGGCCGCCGGTGGTATCTCGGCGCTCACCTACGGACAGGTGCTCTACCTCTTGCCCATCAGCCTGTTCGGAATGGCCGTGGCCGCCGCCGAGCTCCCCGAACTGGCTCGCCTGGGCCAGTCAGGGCATGCCGCCATCAAGCAACGACTCCACTTGGGTATCGAACGCATCGTGTTCTACGTGGCCTTCACCGCCGCCATCTACATCTTCGCCGGCGACATCATCGTGGCGGCACTGCTGCAACGAGGCCGCTTCAGTGCCTCCGACACCATGCTGGTGTGGTTCGTGGTGGCCACCTTTGCTCTCGGTCTGCTCGGCACGACGCAATCCCGACTCCTGCAGAACACCCTCTATGCCCTGAACCAACCCACGACGGTGGCGCGTATCGCCGTGGCCCGGGTGGCGCTCGCTGCGGGCCTCGGGGCGCTGTTCATGTTCCCCCTGGATCGCTTCGTCATCGTGAACTCCCAGATCAAACAAATCGCCCCCATCGCCTTTCGCCCTCTTCCGGACTACCTGCGCAACCTCCCCGACGGGCCTCCCCATCTGGGGATCGTGGGCTTGGCCCTCGGCGCCGCGCTGTCGTCCTGGATCGAATACCGCCTGTTGAAGGCGGCTCTCGAGCGCCACATCGGTCCCCTCCCGACCTTCAGTCGCGGTGCTCGCTGGTCTCTGGTGGCGGCCTTGGTGGCGGGCGTAGCGAGCATGGGTCTGCGGATCGCCTCCACCGGCCTCCCCCCGCTGGTTACTGCGGTACTGGTGGGGGTGCCTACCGTGCTCATCTACCTCGCCATCACCGGGGCGGCGGCCGTGCCTGAATCCGTGGCGTTGCTTCACCGCTTGGGCCGATTCCTGCCTGCTCGTGACTCCTCGAGGCGATAGGGTCCGCCCTATGTTCAAATCCCTAAAGCGGTGGTGGAAGTATTTCGTTGCCAAAATCAACTCGTCCTTCAATGCCAAAGCAGACCCCAAGATCCAACTGGAACAGGCCATCACCGAGGCGCAGGAGCAACACCGTCGTCTGCGGGAGCAGGCGGCGAACGTCATCGCTAACCAAAAGCAGACCGAAATGCGCCTGGAACGGGCGATCGAGGAGCTGGAAAAGGTCAACGGAAACACCAAACAGGCTGTGCTCATGGCCGACGAGGCCAGCAAGAAAGGCGAGACTGCCAAGGTCGCCGAGTACACCTCCGCCGCCGAGTCCTTCGCCACTCGTCTCATTGTGATCGAGGGTGAGGTGGAAGGCCTGAAGCAACTAGTCTTGCAGTCCGCCCAAGCCTCTGATCAGGCCAAGGCGGCTGTGCAGCAAAATGCCACGCTGCTCCAACGGAAGTTGTCGGAACGCCAGAAACTCCTCTCGCAGCTCGACCAGGCCAAGATGCAGGAGCAGGTCAACGTCGCGATGGCGTCGCTGCAGGAGACCGTCGGCCAAGATGTGCCCACCTTGGCCGAGGTTCGCCAGAAGATCGAAGCCCGCTACGCCAAGGCTCGAGGGATGGCCGAGCTCACCGGGTCGTCCGTTGAGTCGCGGATGCTGGAAGTGGAGCAAGCCGCCGCTAACAGCGAAGCCCAGACACGGCTGGCGCAGATTCGTGCACAACTCGGTCTTGAGCCGGGCCTCGAAACGGCCACCGAGCCTGCGGCCACGGAGCCTGCGGCCGAGGAGCCTGCGGCCGAGGCCGGCGAGGCCGGCACCAACTGAACCACGAGATCGGCGTGGGACCTCACCCCACGCCCTGGCCCAACGATCCCCGCCTCGATGCCCGGTTATTGGCCGACGGCGACCGCCGTAACGTGGTGGATCGGTACCGCTACTGGACCGTGGAGGCCATCGTGGCCGACCTCGATCGTCGTCGCCATTCGTTCCACATTGCGATCGAAAACTGGACCCACGACCTCAATATCGGCACGGTAGTTCGGAACGCCAACGCCTTCGGGGCGGCCGCCGTGCACATCGTGGGACGCCGCCGCTGGAACCGGCGTGGGGCGATGGTGACGGATCGCTACCAACACTTGTTGCACCATCCCACCATTGATGATCTGGTGATCTGGGCCGCCGGCGAGGCCACCGACTTGGTAGGAATCGACAACCTCCCCGGTGCCGTCCCCATCGAGACCACTTCTCTTCCAGTCCGATGCGTGCTCCTCTTCGGCCAGGAGGGCCCGGGCCTCTCCCCCGCCGCCCACGCCGGGTGTTCGCTGGTGTGTTCCATCACCCAGTATGGATCCACCCGGTCCATCAACGCGGGCGTTGCGTCGGGCATTGCCATGTACACCTGGCTGCGCCAGCATCCGCCCGCCTGATCCGAACCACGGCCCCTCCTCGCTCAAGGCAACACAACCAGATCGTCGCGGTGCACCACCTCATGCGGCATGGCCTCTGGTAGGTCGGCAGTTCGCTTTCCCGCCACCGTGGCCAGGTCCAGGGAACTCATCCGGGTGAGCCCCTTGGCAAACACCCGTCCGTCGGGACCGGCGATCTCCACGGCATCGTCAACCTCGAAGCGACCCGTCACCGCGTGCACCCCGACGGCAAGTAAGGAGAGACCGCGGTCCACCAAGGCGCCGCGGGCGCCCTCATCCACCACGATGGTGCCACTGGACCCCACCGCGAAGGCGATCCACAATTTGCGGGCCGGGAGCCGACTGCTCTTGGGCAGCACCACCGTCCCCGCCCCCGCCGCCCCTTGCACTGCCGCTTCCAGCACTCCATCCCGCGAGGCCTGGGCGATGACGGCTCGCACCCCAGACCAGGCGGCGATCTTGGCGGCAGCCAACTTGGAGGCCATCCCGCCGCTCCCACGCTGCGAGCCGGTTCCTCCGGCCATCGCTTCCATGGATTGATCCACCTCCACGATCTCCTCGATGAGCGAGGCGTTGGAGTCCAGCCGTGGGTCGGCGGTAAGCAGACCGGGAGCATCGGTGAGCAGAACGAGGAGGTCGGCGGCCACCAGATGGGCAACCAACGCCGCCAGACGATCGTTGTCTCCGAAGCGAATCTCGTCGTCAGCAATGGCATCGTTCTCGTTCACGACCGGCACCACGCCGATTTCCAGCAGACGGCCAAGGGTGGCCCGGGCATGGAGGTACTGCTGACGCACCATAAAATCCAGCGGAGCGAGCAGGATTTGGCCGGCCACGAGACCGTGGTCGGCGAGGGCGCTTTCGTAGACCCGCATCAATCGTGTCTGTCCCACCGCCGACGCCGCCTGGAGCGTCACGGCATCACGAGGCCGGTCCCCGCTGGTGTAGCCGAGGGCGGGAAGGCCCGACGCAATGGCCCCGGAGGTCACGATGACCACGAGATGACCGTTCGTGCGCAGGGCGGCCACCTCGCCACAGAATTTGGCGATGGCGGCGGCGTTGATCTCGCCCCCGGCATCAGTGATCGACGACGTACCTATTTTGGCGACAACGATCATGGGAGCAGGTTACGTGGCGGTGGCTCTCTCCCCGCACTGGAGCCGCCTTTAGTCTTAGGAGTCGTCTTCGTAATCGAAGGCGAGGCGGCCGATATGCACGGTCTCGCCGTGCTTCGCGCCGGCCCGCGCGAGGGCCTTGTCGATACCGATGGCCTTGAGGCGACGGTGGGCCTCATCGAGGGCTTCCACGTTGGTGAGGTCCGATAGGGCCACGGCCCGCTCAGCCTGCCGACCGATCACTTCCCAATCGCCGCTGATGTCGCGCTGCACGCGATACCCCTCGGCCGCAGGACGATGCACCACGAATGCATCCGGCTCGGGCAACTGCTGCCGCGCCTGCTGCACCATCTGTGCCATCGATAACACCAGGGGGCGTATCCCCCGGCCGGTCACGGCGGCGATCCGTTCCCCGTCGAATTCCAGGGCAGGGTCAGCCAGATCGGCCCGTGAGCCCACCACGATCCGTGGTCGGTCGAGCAGGTCGGGTTGATACTGGCCCAGTTCGTTCAAAAGGATGCGTTGTTGCTCGGCGGGTCGGTGTTCCGCAACCGGGGCGAGATCGAGCATCACCACGAGCACGCGAGCCCGTTCTACGTGACGCAGGAACTGGTGTCCAAGGCCGCGTCCTTCGCTGGCCCCCTCGATCAGGCCGGGGAGGTCGGCCACCACAAACTCGCTGTCCTCCCCTACCCGAACCACCCCGAGGTTTGGCTCGAGGGTGGTGAAGGGGTAGTCGGCAATTTTGGGTTTGGCCGCCGAGATGGTGGCGATAAGGGTGGATTTGCCGACGCTGGGGAACCCCACGAGGGCGACGTCGGCCATCAATTTCAGCTCGAGCCGCAGCCAGTGTTCCTCGCCAATCTCACCCTGCTCCGCAAAGGCCGGGGCGCGGCGCCGGTTCGACAGGAAGCGAGCATTACCGCGTCCCCCCCGGCCACCGTCGGCGGCCAGCCAGCGGTCGCCCGGTTGCACCAAGTCCGCCAGCACCACCCCGGCCTGGTCTTTCACCACAGTACCTTCGGGTACCGACACCAGGAGGTCGCCGCCGCCTTTCCCATGCTTTCGTTGGCCCTGACCATGCGTCCCTCCCTTGGCCGCCCGATGGGGGTGATCCTTGAACGCAATCAGCGACGAGACGTTGCGGTCCACCACGAGCCACACTCCGCCGCCGAGGCCGCCGTCGCCACCATCGGGACCGCCGAAGGGGACATGCGCTTCGCGTCGGAAACTTACCGACCCCGCGCCTCCATCCCCGGCCTTCACATGGAGCCCACATTCGTCTACGAATTGCGACACGCCTGCAGGTTAGGGGAGCGGTCTCCGGGTGGGAGAACCCACAGGGCACATCTCCGGTACCGCGTTCCTCCCGCCGCGGCGATCGCAGCGGCGTTCACGCATAAGCCCAGGGGCCAACAAACCCCTCCTAGAGCTCAAGACCGATATCGAGCAGCGGCTCGGTGGTCGGGCCAGTGGGCGACGTATTGACCGTCGTCTCGCTGTTGCCCTGGAACTCGTACGATCCGGCCACGACGATTCCGTCGACGACACGGTCTGCGGTTCCTCTCATAGTCATCTTCGCCCCAAACGCGTAGATGCTACCCAATCCGCTGCCTGCGGTGCCGCCGAGGCTCATCCCAGTGACGTTGCTCCGCCGTTGGTAGATCGACAGTCCGGCATAGGTGGAGCCGGCTGTCTGTCCGGCCTGGTAGGGAAGCAACTGCACGGTGCCATTACCATTGTTCGACAACGACCCGTTGTAGAAGTACATCAGCACCCCGCCCGCACCGGCGCTGCACGTCGAGCATCTCACGTTGTTATTTCTCGGGTCGAAACTGCCATTGAACCAATACACCCCTGGCGTCATGTTGACTGTGTTGTTGCCGTTGGGCGAGGAGCAACCGGAGCCAAAGTAGCCCGGGCCCATGGCCAGACCACAGACCCCCACTGCCGTGGGCACCGACGGGTTGGCACCGCTACAAGCAGTGGCCGCGGCAGGAAGACACACGGTGTCGGGTAGAGATACGAACGGGTCGGGGAAGGAATCGGCGCCCTCGACCACGCTGCCAACGTTCTGAGCATCCACGCAATCGGTAATGGTGCCCCCGGCGGCTACCAACTCCGCGGTGAGCGTGAAATTGGCACAACCACCACCATTCATGCACATAGCAGGGTTCGACGTACTGTTCGAAATCAGGGCGCCGCCCTGGATCACGACCGCAGTGTTGCCGTTGAATTCCACCGTACAACCGGTTGGGTTCATTGCCATCATGCCAATACCGGTCCCGGGGGCTGCCTCAACCTGACGGGCGACGGAGGCCCGGCACACGGAGATCGGGGCCGCTGACCATACCGTCGAAAACAGGGCCGGGGTGTCCTCACAGATCTCCACGCGCACCAGGTTGTAGGAGGGGACCGTCGAACCGGCTAGCACGTAGGGCGTGGTGGCGGTCACGGTGGCGGCCCCCACGGTGAAGGTACAGGTGTTTCCCGCTTGGTAGATGCAGGCCGCTCCCGCGGCACTGCCACCCAACGACGCCACCGCGTAGTCCCGGGCCGTATTACGGGCTGTGAGCGCCATGGTTGAATCTGCGGCCTCTGAAGGGAGGTCCTGGGACGCCGCCAGGGCGGCGGCATCGGCTGTCCCTTGCGTGTGGCGGGCGGTCTGACGGGCATTGCCGAGGTCGACAACGAACGCCGTCAGCCCGAGCAAACTCGTCATCAACAGGACTGAGAGGATCAACACGGCTCCCCGGTCCCCTCGGACGGCGGTGATTTTCGGATTCGTTAGCACCATGACCAGTTGGCTCCTGAGGGGTCGGATTCCTGCCACGTTGAGATATTTCCGAGATCAATGGTGACGCCCATCGATTTTTCGGCGCGCATCGTGATCTGCGTACGCAGCGGAAGATTACCCGTGAACGGAGTAAACAACCCGGTGATCGACCCCACTAGGCGCGTCTCACAGATCTTCACTGAATTGCCCTTCCACTGTGACTCGTTGGGATCCGCCACAACCCTCACCGCCACCCGCACGGAGTTGCCCAGGCCCGTTCGGGCCTTGGTTTGGCAGATCATCCTCTTCACGTCGTCGATGGCGCCGGCGGCAGTGCCATCGATTCCGCAACTCGTCACCGCTCCGTAATTCGTGACAACCGCCTCCCGGGCGCCTTCTCGGGCTCCCTGCCGGATGGACTGATAGTCGTTGAAGGCAAACCCAAATTCGATAATCCCGAATAACAGGAGAAACAGAATTGGGACGATTAACGCAAACTCCACCAAGGAGGCGCCTCGTTCGCCAGCGGCGCGCCGCGAGGCGGTGGACGCCGTTGCGCTCATTGAACTTCGGGCACTGGATCGGCGACACCGCCATTGAGTAGTCATTCGGTTCCTTGTGCTTCGGTTGATGTCATGCCGCCTGCGCCGCCGCTTCGACCACGTTGACGTAGGGCATCTGGAGGGCGTCGGCCAAGCGGACCAGGTTGCGGGGCACCGGACGGCTCCGGCCGTGCACCCAACGGCTCACGGTTGCCTCGGTGGTGCCCACCAGATCGGCCAGGTCCGCAGAACGCAGCCCCAGTTCGCGCTGGCGAGACAGGATGAGATCGCCCAGGGTCGTGGTGACTACCCGCCGGGGCAGGGCGGCGACCAGCGACGCCATCTCCACCGACAATACGGCGGCCAAGCGGGCGAGTTGTTTCGGCCCCGGAACCCGGTAGCCAAGTTCCCACGACACCACGCTGCGGATCGACACGCCCAGGGCCTCGGCCATGTCCGCTCGGTTGAGCCGGAGTTCCTGCCGACGGGCACCGACGAACTGACCGAAGGCGGGCCATCTGGCAAAGTCCACGACGAAGGGAACGGCACACAAGGTGGCCACTGCGACCTCGCTGATGCCCAGGAACGTTCCGATCTTGGCGAACCATTGAATCCCGGGGGCTGATCGGCCGGTCTCCCACCCGGCGTAGGTGGCATGGGGAACGTCCATAGCCTTCACAACCGCCGCCTGTGTCGTGCCTCGCTCTTTCCGCTCGGCGACAAGTCGACGAGCGATGGCGGGCAGTTCGGGAACAGGATCGGACGTCGCCGGCCAATCAGCGGCTCCCAGGGAGACGAGGGCGATCAACCGCACCAACCGTGCTTCGGAGGGCTGCACCGAGCCGTTCTCCCATAACCGGATCGTCTCCTCGCTCACCCCCAACTGGGCGGCCAGCTCGGTACGACGCATGCCCGCTGCTCGTCTGGCTGCCTCCAGGTGGCCCCCGAGACGGGGAGACCACAGCAGCGGCGCTTCATCAGTGCCCACGAAGACTCCCCTTCGGTCTTCCCGGCGGCGGGACGACGACGATTCCCGGCCCCCCACCGACCCCGACACTACGCATGATTTGGGTAACATGCACCATTATTCCAAAGAGTATGACCAGGCCGGATCAGCCTGTCAACCCTTGATTCCAGAGCCAGCGACCACCTGCGCTGATAATCCGTGTAGTAATACTGCCAGAAGGTCTAGCGGAGTGGCAACGCGCTACGCCGCCTCATGGGGCCACACGGGAGGAGCATCCCGCTCTTTGGAAACGGCGGCGGCGGACGAGCCCGAAGCCGCCGCCTTCGGAACCAAGAGTGGGGCACGCGGTATCGGAGACGGATCCGATCCGACTACTTCGTGAGCCGCAGGGGGTTGCCTTCGATCCGGGCCGTCCACGTGGTGGCGTCGGTCGCATCGTTCTCGAAGTCGTATTTGATCCCCCACCAGCAGGAGTTGGCGGTCGTCTCTGGGTCTACCCCCATGGTGCAGGTGTAGGTGGTGGGGATCGTGATGCGGATCTGCAACCATTCGCCGTTGAATTTCCGGTCGTCGGTGCGCACCATGCACTTGGAGTTGTCGTCGGAAGCCTGCGGTGCCACCACCTGGGTGCCGGTCCCTCCACCATCCGAATTGTTCTGCGCAGAGTTTGGGTAGGGCGATGCGGTGTATTTGCAGGTTGCGGCCGGCACGTGGACGGTGGGTTTGGGCGCCGAGGTCGCGGGCTTCATCACATAGAGATCGGCGTCACCGTTCACATCACCAGCATCGTAAAGATTGACCACCAGAACTCGACCGTTGTATTGCTGGCCCACCTCAGCAAGGTAGAAGGTGGATTCGCCCTCCGTAACGTTGTTAAAGATGGCCATCTCAGAGATTGCGGCCAGCGCTGGCTGCAATGCAGTGTCACAATTGCCCTGTGCACAAGCCTGCACGGCGTAACCGTTCAGACCGGAACCGGTAGTACCATTGGTGCGAACGTTGAGGAGATACGTCTCTCCCGACGAAACCCCGTTGAGCGTGCACAAGGTGTTCCACTGCCCCCTGAAGCCCGACTCCGAGCCGAGTTTCCAGTGACAACTACCCTCGGTTGTGTCGCCAGGGCTCGACCCCACCCGGCTGCGCACTGAAAAATCAAGAGCGTTGTTCTGCTTATACATCGTGTATTCCGTCTCGAAGGCCCCATTGACCGCCGCATTCGAAACATTGCTCGATGCATCCCCCGCCAGTGTGGAGAGGCTTCCCGACGGGTTGTTGCTCCCATCAAACACCGACACAACAATCGCGCCGCTCAAGCCAGTAGGAATTTTGATCGAGTACCAATAACCCCTGTTTTGATCGCTCGAAGGGCGATACATCAGATTGTCCCCACTGGTGCAGTTGGCGGTGATGTAGCAGCGAACTGAGTAGGCATCCCCATTTGGGGCCACCGTGCCCGGACCCTCAACGAGTGCCCAGAAACCAGGGCTGCGGGTGGAAGCGATCGGATTCGTACCGGGTATGGGCGGATGTTGGGTAGTGACGATGGTGGCGGCGACAGGGTTAGTGGTGATGATGGTGGCCGTCACCAACCAATTACACAACCTGTTACCGTCACTGGCTTTCCCAGCGACGGCCTTATCGGCGTTGCCGCCTCCGTCTTTGAGAAGTTGATAATCACTCGAACCGGAACCCTTGAACCATCCCGACCCAGCCGTCACGCCACTCCCCCGCAGGTGGGTGTCGTTCGGCTCGTAACCAGTGCGGCACTTCGCATTCGTCGGCGCTTGGGTGGCATATACCGAGGGCAGCGACGAAAGAATAGTGGTCCATTTCGTCCAACTACATTTCGTGGTCGGTGCGCCGCTCGTCGAACTGCTGTAAGTGGGGACAGTCGCGATCACTTTCCACTGGTCCTGTGTGGTGTTCCCGCCGTCTGTCTTCACGGCGCAGGGGGACGAGAGCGGCGGTCGGGTCGTATAGTCCGACGGGGGAAACGAGTTAGATCCGGCCCCGGAGCCAGTGGTGGGCGATCCGACGGGCACGACGTTCCACTTACACTGAGAGGCCCCGGATGTCCAGCCGGTGGCGTCGAAGGACCCACTGGCCGGCCATGTGCCGAGATTCTGGCTGGAACTTGTCCCAATGTTGCACGGACGAGTCGAGGGGGCCACCGTGGCGTAGGTGGTCGGGGTCTGCACGGAGTACGTGTCGGGTTGGGGGATATCAGGCTGCGCCGTCTTTGTTTGATCACCTCCGAAGTAGTGCAGGGGACTCCCCATCGGTATCGGGAGGTGGAATACGGCTTCGGAGGTACGGACGATCGTCTGCTTGCCTCGAAAAACCTGCGAAAAATATCGATCCACGTCGGTATCAGTCAATGTGACGATGAGCGAGTTCTCGTCGGCTCCCTGCACGGCGGTCACCAACAGGCTGTCGATTCCGTCCTCCAGACCGTTTTGCTTCAGAATGGCGTCAACCACTGTGTCGGCCCTGGCGAGGTCGGGCATATACGGCGAGCCCGCCAGGGCCGCTGCGTCGGCGGCGGTTTGAAGGGTATTAGCCCTCGCATACCAACTGGCGAGATCCACCCCAAAGGCTGCGAAAATCATCATCGGGACCAGCAGCAATGACGTTAAGATCAGGGCGAGTCCCATCTCACCCACACCCCATTGGCGTTTCGGTTTGGTCATCGAGCGGTCGTCCATCGTCCTAACCATCTATATCCGGTTGAAGGCGGAACACGTTCTGGTGTGTAAAGGTAAGGCTGTTGAACAACAACCCCGTCTTGGCCGCGTAGGTGGTTCTGATGTAGAGCCCCAGCGAGTCGGGCGTGCCAGCCAGGCTGTCAACTCGGGTGGTTCCCGACCAGTAGTCGTCGGCGGCACCAAGGGACGTGCTACTGGTCACGCTTCGCACGGTGCCGCCCGTGTAGGTGTTGCAGGAGGCGGACACACCGGTCTGTACTTGTGATCCAACCGCCTGAATGCAGTTAGCCGGCACCGTGCCGCTGGCGGCGGTGGACTTATAGATCACCACTCGGTCAAGGTTGGCGAGAGCCTCGCTGGACAGGGCCGCTCGCAACGCTACGAGAATGGTGCGGTCGGCGTTGGCGTTGGCCCCCACGCTGGCACCCACTCGAGTAGCCGTTGCCACGGCTGATTGAACCCGGCTCTTGGCGGTCCACGCCAAACCCATCTCAACCGTCCCAAACACCATGAGGCAAAGAAAAGGCACGACCAGAGCGAACTCAAGCAGCACAGCACCCCGGTCATTGCGTCGGCGGGCTCGGCGGGCGGTCCTACCCATCAGTTGGCGTCCTCTACGGAATAGATCCGAGGCTCAAGCAGGACAACGGCGCTGCCAGTGATCGTCTTGGTGGTGCCGAAAAACCCGGTGTAGTAGTGGTGAGTGGACCCGATGGCCACCCCGAGGAAATCGGCGTATATCGGGTTGCCGGTCGCGTCGCGCGGGGAGATCGCCACCTTGCGATTGGTGGCCGCCCATTTGCAGTCCACTTTGTTAGCCGCCGCTGCGTCGGATGGGCCGCTGCATCCGAAGTAGTAGGGGGCGGACTGCGCGGCGGCTCCCCTCGCCATGTCCAACGCTCCACCGGGGAGGCCGGGCTTCACGTACACATTGCACGCCCCGGCCGAACTCGTGCCGCCGTCGTACACGCCTCGTGAAGAAGTGTTGACTGCGCC
The DNA here is from genome assembly GCA_009694375.1 of Acidimicrobiia bacterium. Lineage (NCBI taxonomy): Bacteria > Bacillati > Actinomycetota > Acidimicrobiia > Acidimicrobiia bacterium. The sequence continues at coordinate 29,344 of SHVB01000001.1, forward strand.
TCCCGCAACCTGGTTCACACAGGCGTCCGGAACGGCCTCACCCGTAGCGAGGGCCTTCCAGATAATGATGTACTCCATTTCATCCGTGGGAATCCCAAAGGTCTCTGCGGACATGCTCGCTAAGATGGACTGATCGGCCAAGGCGTCATTGCCGGCGATACCCGCAGTACGGGCCCCCATCGCCGCGGAGTGGGACGCCGAGGAGTGCGACTTCATCAGCCCACCCATCTCGATCACCCCGAAAAGCAGAACCATCAACAGCGGACCGACCAGCGCCATCTCTACCGCCGAGACCCCGCGATCGGGTGCCGCCCCCGACCGGTTGCTCGCCCAACGGAGCCCACGAGGCCTCCATGCGCTCCAACGTGATAGCGGGTTCGGCACCCTCGGCCTCCTCAACACGGCACCGCCCCAAAGCGGCACGCCATCGAATTTGTCCTCTAGAACTACAGAAAACCGTACCGATGGCGGTAGGGCTGCGCATGAGTCAAAAAGACCTATTCTCCGGCAGATCCCTCGGGATTGGGCGCGCCGAAGCTACGGGGGCGGGCCCTCGGGCCGGAGTGGCTAGGACAATGCGTCCCGGGAGCTACTCGACGAGAAGAATATCGACGAGTTTGCGGCCCTTCCGGCGGCCGAACTTCACCTTGCCATCAGCCATGGCAAAGAGGGTGTCGTCGCCACCCTTACCCACGTTCTCGCCGGGGTGAAACTTCGTTCCACGCTGGCGCACGATGATCGTGCCCGCGGTTACCGCCGTGCCGTCGTAGCACTTCACGCCGAGGCGCTGTGCGTTGGAATCGCGCCCGTTCCGGGTGGAACCGCCGCCTTTGGTCTTAGACATCTGGTGCTCCTCAGCCCGTAGAGATGCCGGTGATCTCGACGGCGTCGTAGTGCTGACGATGACCCCAACGCTTGCGCTGGTTGCTCTTGTTCTTGTACTTGAAACCCGTGATCTTGGGGCCCTTAGCTTCGCCCACCACCTTGGCGGTAACCGACGCACCGGCCAACTCACTGGGCGTGGCGAGAACCGTGTCACCGTCAACGACCAACACGGGAGTGAGAATGAGGTCGTCGCCCACTTCCTTGCCCAGTTTCTCGACATTGAGAACTTGGCCAGCCTCGACCCTCTCCTGCTTGCCACCGGTCTTGATCACTGCGTACATGCGACTTCTTCCTTGCGTGGGACATCCGAGCCTACCGCGGGAGCCACCAAACGCTCAATCCGGGGGGAGAAGTTGGGGGTCGATCACCAAACCGCGCCCATCGCAGTGCGGACAGTGGCCCGCGAATGACTCCAGCAGACCCTCCCCGATCCGCTTTCTCGTCATCTCGCAGAGCCCCAGGTCCGAGATTTCAAACACCTGGGTGCGGGTCTTATCACGGGCCAACGCCTCCCGGAACACCCGGATCACTTCGCTGCGGTTGGGACGGATCTCCATGTCGATGAAATCCACCACGATGATTCCTCCCACGTCCCGCAGCCGCAGCTGACGCGCGATCTCCTCGGCCGCCTCGAGGTTGTTGCGGAACACCGTTTCCTCGAGATTCGAGGTGCCCACATTCTTTCCTGTATTCACATCGATCACGGTGAGGGCCTCGGTGTGCTCGATGATCAGTGACCCTCCCGACGGAAGCCACACCTTGCGATCCAGAGCCTTGTGTAACTGCTCATGAATCTGGAAACGCTCGTACAGCGGAAGCGCCTCCACCTCCGTATCGAAGTACTCAACCCGGTCAGCCACCTCCGGACTAATCGATCCCACGTAGTCACGTACGGACTCGTAGAGATCCCTGTCATCGATCACCACCCCGCGGTAATCATTAGTGAATTCCTCCCGAATAACCCGCAAGGCCATGTCGGGTTCGCGGTACAGCAGGGCCGGGGCCTGGCTTCGTTTCGCCAGCGCGGTGATCTGGTTCCACTGGTCAACCAGCCGAAGAACGTCCTGTTCAACCTCCTGATCGGTCACACCCTCTGCGGCCGTTCGCACAATCACTCCGTGCTCCGCTGGCTTTACCCGATCCAGGATCGAACGCAAACGCTTGCGCTCGTTATCCGACACTCGCTTCGAAATGCCATAGGTGGAACTGTTGGGGATCAGCACCACGAAGCGGCCGGGAAGGGAAACCTCCTGGGTGAGACGCGCCCCCTTTGCTCCAATCGGGTTCTTCGTAACCTGACAAATGATCGTCTGCTTGGCCTTCAGCATCTGCTCGATGCGCATGTTGTTGCTCTTCCGCGCTTTGCCGCCCTCTACCTCGTCGGCATCAACCTGCACGTCGCCTCGATACAACACCGCGTTCTTCGGCGTGGCGATATCCACGAAGGCTGCCTCCATGCCTGGGAGTACAGTCTGTACTTTTCCCAGATAAATGTTCCCGTGTATCTGGCCAATGTCATCGGTCGGCCGAGACACGTAGTGCTCGATGAGGTTCCGGCCCTCCAGCACCGAGATCTGCGTAGCTCCCTCAGCTACATGCACGCACATGAGGTACCGCCCGACCGGTCGGCCATTACGCTCTCGGCCGCGGCGGGCTTCAAGGATGTCATCGCCGAGGTGGATGCCGCCGGTGGGCAGCACCGCCTCGATCGGTGAACCACCCCGTCCACCGCCGCGGTTACCACCGCCGCCCTGGCCTGAGCGGCCCCCACTGGCCCCTCCCCCGCTTGACCGACCACCACCGCCAGCACCGCCAGCACCGCCAGCACCGCGGCCACGACCCCCCCGACGGCGCTTCCGCTTCGGGGCCTCCCCCCCAGCGGGAGCCGGAGCGGGGGCCCCCGGCAACGGTCGCGAATCACCGATCTGCGGTTTACGCACCTCGGCGGAGTCGCCCTCCTGACGGCGCACCAACGAGGCATCAGCCGCTTCCGGGGAACTGGGACGTCCCTCGTGAGGCAAATCAGGTAGGTCGGGGTTCAGATGATCATCGCTGGCTACCGCATCGTCAGGGCTCGACCGCGTGCGGCTGCGTCCCCCCCGCGACCCACGGCGTCGCGGGCTGCCCGGCGAGGATGTATCCCCACCGCTCGCTCGAACATCTCCCGACGAGGGGCGATCAGGCGGAGGAGAGACGGCGGGCAGGCGGCCAGGATCCGACGGCGTTGTGCCGCCGGAGTTGCCAGTGGGGAGATCGGTCATCGGGGGAATCCCTTCTTGTCACACACGCGCTCCCGCGTGCGGGGTCGGCGTCGCGCCGCGCGAACTGAAGTCCCCGAAAGGAATCGGTTCGCGGCGGGCGCCGTCGACCAGCGTCCATTGGTGAGTACGTAACACTCGGCCCTCACCCCAGGTGGGATCGATGGCTCGAAGAAGTTCGGCCGGGCGAAGGCTGCGCGGCTGGGAAGCCAACTCGGCCTCCAACACCACATCATCTTGGCTGAGCGCCAGAATGGCCGGCCGCGCGTCCAGGGTAATTTTGTTGCCCTTTCGCTCCACCACAATCGGCAACTCGTCGGCCCCCATCACTCGGGCGAGGCCCTCAGCAACCTCATCGGCTTCGATGTCGGCAAGGGCAATACGCCAACTCGAACTGGTAACGGCCTGCTGAAGGGAAAGGATGCCCGGCTCAATTGGAATAGCAATCTGCGCCTCCATGCCACTCGGCAGAGACGGATTCACGATTCCAGGGAGTTCCACCGGATCAACATCCTGTGCGAGGTCGATGTCCAGGTACTCCCCCAGGCTCTCGTGCCCGGTAGACAACGCCAAACCAAAACTCAGGCGCGGACGGGGGGAGAAGCCCTCGCTGTAGGCCACCTGGACCCCCGAGCGACGCAAACTCCGTTCCCAGATACGAGCCAGGTCGCGATGAGATAGGAAGCGGATTTTTCCAAGTTTCGTGAACCGAACGCGCTGCTGGATCTTCATACCGGGACCTGAACCGATCTTCGGGATCCTAAGACCACGGGAACCTCAGTCCCCCACAGCAAGTTCTGGCCGGTGCCCTGGCTTCCACCGGCCGGCGGCACCGCCGAGGCCACCACATGCTCGATGCTGTAACCGGTACAGGCTCCGCAGTCGTAACAAGGTGTCCAGCGGCAGTCCTCCAACCCCAGTTCATCAAGGGAATCTCGCCAGTCCTGCCAGAGGAAATCCTTGTGCAGTCCCGCCGAGAGGTGATCCCACGGGAGCACTTCGTGCTCGGTGCGATGGCGATGGCAATACCAATCCATGTCGAGGCCATGGGCCTCCATGGCGGCTTCCCATAGATCCAGTCGGAAATGCTCGCTCCACTCCTGAAATGTGCCCCCGGCCCTCCACACGTGCTCGATCACCGGGCCCAAACGCCGATCCCCGCGGCTCACCAGACCCTCTACGAGACTGGCGCGGGTGTCGTGCCACTTCAACTGCACACCCTTGGCCTTGCGCGCCGCATCTCTCAGAAGGTTGACCTTGCGGCGCAGTTCCTCCTCGGTGTTCATACCAAACCATTGAAAGGGCGTGAATGCCTTCGGCACAAACCCGCCGACGCTCACCGTAACGGAACCGTTATGCCCCTTCTCCTTCGCCAACTGCAGGCAACGACTCGCCAACTCGACGATTCCCAACGTGTCTTCGTCGGTCTCGGTGGGCAGTCCCACAAGGAAGTAGAGCTTCACCCGGCGCCAACCCTGACTAAAGGCTGAGTCCACCGCGGCGTAGAGATCTTCTTCCGTGATCAACTTGTTGATCACCTGACGCATCCGCCAAGAACCTGCCTCAGGGGCAAAAGTGAGGCCGGTGCGGCGCGCCTTTTGGATCTGGGCCGCCACCCCCACCGTGAAGGCATCCACCCGCAGGCTCGGGAGGCTCACCGACACATTCCCACAGCCCACCGAATCATCCATGGCCGACGTCACCACGTCTTCGATACCAGAGAAATCGGCGGTGGATAGGCTGGTGAGAGCTACCTCGTCGTAGCCCGTGCGGCGGATGCCCTGCTGCACCATCTCACGCACCTGATCGGCGGGGCGCTCCCGCACCGGGCGCGTAATCATCCCGGCCTGACAGAACCGACAGCCCCGGGTGCACCCCCGGAAAACCTCCACGTTGAGGCGGTCGTGCACCACCTCGGTGAGGGGCACGATCTGTTGTTTCGGGTACGGCCAATCAGCCAGATCGGCGATGGTGCGCTTTTCCACAACGGCGGGAGCGGCCGCATCGATCGGGGCCGTGACTTCCAGGCAGCCGTCGGGCAGGTAGCACGGCTCATAGAGGGCAGGGACGTACACGCCCTCAATCCCCGCGAGGGCACGGAGCACATCGATACGGGCCGTCCGGCCACCGGCGATCCATGCCGCCACGACGGCGTTGATCTCCCCCACCACCTCCTCGCCATCGCCGAGCACCACAAAATCGAGGAAGTCGGCCAGCGGCTCGGGGTTATACGTGGCATGGCCACCGGCCCCGATGAGGGGATGCTCAACCCGTCGATCCTCCGACCGCACCGGCACCCCCGCGAGATCGATGCAGTTGAGCACGTTCGTGTACACCAACTCGGCCGACAAATTGAAGGCGATCACATCGAACTCGTCGGCGCTGCGGTGGGTATCTACGGAAAAGAGGGGAATGTTCTCCCGTCGCAACACCTCCTCGAGGTCTGTCCAGGGGGCATAGGACCGCTCGGCGCGGGCATCCGGCCGCTCGTTGAGGATCTCGTAGAGGATCTGTAGGCCCTGATTAGGGAGACCGATCTCGTAGGTGTCGGGGTACACCAACAACCACCCGACCCGGTGCGGGGCGGGCGGCGGAACCTCAGCACAGAGCTCGCAGCCGATGTAGCGCGCCGGCTTCTGGACCGAGGCGAGGTGCGGCTCCAGGCGAGCCCATACATCTACCATCGTGCCCCCCAGGCTACCGGACCACCCCCGCCGAGCCGACATTCCAGGTCAGCGGGGTGGGTGGGAGTCCGATAAGGGCTGACGACGCTCAATCGGGGTCGTCGAGCACGGCCGCCAGGGCGTGCTGGCCCAGCGGTATGACCCGGTCGTCGCCGCCGAGATGGGCGATGGCCAGGGCAAGAGCCCAGCCCTTAGCCCGGCGCCAGGTGTCCTCATCCACGCCGCCGTAGGCCGAGCGGAACGCGTCGCGCACTGACGCCGGCAGCCAGAACCATGCCACGGAGAGGTCCACCGCCGGGTCTCCCGCCGTCATGTCGCCGAAGTCGACCACCGCCGCGAGCCTGCCTTCGTGCACGATGATGTTGCGCGGGTGGAGATCCCCGTGGAGCCAGACCTTGGGCCCGGGCCACTCGGGCGTGGCAACCAGGGGTGCCCAGCGCTCCTCGATCTGCGCTCGATCGACGGCATCGCCCGCTTCGTCGAGGCCCTCGACGAAGCGGGCGGCCCGGCCGGCGAGCGGAACCCCCCGGTACGGGTTCGGCGGCGCATCACCCGGAGCCGGCTGGTGGAGGGCCACGAGAAAGGCGGCGAACCGCTCCGCGGTGTCGGTCCAGTCGGTGGGTTCGGCCCGAGCGGCCTCGTCGCCGCGGAACCACGGGACGATTGCCCATGGCCACGGGTAGCCGGGGCCGGGTTCGCCGACGAACACCGGAGCCGGGACCGGCAAGGGCAAGTGGTGGCTGAGCTCGGCGAGCCACCGCTGCTCGTTGGCGGCGAGGACCACTGCGACGGCTCTCCGGGGAAGGCGCGTTGCGAGGTCGGCGCCCACCCGGAAGACCACGTTGTCCCACCCTGAGGCCACCTCGCGGATCTCGAGATCGGCCAGGTCAGGGCGCTGGGACGCTAGCAACGAACGGACCAGCGCGACGCTCACCTCGATCTCCGCGTCGGGTGCCGCCACGCGCCGATTCTCGCGCGGAACTCCCCCGATCTCACGCCTCTGATCCCTATCCCTGTCTGATCCCCACGAACCCGAGCGCGAACCACCCGAGTCCCCCCGGGGGCAGACCCCGGGGGGTTAGTTGAAACGGCGCATGTGGACGTTCATGACGAGACCCACGGCGACGAAAGCCGTGAGGGTGCTCGATCCGCCGTAGCTCATGAACGGCAAGGGGATTCCGGTGACCGGCATGATCCCCATAGTCATCCCCACGTTCTCGAACACCTGAAACACAAACATCGACAGTACGCCGACGCAGATCAGGGTGCCGAGGGGATCACGCGCCAACTGGGCCGCCCGCCAGATGCGCCAGGCCATCACCCCGAGTAGGGCCAGCAGGGTACCCGAGCCGGCAAAGCCCAACTCCTCCCCCACCGCTGTGAAGATGAAGTCGGTGTGCTGTTCGGGCACGATGCCCAACCGCGTCTGGGTTCCCTGGCCGAGACCGGCGCCCAGCCAGCCGCCCGACCCGATCGCCACTTTGGCTTGGTCCTGGTTGTACGACGCGTCGCGCTCGATACACACCCGGCTCTCTGTCTCCAGAAAGGAAGTGAAACGGCACTTCTGATACTCCTGGAGCATCCCCGAGTTCAGCACGACGGCCACGCCTGCGATGCCCAACAGCGTGAGCGCAGCAATGTGCCGGCTCTGCACACCGCCAATCAGGAGCATCCCCATCGTGATGGCCACAAATACCAGGGCCGTCCCGAGGTCGGGTTGCAACATGATCAAGGCCATTGGCAGGCCCGGGACTGCCAACACCATGACCAATCGTTGAACATTCAACTCATATTTGAACTGCTCCAGCAGCGAAGCCAGCATCACGATCACCACGATCTTGGCCGGCTCGGAGGGTTGCAACTGGAACGGCCCGAGTTGGAACCATGCCTGCGTGCCCTTGCTCTCGCTTCCCAAACCCGAGACGACCAGCAACAACAACAGCGACACCACGCCATAGGCCACCGGCGCCCATTCCCGATAGCGGCGGTAGTCCACCGAGGCCACCACCGCCATCAGCACAATCCCGATGCCTATGAAGAGCACCTGCTTCGCCACGAACGCAGTGTCGAAGGCGGCAGGGTCGCTTCCCCGCGTGGAACTGAAGACCATGAGACAACCCAGAACACACACGGCCAGCACACAACCCAGCAGCAACAAGTCGATGTGGCGCCAAGGAGCTGACGGGTTACGGGAGAGCCGACCGGCCGCTCCCGGGGCGACCTGATTGCGGGATGAGAAATTGGTGGGGGCGGCCATCAGTCGCGCACGTCACCCGGTTCGGGAGCCAGCGTCGCCAGATCATCGAGTTTGCCGCCCGGGGGAGCTGGAACCAGCGGAATGGCGCCGGACAGCACGTCGTAGAGCCGACGTGCAATGGGGGCGGCGGTGGTACCGCCATAGCCCGCCTCCTGGAGGAGCACCGACATTGCGTACTGCGGATTGCCAGCGGGGGCGAACGAACCGAACACCGCAGTGGGTGCTTTCTTGGTCCCCACCTGAGCCGTTCCCGTCTTCGCCGCCACCGGGTAAGCCGCCGAATCGAAGCCGCTGAAGGCGCCGCTGGCGGTGCCACCCTCGCTGGTTGTCACTCCCTGCAGGCCATCAACGATGGCGGCGCGCCACTCAGGGAGCAGATCCACCCGGCTCAACTCTTTCGGCTCAATCGTCTCGATGACTTCACCAGTGACGCCGTCAAGGATCTGCTTCACAACGTGCGGAGTCCACACGATCCCGCCGTTCCCGATGGCGGCGTAGGAATTGGCGATCTGTAGGGGGGTGAGCAGGACCGACCCCTGCCCCACCGCCATGTTCACGTTGTCACCCGTGCGCCAGGTGTCCTCGAGGCAGTCCACTTCCTCACAGAACTTGGTGAGCCACAACGGAGAGGGAATCCGACCCGACTGTTCATAGGGGAGATCGATACCGGTGTCTTTGTAGAAACCCCAGCGCTCCAGGAGGCTCCGGAACATTTCTGGGCCTCCCAGGGCGTCCTGTTCCCGCCAGAATCGTGCCCCCAGGCCGTAGTAGAAAACGTCGGAGGACACCGTGAGGGAACGACTCAGGTTCACCGTGCCATAGGCCTTGCCGTTGTCGTTCTGGAAGGTGCAGGAGTCGCCAGAACAACCGGGCACATCAAACGACCCGGTGTCGTTGATGGTGGTTTGGGGGGTGAGAATCCCTGCCGACAACCCAGCCGCCGCAGTGAAGGGTTTCAGGGTAGAACCCGGCGCATACTGACCTTGGATGGCGTAGTTGTTCTGAGGCGCGAAGTTGGCCGGGTCGTCGAGGTAGGCAAACTCTGAGTCACTGATCCCGTCGATGAAATCGGCTGGGTTGTACGTGGGATAGGAAGCCATCGCCACCACCCCGCCGGTGCGCGCATCGAGCACCACGGTGGAACCCACCTGGGCTACTACAGCACCCTTACATCCAGCACAGGAGCGGCCCTGGGCAAAGGCCAGGCCAGTCTTGAGCGCCTGCTCGGCCTGGGCCTGCACGTCGATGTTCAGGTTGAGGACCACATCGTCGCCAGGAATCGGCGCCTCACCACCGATGTCACGAATCGGCTCGTTTTGGGCATCCACTTCAATCTCGCGAGTGCCAGGGGTTCCGCGTAGATACGCCTCGTACTGCAGTTCCAGGCCGGACTTCCCGATTTCGTCGTTCAGCGTGTACGGCTTATCGGAGTTCGCCATGCTCTCGAACTCGGTGTCGTTGATCTGGCCGGTGTAGCCGAGGACATGGGAAGCGAGGCTCCCGTAGGGGTATTGACGCACTGCGACACGCACCGCCGATACCCCCGGAAGTTCGGCGCCACGTTCATCCAACCAGATCTTCAAATCCTCGGGTACGTCCCTCGCTACCGGCACCGGCACATACGGGCTGTAGCGCTCGTTGGCCAGGTCGGTCTCAATGTCGGCCACCGTCTTCGCCTTCGAGGCACGAGAGAGCGCCTCGGCAAGAGCGGTGAGGACCCGCGTGCGCTCGTCCTCCTCTAGTTTGTCGAGCACGGTGCGGTCAATGGTGACCTGCACCGAGATGGCATTGTCGACGAGTACTTTGCCCGTTACGTCGAGGATGCGGCCGCGTGGCGCCCCCACCGGCACCACCCGCACCCGGTTGGCCTGGGCCACCACCTGGAACTCGTCGGTGACCATGACCTGGAGGTACCAGAGCCTGGCAAACAGCGATGCGAACAGAGCCACCACCACGATGCCCAGGATCGACAGGCGCATACCCGGAGTGTCTTTTTTCATCGGTACACCGACCGAACCCGCAAGCCCCCACCCGGAGCGGTGGCCCATCGCATCACGGGCACCACGATCGGCGCCGCGATGGCATTCCAGAGGGCCACCACAAGGGCGACCCTCAGCAGCGAGAGCGACACAAGATCCTGCCCCACCATGGTGTCGAACACGCCATACAGAATGACACCGATCCCGCTCGCCGCGGCCGCGGTCGCCACCGGTATCCACCAGGCCGCTCTGATGACCAAGTGCTGGAGGTGCCCCACGGCGTAGGCCATCAGAGCGAATGTGAGGGCCGACAGGCCCAGAGGCGTCGACAAGCCCAGGTCATAGATCAGGCCCACCACAAAGCCGATGGTGGCCCCTCGCTCCGGACCGGCGGTCATACCAGCCGCAATCGCAATAAGCAGCATCAGATCGCCATGCACGCCGAAGAGCTCGACACGAGGGGCGATAGCCAACTGGAACGTAAGGGCGACGACCATGACCAACGACAGCCGCGCCGCCACCAGAAAGGAATCGGAGGGTGTCACGGGCCGCCCGTCCAGAGCAGCACCGTTACGAAGGCCAACTTCTCGGTGTCGGCTAAAGGGCTGACCACCAGGTTGAGGGTGAGACCACCACCGGCCTCCTTGGTCTCCTTCAACCTGGCCACCGGGATGGTTTCCGGGAACACACTCTCATCGATGCCGCTGGTGGTCGTGGCGGCGCCAACTTCGGGGATATCCGTTCCGCCGGGGGCCAGACGGGTGTCCACAATGAGATCCTTGCCCCGACCCTGGCCGCGGGCGGTACCGGTAACCCCATTCAGGAAGCGGACACCCACGGCAAACTCGGGGTCGGTGATGAGTTGCACCGTGGTCCGATGGGCGTTGACCTGCACCACCTTGCCCACTAGCCCCGCGCCGTTCACCACCGGCATCCCCACCTTGATGCCATCACGCGAGCCCTTGCTGATGTCGATCGTCTCAGCGAAGTTCGAGACCGGTCCGGCCACCACGCGCGCCCGGACCGTTTCGATGGCGCCGATCCACTCGAGGTCGAGTTGGGCCGTGAGTTCGAGCATCTGCTGGGCGGCGGCGGCATTGAGTACGTCCTGCCCCTCCAACTCAGCCACGCGCTCACGCAGGCGGTCGTTCTCACTCTTGACATCCCCAAAGTCGGTGATGCCCCGCCAGGCGTTGGAAAAGGGAGCGCTTACCGTCTCTCCCACCCCCTTGAGTGGAGAAAACACCGATCCGGCGGCATCGCTAGCAGTGCGAACGAGGACGGAATCACGAAAGTCGAGCGTGAGCAAGGTGAGGGAGGTGAGCACGAGCAGGGCCAGGGTGAAGCGGGAACGGCCGCCGCGTCGACGGGAAACAGCCACGAACTAGGCGGAGATCAGTGGTTAGCGGACGAGAAGAGTACGCCCTTGAGGGCCTCGAACTCTTCCAGGGACTGGCCGGATCCGATAGCCACGGCGTGGAGTGGATCGGGGGCGATCAGGATCGGCATGCCCGTCTCGTGGTGAAGTCGGGCCTGGAGGCCGTGCAAGAGTGCTCCACCGCCGGCCAGGGTGATGCCCTTTTCCATGATGTCGGCGGCGAGTTCCGGGGGCGTTTTGTCGAGGGTGAACTTCACTGCGTCGACGATGGCCGAGACCGGCTCCCCCATGGCTTCACGAATCTCCTCGGTGGTAGTAACAACCGTCTTGGGCAAACCGGTGACGAGATCACGACCACGGATCTCAGCGTGGAGTTCCTCCTCAAGAGGCCAGGCCGACCCGAGAGCGATCTTCACTTCCTCCGCGGTGCGCTCGCCCACCGCAAGGCTGTATTCCTTCTTGATGAACTGGATGATCGAGTCGTCGAGTTCGTCGCCCCCCACGCGTACGGACTGGCTGGCCACGATGCCGCCCAGTGAGATCACCGCCACCTCAGTGGTGCCACCGCCGATGTCCACGATCATGTTGCCGGTGGGTTCCTGCACCGGGAGGCCCGCACCGATCGCGGCCGCCATGGGCTCTTCGATGATGTAGGCGGGCTTGCGGGCACCGGCATACTCGGCGGCTTCCATAACCGCCCGTTGCTCCACTCCGGTGATACCCGAGGGCACGCAGATCACCATGCGGGGCTTGCTCCAGCGCCGATTGTTGACCTTCTGGATGAAATACCGGAGCATCTTCTCGCACATCTCAAAGTCGGCGATCACGCCGTCTTTCAGCGGTCGAATGGCCTGGATGTGTGCCGGGGTGCGGCCGATCATCCGCTTGGCTTCAACCCCCACCGCAAGCGGTTGACCGTTGCGGACATTGATGGCCACCACCGACGGCTCGTTCAGCACGATGCCGCGCCCCCGTACGTACACGACGGTGTTCGCCGTGCCGAGATCGACCGCCATGTCGCGGCCCAAAATGGAGGAAAGAAGGTTCTCGGACATCGGGGCGGGACCCTCTCCGCTAGCTACCACGGACGTTGTGTGCATCGTACTCGCACAAGATTGCAACCGGAAGGTCAACCTTTAGTCGACCCTTCGCCTGCTGATCTCCGAGTCTAGGGCCTGCAACCGAATCGTAACAATCAGTGGCCCTGGGGGAACCACAAGGCGATTTCCCGGACGGCACTGTCGTGGCCGTCGGAGGCGTGAACAAGGTTCTCACTGGTGATGGTGGCGAAGTCGCCTCGAATGGTGCCCGGCTCAGCGTCGTCCACCTTGGTGGCCCCCACGATCTTGCGGACGAGGGAGAACGTGTTGTCGGCGGGACCCTCCAGGATCATGGCCAACACCGGCGAGCGAGTGAGGAAACTCACGAGCTCTCCGTAGAACGGCTTATCGGCATGCTCGGCGTAGTGCGCCTCGGCCAAAGCGACACTGGCGGTGCGCAACTCGGCGGCCCGCACGGTGAAACCCTTGCGCTCGAAGCGGGCGATGATTTCCCCCACGAGAGAGCGCTCAACGGCATCGGGCTTACACATAACAAAGGTCTGGTTCATGACGACCGAGCGTAGGAGGGCTCAGGTGTCCAAGACCAACCCGTGCACCCGGGCGGCCCGGCGGGCCGCGCCCACCGTGTAGAGCGACCCGGTGATGAGGACCACATCGGATACCGCCGCCGTCGCCAGAGCCAACGCGACGGCTTCCCCCACATCGGGCACCACCCGCGCCCGCCCTCCGAGACGCCTCACGACCGCCGCTAGGTCCGCCGCCGGAAGGGCTCGGGGCGAATCCGGGGTGCAGCACACCACCTCAACCGCGTCCTCCGCCCCCAATATCTCGAGCAATTCGCGAGGGTCGCGCCCGTCGAGCACGCCCACCACGAGGTATCGATCACCGCGCACCGCGAACCCACTGGCCAGCGCCTCGGCTACCGCCTGCGCGCCGCCGGGATTGTGGGCACCGTCGAGGATCACCAGCGGGTCGCGCTGTAGCACCTCGAACCGGCCTGGGTTGCGAACCGATGCAAAGGCTTCGGCCACCAGATCCCCGTCGAGGGGTCGGCCGAAAAATGCCTCGGTGGCGGCCAGAGCAAGGGACGCATTGTCGCCTTGGTGGGCACCATGTAGGGCGAGGAACACCTCGTCGTACCGCCCCCCCGGCGTGCGCAGATCAAGCATGCGCCCGCCCACCGCCAACGCGTTCCCGGTACAGGCAAAGTCCACGTCGCGGTACCAGGTGGCCTCTGCGGGGGTAGCGGCAAACACCGCCGCGAGAGCTGGATCGGTTTCGCCCACCACAAAAGTGGACCCCTCCTTCGCGATGCCCGCCTTCTCCTCGGCGAGCCGACCCCGCCAATCACCCCGACCATCGGTGTGATCACGGCCGATGTTCGTAAGCACCGCAACAACTCCGTCCACCACGTTGGTGGCATCCCAGCGCCCGAGTAATCCCACCTCCACCACTGCCGCCCCTACCGCTTCATCGGAGAACCAGCGAAAAGCCGCCGCCGTGAGCAGTTCGAAGTAGGACGGGCGATGCTGCAAAAGCGGCTCGACACGGGACAGATCGGTCAGCACCTCCGCCAGAGCTCTATCGGAGATCGCCACGCCATTGCGAGAGATGCGTTCGTTGATCGTCTCGAGGTGTGGGCTCGTGTAGGTGCCCACGGTGAGATCGTGGGCGCCGAGCAGGGCGGTGACGAGTCGGGCCACCGAGCCTTTCCCATTGGTACCGGTGATGTGGATGGTGGACTGCTGGCGCTGGGGGTCGCCGAGGACAGCGCACAGCTCCCGCATCTGATCCAGCTTCAGACCCTCAACGCGACCGGCCACGGCCGGGCTTGTCTCGAGATTGATGTGCTGGCCCAACCAGGCCAACACCTCGGGGAGGTTCAGGAGGCTGCTCGCCGCGGGCGCTGCTGGGTTGGCGCGTCCTTGCGCTTCACCAGAGTGGGGTTGACCTTATCCAGCACGACATCGCGGTCGATGACGCACTTCTGCACGTCGGTGCGGGAGGGGAGGTCGTACATCACATTGAGGAGCACCTCTTCGAGGATGGCCCGAAGGCCACGAGCACCCGTGCCGCGCAGCAGGGCCTGATCGGCCACCGCGTCGAGGGCATCGTCGGAGAACTCCAATTCGACGTCTTCCAACTCGAAGAACTTCTGGTACTGCCTCACCAGGGCGTTCTTGGGCTCCACCAGGATCCGGACCAAGGCCTCCCGGTCGAGTGGCGCCACCGCGCTGAGTACCGGCAGGCGGCCGATGAACTCGGGGATGAGACCGAACTTGATGAGGTCCTCGGGAAGCACACTGGCCAGCGCCGCCCCCGGGTGCTTTTCCTCATGCTTGCGGATGTCGGAGGTGAAGCCGATGCCATTGGAACCAAGACGACCCTCAATGATCTTTTCGATCCCAGCAAACGCTCCGCCGCAGATAAAGAGCACGTTGGTGGTGTCGATCTGGATGAACTCTTGGTGGGGGTGCTTGCGGCCCCCTTGCGGCGGAACCGACGCGGTGGTCCCCTCCAAGATCTTGAGGAGAGCCTGCTGCACACCTTCGCCCGACACATCGCGGGTGATCGACGGGTTCTCGCTCTTGCGGGCGACCTTGTCGATTTCGTCGATGTAGATAATCCCTGTCTCGGCCTTCTTCACGTCGTAGTCGGCGGCTTGAATGAGCTTGAGGAGGATGTTCTCCACGTCTTCTCCGACGTACCCCGCCTCGGTCAGAGCGGTGGCATCGGCGATGGCGAAGGGCACGTTCAGCATGCGAGCGAGCGTCTGGGCCAGGAGGGTCTTTCCGCAACCGGTGGGACCGAGCAAGAGAATGTTCGACTTCGCCAGTTCCACCTCTTCGTGGTGGCTGGCACCGAACTGAACTCGCTTGTAGTGGTTGTAGACCGCCACCGCGAGGATCTTCTTGGCGTGGTCCTGACCGATGATGTAGTCGTTCAGGAACTCGTAGATCTCCTGGGGCTTGGGGAGTTCATCGAAGCGCATCTCCGATGTCTCGGAAAGCTCCTCCTCGATGATTTCGTTGCACAGATCGATGCACTCATCGCAGATGTAGACCCCCGGGCCGGCGATCAACTTCTTCACCTGCTTCTGAGACTTACCGCAGAACGAGCACTTGAGAAGCTCGCCCCCATCCCCGAATTTGGCCACGTTGCTGACCCCCGTTTGCCTCTCGTACCTGCTGGTTAGCTAGCCCGAGTGATCGGGCCAGCATTGTCGGCCAAGGTTCGGGCCGTGATGACTTCGTCGATGATGCCGTACGCGAGCGCCTCATCGGCGGACATCACGAAATCTCGCTCCGTATCCTGGTGGATCTTCTCGGAGTCTTGGCCGGTATGGTCGGCCAGTAACTCGTCGAGTTGGATGCGCATCCGGAGAATCTCACGGGCCGCCAGCTCCACATCAGTGGCCTGCCCGCCGGCTTGGCCCCACGGTTGGTGGAGTAGCACCCGGGAATGGGGAAGGGCCAGCCGCTTGCCCTTGGTGCCGGCGGCGAGGAGCACGGCGGCCGCACTAGCAGCCTGCCCGAAACAGATCGTGCTGATGTCGGGCTTCACGAAACTCATCGTGTCGTAGATGGCAAACAACGCTGTGATGTCGCCACCGGGGCTATTGATGTAGATGTTGATGTCGCGGTCGGGGTTCTCCGACTCGAGGTGAAGCAACTGAGCGCAGATCAAGTTGGCGATCGTGTCGTCGATGGGCGTGCCCAAAAAAATGATGCCGTCTTTGAGGAGTCGGCTGTAGAGGTCATAGGCCCGCTCGCCGCGGTTGGTCGACTCAACGACCGTGGGAACGAGGTAGTTCCGGATCACCGTTTCGTGCTGCCCGATGATGTCCATCAGTCTTGGTCGTCCGTTTCGTCGGCGACCTCGTCGGTCGCGGTGAGGGGGATTTCGTTGGTATCGGCTTCTTCAGGTGGGATCTCAAGCTCACTACGCTCGATTTTGACACCCTCGGGGTCGAGAAGTTCGACCTTTTCGAGTAGCCACTCCAGCGCTTTGCGCTTCTTGATGTCTGAGCGTACCGCCGAGATCTGCCCCACGCTCTCGAAGCGCTCGCGCACCTCATCAACACTCTGGCCTACCCGCTCAGCCACCTCTTCGAGTTCGGTGAGGAGGTCCTCATCGGTGCAGTCGATTCCCTCGGCTACCGCTACCGCTCGCAGCGCCAGGTCCACTTTTACCCCGGAGGTGGCGGTGTCGCGAAGTTCCTGGCTGAACTGCTCCGGGTCGGTGCCGGTCATCTGCAAGTACTGGTCAAGTTGCATGCCCTGGGCTTGTAAGCGCATGGCGAGGTCTTGGAAACGCTCCTGCATCTCGTGGTTCACCATTGCTTCGGGCAGGTCGTCGGTGACCAGCGCCGCGAGGGCTTCGCCGGTCTTTTCGCGCAGAGCCATCTGGGCTTGGGCGGTCCGGACCCGCGTCATGCGGTCGATGAGGCTGGCCCGGAGTTCGTCGAGCGTTTCGAACTCGGATGCCATGGCAGCCCAGGCATCGTCGAGGTCGGGAAGAACCTTCTCCCGCACGTCCTTGAGAGCAAGTTCAAAGAGCAGTTCGCGCCCTTCGTCGGGATCGGGGTGGGTGGCCGCGAAGGCGAGCGCCGCACCGGCGGTGGCCCCGAGGAGGTTCTCGTCAACCTCCGGGCTGATCGCTCCCGAGCCCACCGTGTAGTTGTAATCGTCGGCGGTGAGCCCCGATTGAGCCTCGCCATCCAGGGTGCCGGCGATGTCGATGGTGACGGTGTCGCCGTCTTGCACCGGCCGATCAACCGACTCGAGGGTGCTGTTGCTCTCACGCATACGACCGAGTTGGGCGTTGATGGCGTCGTCGTCGGGGGCGGGACGTTCCAGCGTGACCGACAGCCCGCCATACCCGGGCACCTCGATGGAGGGCCGCACCTCCACGACGGCATCGAAGGCCACGTTGCCACCCTCGTGCCCGCCCGTCACATCAATCTCAGGAGGAGCGATGACATCGACGTCGTGTTCGATGACCGCGGCGCTGTAGTACTCCGGAAGGGAATCCTGCATCGCCTGCTCTCGGCCCACCAGCGGGCCAAGACGGGCTTCGAGGACCTTACGGGGGGCTTTACCGGGCCGGAAACCCGGGAGGCGCACCTCCTTGGCGATCTTTCGGAAGGCGACGGTGATGGCCTCTTCGAACTCGGCCGCCTCCACCTCAACGGACAACTTGACCTTGTTCCCCTCGAGGGGTGCGACGGTGCTCTTCATGTGGACCCCTACTGTATCGGCCGACGCGAGGGTCCCCGACATGCACCTGCCCTCCGAGGGCCTATCGTGCACCCCGTCACGGGGAGTAGCGCAGTGGTAGCGCACCTGCTTTGGGAGCAGGAGGTCGGGGGTTCAAATCCCCCCTCCCCGACCACTCTGACCAGGTGTTATACTGACTCAGCGAGCCGGCGATCATCGCATGTATCAGCGATGTATCAGAATCCGGCGGGAGGCAGCCATGGGCTGGAAGGCCATCGGAGACCCCACCGTCCGCAGGCAGCGTGACAAGTGGGTGGTGCGCGTCGATGGAATCGACACCGAGACGGGCCGGCACAAGTCGCGGCAGCTCGGCACGTTCCCGTCCAAGCGAGCGGCAATCAACGCCTCCCGGTCGACATCGTCGGAGGACCTCGTGTCGGAACGGGGCACCCTCGGCTGGCTCGTCAAGCGATACGTCGCGTCCCGCACCGACGTCTCGGTCAAGGCGCGCGAGCAGTACGGGTGGGCGGCGTCGCACATCGAGACGGGGCTCGGTGCTATCCGCGTCGACCGGCTCGAGCGCGAGGACATCGCTCGGTGGCTGGACGAGATCGCCGCGGCCGGCAAGCTCTCGCGGCGCAGCGTCCAGATCTGCCGCAACGTCCTCCGAGCCGCTCTGGCCGACGCTGTCGATGAGGGCCTGCTACGTCGTAGCCCAGCCACGCGCGTGGCCATGCCGCGCCATGTGGCCAAGCCAGTGCGCGAACGAGAAGTCAAGGCGTGGAGCGCCCAGCAGGTCGACGGGTTTCTCGCCACCACGAACGAACATGCGTGGGCGGCGGGGTTCCGATTGGCGGTCCTTTACGGCCTCCGCCGCAGCGAGCTGCTCGCTCTGCGCTGGGACGACTTCGCCGCGAAGGAGGGAACCATCCGAATCGACGAGGGCCTCGTGGCGACCGCAACCGGGGCTACGTGGACCGACGCCAAGAACACCCGATCGCGCCGGGTGATCCCGCTCGACCAGGAGACGGTCAAGGCCCTGGCCGCTCGCAAGCGGGCCCAGGCCGAGGAGCAGCTGCTCGCCGGGGCTGGCTGGAGCGACCAGAACCTCATCTTGACGACGCGCACCGGCAACGCGGTGATGCCCCGGAGCTTCGACCGAACGCTGGACGTGCTCGTGAAGCGGTCCGGCGTTCCCCGCCTCAGCTCCCATGGCCTCCGCCACACCGCCGCCACCCACATGGTGAGCGGGGCGGCTGATCTCGGTGAGCTCCGGGCCGTCGCCGACATCCTGGGGCACAGCCCGGAGATCCTGTTGAGCGTCTACGCCCACGCGCTGCCCGCCAGCGTGCGCGCCGTCGCCGATCGGATCGGCCAACGCAGCGCCGTCCTGCGGACCGAGCCAAGCGGTCCGTCCCCGTCGTGACACCTCATCCAGGTCCGGCACCTTGGTGGAGACTCGCCCTCGTAGGCGTAGCCAACCTTGCGCTCAACAATCAGCCATGATGAGGTGATGGACACCCCACAGCGAAGCGCCGTTCGCCGGACGGTTGTGCCGGTTGCGCTGGGCGCACTAGCGATGCTGGCTGCCCTCGTCGGCCCCGGGTGGCTCTCGGGGGCGGTGGCGGTGGTTGGAGCGCTGGTTGCGGGTGCCTTGAACCCCAACGAACCTGTCCGGGCAGGGGTGCTCACTGTGGCCCTTCCCGTGATCGGTGGGCTTATCCGTGTCCGGACCTGCCCGGCCAACGACTGGGCGCCCCACGCCACGTTCCCGCCGGACTCCTGGTGGGACGCCCTCGACGCGGCCGACCTGAACCCCCCTCGACTCTGAAAGGCCCCGAATGTCCACCAGTGTGAACGACTCCGCCATCGTCGCCGCCCTCGCCACCGGGCTCGGCGACCACGAGACCGCCCGCGTCGCCAACTGCTCCCCCAAGACTGTCCAACGGAGACGGGCCCTGCCAGACGCCACCCGCCGTGAACGTGGCCGCCTTGCGGGTGGTCGTCACCGCCTACGGAGACCTCACCGACCGCGGTGATCTCCTCGACCGCCTCGATGCTCTGGAAGCCGCCCTGTACCGGGACCAACCGCTCCGGGTCATCCGATGAGCCAACGCCCGCCCGATCCGGCTACCCGCGTCGCCAGGATCGCGGCGACCATGGCCTGCACCCGGTGCGAAGGAACCGGGATCGAACCGGCCCACGTGCCGATGCCCCAGTCCCGGAAGGACGAACTCATCGCGGAGATCAGACGGATAGCGGCCCGGATGGAGGTCGACCGGGAGGCCGATGTCAGACGACTAGCGGCCCGGCTGGCCACCGACCGGGTTCCGCCCCCTCCGCAGAGCAGCCCCCGCGTCGGTACGTGAGCCCAGCGGGTCAGCCGAGGGCGGCGAGGTACCTCAGTCCCCGGCGGGGTTCCGGCACCACGCCTGCTATCAGAGCAAGGGGCGACATCGGCGGCCGCTACGACATCGGCGCAGGCCAGGTCGTCGCCGGGGGTCCGCGCCGTCGCCATTTGGCATCAGGTTGGGCATCACGGGCCTCCCAGGAGGAGCCGCCTAGCGTCCAGCATGATGACCCGAACCGAAGTCCTTGTAACCGTCGGTGTCGCGCTGGTCGGAGTAGTGCCGTCGACGCCGGGAGCGCCTCCACCGGCCGCTGACCCGCGACGTTCGACTGTGCGACAAGGGAAGCGTCGACAGGCGCCTCGGGTCGTCGGCCTCCCCTCCTGTTCGCGGGCTCGGGAACAGGAGGGAGCGGCAGAGCAGAGTGGCCACGTGGGAGCCTCGGTGAGCACTGCGCGTGCGGAACCACCGCTCCGGACGACCGCGGCGAGAGGGTCTGTATTGTCGAGCCGATGGTCGAGTGCTCGCTCTGCGGATCGAACGTCTGGCGACATCTCCACACCACGAAGGACGGCGTCGCAGCGTTCACCAAGGCAGCGACCTTCAACATCTGTGGCACCTGCGGTCTAATTACGCGACACCCGGTCCCGGACTCGACCGAGGACTTCTACCAGCTTGAGTACTGGGGGGACCGGCCAACCCCCGATCTCCTGTTTCGCTCCGGGGAGAAACAACGGCAGCAGGCCGAGGCAGTACGCGAAATCACCGGGGACCTGTCCCGCACAATCGTTGATGTCGGATGCGGATTCGGCGCCCTAACCGGCGCCCTGGCTGACGTATTCACGGACGCAAGAGTCGTAGGCGTAGAACCCGACCTGAGGCTCAGTGAACTTCTTGCCGAGCACAATCAGCGACCGAACGTGAGGATCGCGGCCGCCCCCCTTGAACATCTCACCGAGATCGGAGCTGAGGTAGCGGACCTTGTGGTGCTGTCGACGGTGTTCGAGCACCTGATCGATCCGGTCGCTGCGCTCGCGACGCTCAGGGCGGTCACCTCCGAGAGGGGATGGCTTCTCATCGTCGTTCCCGACGTCGATCACCCTGGTCGGTTCGGTCTCGACTGGTTCTTGCGA
This sequence comes from Acidimicrobiia bacterium, assembly GCA_009694375.1. Taxonomy (NCBI): domain Bacteria; kingdom Bacillati; phylum Actinomycetota; class Acidimicrobiia; species Acidimicrobiia bacterium. The sequence continues at coordinate 50,546 of SHVB01000001.1, forward strand.
GATTTCCATCTTCGGTACTACTCCGAACGTACGTTGACGGCGATGCTCGCCACAGGCGGATTTGAGGTGACGGCCCGTCTCGCCAACCCCGTATTCTCCGGCACGGGGGTTCCGTTCCTTGCGGTCCTGGCCCGCCCAGCCGATCGCCCGCCAATGCCCGAGCTGGGAGGTGAGGCTGCCCGCATCGAGAAGCACGTAGATGCCTACAAGAGGCGGACGCGACTCGTGGGACCGGCGCGCTTCGTATGGAACTACCGGCTCCGACGTCCAATCAGCAGGGCGGCCGTCCGCCTCTTGCGTCGCTGATCGCCTACTCAGGCGGGCTCCGGGATCGAACCGGCTCACCTGCCCGTGACCGAGGACCGCAAGGCCGAACTCATCGCGGAGATCCACGGGATATCGGCCCGGATGGAGGCCGAGCGGGAGGCCGAGATCGTGCGGCTAGCGACCCGGATGGCCGCCGACCTGGCGAGCGGGCCTCCCCCGAATCCCGAACCGCTACCCAATGGGCGTCGATCGAAGGCGACCGGGGTGGAGTAGTTCCGCGTCCGTCTCGCCCGGCGGCGCGTGCGGCACTCCGGCAGCTATGCCCGCTTCACCCGGAGTCCTTGCGTGCAGTGCTCAGGGGGTGGTTGTACCAAGTAGCGGTCGATGAGGGGGCCGACTTCATCGGTGCTGGTCGAGCCCGGGAAGCCGATCTCGTCGGATCGACCATCCGCGATCAGGCACCTGTTCCGCGCACCCCAGAACTCCTGAAACTTAGAGTGGTCGCTGACGTCACTGGGCACAAGGAGAACAGCCAATCCGACCGCAACAACTCCGCCGATGGCGGTAGCAACCGTCGCGACGCGTGACATCCGCACTGGCTGGGATGGCACGCAGGCGAGCAGGACGAAGATCAGGGCGATCAACTGGTAGCGGTTGTATACGTTGTCGAGACCGCGGTCGCGTTCCAACGACAGGCCGACCGACCACGTCAAGAGCGCTGCGGTCCACGCAAGCCACGTAGCGCCAGCTCGAATCCCTCGTCGCAGTTGGAACGCTCCGAGGCAGACGAACCCTGCCATCAGTAGCAAGTCGATGTGCCACAAATCAAAGGGGGACAGAGCGACATTCCTCGAAGCCCGCAAGACAGCGACCAGCGTCGGATCGGTAGTGGGCTGGAACTTCGAAGAATCGTGTCTCGTTACTAACCACCAGAGGGCCCAGACCGCCGCGGGGGCCAACGTAGCCACCCACTGACGCCATCGTGCCCGCGTGCAGGCGCAATGCACCAGACACGCAACCGCGACGGCCACGCCTCCTGTCGTGCCCAACAGCGCCAGCGCCAACCCACCGGCCAGCCACCCGCTCTTGTCCCGTCGAAGCGCCCAGCCGCAAACCACTGCCCCAAGCCCAACGATGTAGTGGTTGAGGTTGGCTGCCTGGGTCGCGAAGGTCGGCAGGGCAAGCAGCGCCACGACTCCCCCAGCTGCCAATAGGGGCGAGAGCTGCTCCCGAGTCGTGAGGTACCACGCCACCACGATCGCGAGGAACCACAGCACGGCCGCGACCCGGAACGGCGTGTAGTCGAGCCCGAACACCTCGACGAGCACCCGGTAGTTCCCGATGATCAGGATGCTGAGGTGGTCGTTGTACGGCTCGACCAGCCCGCCCCAGTGTTGACCCTGGACCAGTAGCCCCCAATCATCGCCGGCGAACGACAGCCTCCGGCCAGCCCACAAGACGTAGGCACTGAATGCGACAAGGCTGCCGAGGACCGCCGCGTCCACCACCCGTTCGCCCGCTCGTTCGTTCATCCGTCCTTCGCCCGTCTCACGCGGGCATCCTGCCCGGTATGGGCGCCTCTGTCATGCGGGGGCGGTGTCCAAGCCCCTGGGCCGCCACGCTGCGGGGATGACCCCGCAAGCCCCCAGGAGGGCCTCCGGGGTCATCGGCGTCCAGCCAAGCGGGTCTTGGCCCCCGGGGTGGTGCCTGAGCCCGGACCGATCCGCACGAGGGGCCCCGGGCAACGATGCACGGGGCAGGCGGCCACGGGGCCGTCCGCATGGATCAGGTGCCCTCTGGCGCACTGGTACTGGTACGGCGGGACGTACTTGGCATCGGCTCGCGTGGCCATGGCGATCCTCTAGGCCGTGGTGCCGTTGGCATCACTGTTGGCATCACCGGGGCAGCCGAGACCGGCCGACACCAGCCGACAGAGCCACCGGGTGATGCCCGGAACCCCAGGTAGAGCCGACAAAGGCCGACACCAGCCAACGACCGGAGGTGCTTTGGGAGCAGGAGGTCGGGGGTTCAAATCCCCCCTCCCCGACGGGAACATCGCGAAGATCCGCCGGCGAGGTCCGGTCGAAGAGGGGGGCGGGAGGGACTACCCTCTCCGAAACCCTGCGGGTGTAGCTCAACGGCTAGAGCCCCAGCCTTCCAAGCTGGTGGTGCGGGTTCGATTCCCGTCACCCGCTCCACGCCACCCACCGCAGTTCGTTGGCCGACCCGCCAACCCCACTGGGGCTGGCTTGGCAGCCGCCAGAGTCACCCGATCGGCTGGACGCAATGCGCCGGAACGCTCAAGTAATCCCTGGCTCCCGCCGACAACTTGAGGGCGCACCCAGGCGCACCACATCCAGGAGCTGACATTGTTCAACGCTCACCCCACCACCAAGACTACTGGTCTGACATCGACGCAGAAGCCGATGCACTCATGATGGCCACCACGCAACTCACCGCCTCTGGGCATCCCATCGAGACGCGCCACATCATCGGCTGGTACGCCGGTCGAGGAGTCCGGATCGTGGTGGCGGCCGCCGCCGCCCTCGCCGTCATCGCCACGATTTCGCTCCTGGCGCTGGCAGGCAGCAGTTACCGCCCGATGATTGTGCGAGGCGAAGGCATGGAGCCAACCTTCAATACCGGCGACGTCGTCGTCAGTCAGGTGGTGGCGGCCTCGTCTATCAAAGCGGGTGACGTCGTGACCTACATCGATGGAATGCGCGGAGGCGCGCTGGTCACCGAGCGAGTGCTTGAGGTGACGCCGAGCGACTCCGAGTACTCCTTCACCACGATGGGTGCCGGCAAGACCTCCGTTGAGCACCTCGCCGTTGCCATCGACGGCGAAATCGGTCGGATCACCTACCAGCCCCCCGGGCTTGGTCGGATCCTCGACCTGACCACCTCCCCCTCCACCCGACTCGCGGCCATGGCGGTCGTCGCACTCCTCTTGCTCCGTCCGGTGGTACGACGAGGCCGCTTCGAACTGAACCTCTAGACGGCGGCGGCGGCACCTGGCCCTCATGGGGCTCGGGGCGCCTCCGGCAGGATTCGAACCTGCGGCCATCGGAATAGAAATCCGCTGCTCTGTCCAGCTGAGCTACGGAGGCAGAGCCGAGCGTAGGCCGCGAGGTGGGCCGGTTGATCACGGTTGAGGCGGGGACTTCCCCCTAGCCTATGCTGGCACCTCCCGTGGTGGCCGTAGCTCAGTTGGTTAGAGCGCCAGGTTGTGATCCTGGATGTCGGGGGTTCGAATCCCCTCGGTCACCCCAAACCACTGGTAAGCCAACCACCAGTGGGCTTCGTAGCCTGGGCCAACAACGCCTAGGCTGCTGGCCCACTTGCCCCTCTAGCTCAACTGGTCAGAGCGTCGGACTCTTAATCCGTAGGTTCTGGGTTCGAGTCCCAGGGGGGGTACGCCGTTCCTACCAGGGCTTTCCAGCGCGAAGGCCCTGGTGCGGCGGGGTCCGGCCGGGCGGCGGGGTCAGTCGAAGTTGCCCGACAACACAGCGCTGTTTTTGGACTTCGCCACACCGCCGGCCTTCTCCTGGGTGACCGCCAGACCGGTGACGTGATCTCCCGCCTGGAACACCACCGCCCGGTCGGGGTCTGCTCCCAGCAGACCCAGCGAAATCACCCCAGTATCGGTTACACCCCACAGCTGATACGTCTCCTCGGTCGTGAGGGCCGGGAGGGCCTCGGCGAGGAGGTAGCCCGTCCCGTTTGACAGCAGGACCGCATCCATGGTCATCGTTCCATCGGCGGAGGACAACGCGGCGACACTCGTAGGCAAGATGGCCGCATCAGACTGCGCCGACTCCAAGTCCTGGATACGGGTGTCCTGTCGCACCACTACCGCCCCCATAACCCCGATCAGCACAGCCGCCGCGATGCCCAGCACCGCCAGCGTCACTTGGCTCGGTCGACCCCGCGACAGCCGATCAGCGGCCCCCGCCATCGGCAGCACACCCAGGCGCAGGGCCGGAGGTGAATCCTCTAGTTCACCCACAATGCGTTCCCACAAACCCACCGGGGCATCCTCGCCCGAATGGCCCAACAGGGCGGCGACCTCACGATGGACGAGCACCTCCTGCGCGCAACGCGGGCAGACACCGAGGTGGTCATCGACCAGTTGGCGCTCAGTCTGGTCGAGGGCATGCAGGGCATACACGCCCAGAAGCTCTTCAATGTCCGCATGCTGGTAGTCGCTCACCGGTCCGCTCCTTCGAGCCCCGCAGTAAGAAGGTCGCCGCGCAGCCGCTTCAAGCCGGAGCGAATCCGGCTCTTCACGGTGCCCTCCGGCTGGTTGAGCAGTTCGGCTACTTCCCGGTAGGTGTGCCCACTGAAGTAGGCCAGGGAGATCGCTTGGCGCTCCATTTCCGGCAGCCCCGCGAGGGCTGTCTGCACTTGGTCGGCCACCAGCAGATCAACCACTTCGTGCTCGAGGTCGTAACCCGACTCTGCGGTGCGGCGGGCGTCGCGCTCCTCACGTAATCGGCGAGACGACTCCGCCCGCAGTAGATCAACCGACCGACCATGGCTTTGCGCCAACAGGAACGACCGCAGTGAACCTCGATCCGGATCGAACTTGTCGGGCTGGTTCCAGAGCCTCAGGAACACCTCCTGCACAACCTCCTCCGCCAAGTTGACGTCGACCAGCAGGCGACGGGCCAGCGCAAAGACCGCCCCGGCATGACGCCGATACGCCTCAGCTAACGCGTCTTGGCTGTAGCGCGAGATACCCACCACGAGGACGGCATCGCCGCTGACGCTCAGATCCTCGAGAAAGTTCACACCCGAAGATTCGGCGCCGATGCCACCGCCGGATGAATCAGGCTCAGGCATGATCAAACCGCGAGACAACCTCGACGTGGGACGTGTGGGGAAAAAGGTCGATCAACTCGGCATGGCGGAGTTCGTACCCAGCCTCGGCCAGCAGGCGAACATCCCGGCCGAACGACGCCGGATCGCAACTAATCAGGGCCAATCGACCGGCCCGGGTGGCCGCCACCTTGGCCACACCGCTAGCCCCCAGCCCGGCCCGGGGCGGATCGGCCACCACAACCTCGGCCCGGGCGGCGCCCCAGTGATCTACGTCGGTTTTCACGATCCTCACTCCCTTATCAGCGAGATTCACCCGGGCGTCGGCCACCGACGACGCTCCGATCTCCACCAGGGTGACTGGCCCCGAGGTGGGCAGCGCGCCCGCCAAGAGCCCCACCCCGCCGTAGAGGTCAACCAGGTGACCCCCATCGGCCACGCCCGCCATGGCCGCGCTCACCGCTGCGACTAGCGCCTCAGCCCCGTCAGGCCGGGACTGAAAAAACGAGCGGGCCGAGATCCGCCAACGCCGTCCGGCCAACTCCTCGAAATACCAAGCCCGCCGCCCCGCCTTCAGTTCCCCATCGGTCACCACCCGCACGCCGTCGGGCACGGAAGTGTGGTCGTCGTCGTGACTCACCACCACCAGTCGCTCGCCGGTGCCCGCTCCGGCCCGCAGCACGACCTCGCCATCGGGGAAGCGCCCGTGGGCGATCAGTTCCGCCAGCAGCGGGTGCACCACGAGGCAGGGGTCCACCGGGACCACCGCGTGAGACGACCGAGGCCGAAATCCGAAACGTCCGTCCACGGCCACCCCCCGGACCGAGGTGCGATAGCCCGTGGCGGGAAGATCGGGCCCGAGGCCGATCTCGATCTCCTGGTGCGCCTGCCGCCGGAGGGCATCGGCGACCATGGCCGCTTTGAGGCGACGCTGAGCGGTGGCCTCGATGTGTTGCCAGTCGCAGCCCCCACAGCCCGCCGCCACAAAGCGACAGGGCTCGGCCACGCGGTCGGCTGAGGGCTCGATCACCTGGGTCACCGTGCCACGGGCGAAGTCTTTTTTGGTTTGATGGATATCCACCGCAACCCGCTCACCGGGCAGCCCGCCGGTGACGAAGGTGACCCGGCCGGTCTCGTCGCGGGCCAGCCCATCACCCCCGGCCACCATCCCCGTGATCTCCAGAGTGACATTGTGCACCCGCGAACCCTAGGCGGCGCGCGAGGATGGAGCCGATGAGTGACCACCCTGGCACCGACCGGCCCATCGAGATCGCCCCGAGCGTGCTCCCCGCCGACTTCGCCAAACTCGGTGAGGAGGTAGCCGCCCTGGAAGCGGCGGGCGTGGACCGCATCCAGTGGGACGTGATGGATGGGCGTTTCGTGCCAAACCTCACCTTCGGGCCCGAGGTGATTGCCGCCTGCCGTCCCCACGCCTCGGTTCTCTTCGAGGCCCACCTGATGGTGGAGCAACCCGACAACTTGGCCAGCCGCTACGTCGACGCCGGATGCGGCTTGATCATCGTGCACGCCGAAGCCTGTGTGCACCTGCATCGAACCCTGAGCCACATCGCCGGACTGGGCGTCGGGGCGGCGGTGGCGCTCAATCCGGCCACGCCGGCGGTGGTGCTGACCGACGTGCTGGACCTCGTGGACCTCGTGCTGGTGATGACTGTGAATCCCGGCTTCGGGGGACAGTCGTATATCCCCACCATGGAGCCGAAGATCGCCGAGGTGCGGCGAATGGTGCTGGAGGGCGGCCACGACGTGGACATTGAGGTGGACGGGGGCATCGGTCCGAACACCATCGAGGCGGCCGCGGCAGCGGGCGCCAATGTTCTCGTGGCCGGCTCGGCCCTCTACCGCGACCCCGAGGGTCTGACCCACGCCGTGAGCCAACTGCGCCAGATCGCTGAATCCACCCGTCGATGATCAGGCCCACCCGCCGGGGGCCGCTGCTGCTGCTGCTGCCCCTGGTAGCGGCCCTCGCCTCCTGCACCAGCGACGAGGGGAATACCGAGGCGTTCTGCAAAACGCTGGCGAATGGTCAGCAGTACCCCAGCGTGTTCGAGGGCTTCAACCCCACCGATGCCAACAACGCCCTCGAACGGCTCCGCATCGCCCGCGGGGACCTCGAGGAACTCGACGTCGATGCACCTCGCGAGATCCGCGACGACCTCCGGGTGGAAATCGACTATGTAGAGGCCCTCATCGACGGCGTCGCCGCCCTCGGCGCCGGGGCCGATTCGGACGACCTCACCGCCACCTTCCAAGCCGTGACCACCGATCACCCCAAGGTGCCGGCGGCGGCGGCCGCCTTGGAGACATTCGCCACGGCGGGTTGCCCGGCGGGCTAGAAGGACTCCCCGCGTTTCGTGGAGACGTGATCGATGATCCCGTACTCCTTGGCCTGCGGGGCGGTGAACCAACGATCTCGCTCGGAGTCGGCCTCGATCTGCTCCACCGGCTGACCAGTATGGAAGGCGATCCGTTCGGCCATAAGACCCTTGATGTAGATCAGTTGCTCCGCCTGGATGGCAATGTCACTGGCCTGACCCCGCACCCCGCCGGACGGTTGGTGCATCATGATGCGGGCGTGGGGCAACGCGAAGCGTTTGCCTTCGGCGCCGGCGCACAGCAGGAACTGGCCCATCGACGCAGCCAAGCCCATGCAGATCGTGGCTACGTCGGGCTTGATGAACTGCATGGTGTCGTAGATCGCCATGCCGGCGGTGACCGAGCCGCCGGGGCTGTTCACGTAGAGCCAGATGTCTTTGTCGTCCTCGCCTTCGAGGTAGAGCATCTGGGCGCAGATGATATTGGCGATGTCGTCGTTCACATCGGTCCCCAGGATGATGATCCGGTCTTTCAGGAGACGGTTGTAAATCTCAGAGGTGGGGTTGCCCATCGCACTTTGAGCGCTGGGCATCGGGGGGAAGGATTGGTCGTGGCTCACCCGGATGAGGTTAGCGGTGCGAGGCCGTACCCCCACGCGCTCTATCATTGGCGGGTCGCACCAGTGGCGTAATCTGGCAGCCGCGCAAGGTTTAGGTCCTTGTGAGCTAACGCTCGTGTGGGTTCGAATCCCACCTGGTGCACCCGCCGATAGTGATTTGCTAGCGTTAGCCGCGTGAAGGTCCACGACCTCCCCACCCCCGCGTTGCTCGTGGACATCAATGCCTTTGACCACAATGTGGCCACCATGGCCGCCCGGTGGCCGGGCCAGACGCTGCGCCCCCACGTGAAGGCCTTCAAGTCCACGGCGCTGGCGGCCCGCCTCGCAGCCCAGGGTCACACGGCGTTTTGTTGCGCCACCGTGCGAGAAATGGTGGGGATGGCCACCGCCGGTTTGGGCGATGACCTGCTCCTGGCCAACGAAAGCCTCGACCTGCACCGCCTCACCCCTGCTATCCGTACCGGAGCGGCGCGCATCACCGTGGCGGTGGACTCTGAGGCCACCATTGCCGCCGCCGTCGCCGCCGGGGTCGCGGAGGTGCTCATCGACGTGGAAGTGGGTCTCCCTCGCGGCGGTTGCGACCCGAGCGATGCCGCTCGCCTCGCCGACCTCGCCCGCGCCGATGGTCTGACCGTGCGCGGGGTGATGGGCTACGAGGGACACCTCATGCGTGAACCCGGCGACAGCAAAGCCCAACTGGTGGAGCGATCCATGGCGTTGCTCCTCGATGCCCACGCGGTCGTGGGCGGCGATGTGGTGTCGGGCGGCGGCACGGGCACCTGGGACACGAATACCTGGGTGACCGAACTGCAGGCGGGCTCCTACTGCCTCATGGACACCGAATACGCGCCCCACGCCCCGGCCTTTGCCCAGGCGCTGTTCGTGAACACCACCGTGATCTCGATCTCGGCTAAGGGATGGGCCGTACTCGATGCCGGGCTCAAGGCCTTCGGCATGGACCACGGCGATCCCACCGCCGTCGAGGTGGGGCCGATCTGGTTCGTGTCCGACGAGCACATCACCGTGGGGATCCCCGAGGGTTCCCCCGCACGGGTTGGCGACCGCGTGCGGGTGATTCCCGCCCACGTCGACCCCACCGTTTCGCAACACGAGCGCCTTCACCTCATCGACGGCGACGAGGTCATCGAGGAGTGGGACGTGGATCTGCGGGGCTGGTAGCACCCCGCCGGCCCAGCACCCCGGCCGGGGCCACGGGGCCGCCCTAGAGAAGAAGGGCCAGTTTCCCGAAGGCCCGGGACCGGTGACTGATGGCGTGCTTTTCCGGCGCTGTCATCTCAGCGAAGGTGCGACCGTCGCCCTCAAGCGGGGCCACGATCGGGTCGTAGCCGAAACCGCCCGCGCCCCGGGGGGCCTGAACGATTCGCCCCTCTACCTCGCCCCGCACCACCACCTCGCGGCCATCCGGCCAAACGGCTGCCGCCGCGCACACGTAGCGACAGCCCCGCGCCTCGGGGGGCTCCCCGTCCAGTTCGCGGAGGACCCGGGGGATCCAGTCCCCCTCGGTAGTCCAGCGCGCCGAGTGAATGCCCGGCCCGCCCTGAAGATGATCGATCTCGATCCCCGAGTCGTCGGCCAGGGCCACCTCGCTGACGATGGCCACCAACGCACGGGCCTTGAGCAAGGCGTTGGCCTCGAAGGTGACCCCGCTCTCCTCGGCGCCGGTGTCGGAGGCCACCACCACGTAGCGGTCGCCCAGGATCTCCTGCACCTCGCCCACTTTGTGGGCGTTACCGGTGGCCAACCAGAGGCGCATCAGCGAGGGGCGGGGGGCACGCTGAGCAACTCCCGCTGCAAGGCGAAGATCTCCTCGATGCCAGCGGTGGCTAGGCCCAGCAGCGAGTCGAGTTCGGCCCGGGAGAAGGGGGCGCCCTCGGCGGTTCCCTGCACCTCCACGAACCCACCGAGAGACGTCATCACCACGTTCATGTCCGTGTCGGCCGTCGAGTCCTCGATGTAGGGGAGGTCCAACACGGGCACCCCGTTCACGACGCCCACCGAAATGGCGGCGCACAATGCTCGCAGCGGGTTGGCCTTGATGCTGCCCGCCAGCACGAGACGCTCGAGCGCGTCGTGCAGGGCGATGTAGCCACCACAAATCGATGCCGTACGGGTGCCACCGTCGGCTTGGAGCACATCACAATCCACGATGACCTGCCGCTCCCCCAGCGCCGCCATGTCGCACACCGAACGAAGGGCCCGGCCGATCAGACGCTGGATCTCCTGGGTGCGTCCGGAGGGCTTGCCGTCTTTCACCTCTCGGCGGATTCGCTCCGGCGAGGCCCCCGGGAGCATCGAATACTCTGCGGTTACCCAACCCTTGCCCTTGCCCCGCATCCAGCGCGGCACGTCGTCGTCCACCGAGGCTGTGCACAGCACCCGGGTGTTGCCGAAACTGATGAGACAGGACCCCGCCGCCATGGCGGTGAAGTCCCGTTCGAAGGTGATGGGGCGAAGTTCATCGACGGCACGACCGTCGGGGCGGGAAGCAGACATGTTCGCATCCTCGCAGGCTCCGGGCGTTAGTCCCAGGTGACGGGGTGCACCTCGGCGAGTTCCGGGCCCAACAGCGTTCGGCCCAACTCCTGAAACCAGGCCACATCGCCACTCGAAAACCAGCGGTGATGGCCCGGACCTGACGAGGGCAGACGAGCCAAGGCGGTTCCCTCCAATCGGCGACGAACCTCGAAGGCGGTTTCGTCGGCCGAGGACACGAGCACAACATCACGGCCCATCACATCGCTCAGAACACGGGCCAGGAATGGATAGTGGGTGCAGCCGAGCAGGAGCGCATCCACCCTGGCCTCCCGCAATGGGGCCAGCAACCGCTCCGCCAACCGCGCCACCTCGTCGCTTTGGGTGTCACCGCGCTCCACGAACTCCACCAACCCCGGACAGGCGGCACTCGTGAGTTCGAGGTCGCCCGCCAGGGTGGCCACGGCGTCTTGATAGGCACCGGAGGCCACCGTGCCCGCCGTCCCAATCACCCCTACCCGGCCGCTCTGGGTGGCCAAGGCCAGCGACCGCACCCCGGGCTCAATCACGCCGATCAGCGGCACGTCGACATCCTCTTGCAGTTCGGCCAGACCGGTGGCGGCGGCGGTATTGCAGGCCACGATCACCAGTTTCACGCCGTGCTGCTGCACGAGGTACTCGATGATCTGGCGGGCGAAGCCCCGCACCTCGGCCTGGGGGCGAGGACCGTAGGGGTAGCGGCCGGTGTCGCCCAGATACACGAGGTGTTCGGCGGGCAGGAGGTCGATGAGCGCCCGAGCGACGGTGAGCCCGCCGAATCCGCTGTCGAACATCCCGATTGGGCGGTCGTCCACCCCGCCAGGCTAGGGGGTGCGGGCCGCCCACTGGGGTTCCGTGGTCACCCAGATCTGCATGGAACTCCCCGCGGTGGGACCGGTGGTGGGAACGATCAGACCACCAAAGGTGTAGCCAAGTTTTTCCGGTACCCGGGCGCTGCGATGATTGTGTTCCTCGCAGCGGATCTCGAGGCGCGCCACGCTCTCGAGGCCCAAGCCCGCCGCGGTGAGGGCGGCGGCGGCCTCGGTGGCAAGACCGCTCCCGGCGGCCTCCCGGCGCACCCAATAGCCAATCTCCAACGCCCCCGGGCCCAGGCGGTTGTGGAGCCCGCACCCCCCAATGACCGACCCGGCGGGGTCCAGCATGGAATAGGTGAAGTCCTGGCGTTGCTCCCACAGCAGATCCGCCGCGCTGAAGAAGGTGGCCATGCCCGCCACCGTCGCCGGCTCGGCGGCCCAGGGCATCCAGGGCAAGAGGTGCTGGCGGCTGGCGTTGATGGCGGCGGCCGCCGATTCGGCTCGCTTGGCGTCGGCTCGTTCGAGCGACCGGCCGCCGCGCAGAACAATGCGAGGGGGCGGCGCGACCGGGAGCGGCGGGAGTGACTCGGGGGCAGCGGGCATGACCCGATGCTGGTCGCCGGGCGGCCGCGATGGAAATGGATTGAGGCTCTACGCTGCCGGGGTGGGTGACTTTACGATCTGGCATAACCCCCGGTGCTCCAAGAGCCGGGCGGCGCGGGCGATTCTTGATGAGGCCGACGTGACCTTCGATGAACGCCGCTACCTCGATATGCCTCCCACCCCGGCCGAACTGGAGGCAGTGCTCGACGCCCTGGGCGCGGAGCCGTGGGAGATCACCCGCCTGGGCGAGGAGGCTGCAAAAACCCTCGGCCTACGAACCCTCCCGCACGACCGCGCCGTCTGGATCGCGGTGTTGGTGGCCCATCCGATTCTCATCGAACGCCCGATCGTGGTGAGTCGTGACGGGCGCGCTGTGCTCGCCCGCCCCCCGGAGGTAGTGCGCGACCTGCTCTGAGCAGACCGTCGGATGGCGCCGCCCGGCCGATGGCCGACCACCCCGCGACCAGGCGCAGAGCTAGAAGTAGATGGTGGCCTTGGCCCGGGCCTCGACGGTAGCGATGTCGTCGATCCACACCCCGGCCGAGAGGTACTTCCAGCCGCCGTCACACACGATCATGACAATCGTTCCTTCGTCGATGAGACCGGCGGCCTTCACCGCTCCGGCGAGGATGGCGCCCGAGGAGATGCCGGCGAAGATGCCCACTTCGGTGAGGCGGCGGGTCCATTCGATGGACTCACGCGGCCGCACGATGAGCCGGCGGTTCAGCAGGTCGTAGCCGTCGTTGTCGGTGAACACGGGGGGCACGAAACCGTCGTCGAAGTTCTTCAGCCCATCCACCATCTCCCCCGTCGGCGGTTCGATGGCCCAGAGTTGGACGTCGGGGTTCTGCTCCTTGAGAAAGCGACCCACCCCCATCAGCGTGCCGGCGGTGCCGAGGCCGGCGATGAAATGGGTGATCTCGGGAACGTCACGCCAGATCTCCGGACCGGTGCCCTCGTAGTGGGCCTTGGGGTTGGAAGGATTCCCGTACTGGAAGGGGAACCACCAGTCGGTGTGTTCGGCGGCCATCTCCTGGGCCCGCCGCATGGCGCCGTTGGATCCCTCGCCACCCGGGCTGTCGATGATCTCCGCCCCCCAGGACTCCAACAGTTGACGCCGCTCCACCGACACGTTGTCCGGGAGGACCACCTTCAGCCGGTAGCCCCTCACCTTGGCGATCATGGCGAGGGCGATACCGGTGTTGCCCGAGGTGGACTCCAAGATGACCTGGCCGGAGCCGGGTACCAGGATGCCCTCGCGCTCGGCATCGATAATCATCTGCCGCCCGGCCCGGTCTTTCACGGAACCGCCGGGGTTCTGCCCCTCCAGTTTGGCGAGGATCCTCACCCGCGGATTGGGGCTCAGCGGGGAGATGTCGACGATCGGGGTGTTGCCGATGAGATCAATGGCTGATGCGTAGACGGCCACGGGGGCGCTCCAAGGGGGAAAGTTGACTTCTTCACTAGGGATTCTAGTGGTCGCTTAGGGAAACAACCTCTTCACTGATCTGTCCGGAGACGAGTTGATAGCTGCGCAGCACGGGTGCGTCTTGGCGGAGCGACACGATGACGTAGTGCCATGCCGGGTCCGGGGCTTGCTCCACATCAGTGACCGACGGGTAGGCATCGGTGTGGGTATGGCTGTGCATCACCCCCTGGATCTGGAGGCCGGCCGCCTCGCTGGCCCGATCGATACGGAGGAAGTCCCCGCCGTCGATCGAGTAGACCCGGCTGGAGGCGGCGGCGTTGCGGCAGGGGTGAAATGCCGTCACGCGGTTCGTGCCGGGGGGACCGGCGAAGAGGCCACAGGCTTCGTCGGGTAGCCCGTCGTAGGCGTGGCCCACCATCTGGGCCCACACGGACCGGGTGAGAAAGAGCACGAGGGGCACAGTACCGGTCGGCGGCAGCCCCTCCGGGCCGGTAGCGTACGTAGCCCCATGAAGCCGACCGGCACCAAGCCGATCGCGAGCAACCGGCAAGCTCGCCGCAACTACGAGATCCTCGACACCCTCGAGGCGGGAATCGTGCTGCGTGGGAGCGAGGTCAAGTCGCTCCGGGAATCCAAGGTGCAGATCACCGATGCCTTCGCCCGCATCGACGGCCACCAGGTGTGGCTGCACCAACTGCACATCGCGCCGTGGCTCTACTCCCAATCCCACACCGGCCATGACCCCGACCAAAAACGCAAACTCCTCCTCCACCACCACGAGATCATGCGCCTGAAGGCCCGCGTCGACCCTGAACACCTCTCGCTCATCCCGCTGTCGATCTACTTCACGAACGGCCGGGCCAAAGTAGAACTCGCCCTGGCCAAGAGCCGACGCACGCACGACAAGCGCATCGTGATCACCGAGCGGGATGCCGCCCGAGCCCTCGCCCGGGCCAACCGGGGCGACCGGGGCGAATAACCGAGTGCAGTAGTCACACCCCGGCGGTAGATTGGGGTATCCCCTCGGTGAGGGGAGATCCTTGACATACCCATCCAGGGGCTGATCGGTTTCGACGTTGAGACTGCTCGGCGATTCGTGCGACCAGAGTTGCTCAGACTCTTAAAACGGGGCAAAAAAACAACTGCCAATGAGCAGTACGCCCTCGCCGCCTAGTTCATCTAGGTAGTAGAGAGCACCAGTGACCGGTGACGGCACACGGGGCCAGGCCGCTGCAGCCCGGCAACAGAAGCAGTGGCGGACCGTAGGGAGAGACCACTGACGGCGGGAAAGACCGCTGGCATCGAGGAAAGACTCGGCGGCGAGCACCTTTGCGTGTTCCCCCGACCCGGCGGTGCGCCAGCCGAAGTGGCGTGATCTCGGGAATGGTCGTATCGCGGACGTCGACCGCTTGGCGGACGAGGGTTCGATTCCCTCCAGCTCCACCAGAGAACGACGGGTCTGTTGCATCTGTGGCTCGTCGGGCGCGGCTGACTCCGGGTGGGCACTGGTTCTCGGCTCAGACCGCTCCTGCGAGCTCGTCGAACGCGGCGGCAACGGTGAGGCCCGGACGCGCTTCGATGCCGAGTTCGTAGTGGCCTCGCCGGAGGTTCTGCATGAACGCATGCCCCGACATCACCACCGAAGCCGTGCGGTCGCGTTTGAGGCCACGCATTGGTCGGAGCCAGGCCTTGAGGCGAGCGTGATCTGATTCGACCCGGTTGTTGGCGTACTGGGTGGTGTCATGGTGCGTGGCTGGCAGTTGCTCGACGATGGCTCGGGCCAACGCCCGAGACCGATCAGTGGTCACCTCCTCCGGCGCACCATGCGCCGTGATAGCCGTCGAGAAGAACCGAGACGCGGCCTTTGTGTCACGCTTCTTGGACACGTACACGTCGATGACCTGCCCGTATTGGTCGATCGCGCGGTACACGTATCGCCAGGTGCCAGCGACCTTCAGGTAGGTCTCATCCACGAACCATCGGTCGCCAACGGCGTGGCGACACGGCCGAGCCGCCTCCACTAGCAGCGGCGTGAATCGTTGCACCCACCGATAGAGCGTGACGTGATCGACCTCGATCCCACGTTCCGCCAGCAGCTCTTCAAGGTCTCGGTACGACAACCCGTACCGGAGGTACCAGCGGACGGCGAGGAGGATCACCTCCGGTGGGAACTGGAAGCCAGCGAAAGCTGAAGGCCTCTGCTGGATGGGGCGAACAGGCTGGCGACGCTTCATGCGACCAGCCTCACCCATCGACTGGTTCCCCTCTGACATCACGCCACGGCCAGATGCAACAGACCCGGTCTTCGTACTGGAGGGTTCGATCTGGTGCGGCGACCGCCTCTGCCCCGCCGGCACCCACATCGAACTCCCCCACGGCGCCGCCTTCGGCCCATTTCGCGCCGGACCGAACGGCGTCACCATGTTTGAGGTGATGCTGGGTGACCCCCGCTCCTGGGGCGATCAACCCGAACAGGTCGACGCGCTGCGGGCCGAACACGGCGTGACCGAGTTGCCCGATCCCGCCATCGACCTCCCCGGCTGGCTCCAGGACCTTCGCACGGCGTGGACACCCGATGGCAACATGCCCGAATGAGCGACACCCCCCCCACCGCCCCCACCCCCGCCATCCCCGCCGCCACCGTGGTTCTCGTACGCGACGGCGCTGATGCCCTCGAGGTGCTCATGCTGCACCGCACCTCTCAGGTGGCCTTCGGAGGCATGTGGGTATTCCCCGGCGGACGGGTAGACGACAGCGACCGTCGCGCCGAGGACCGCTCCGACGCCGCGGCCGCCCGACGCGCTGCGGCCCGCGAAAGCCTCGAGGAATGTGCCCTCGCCGTGGATCCGCACGACCTGGTGCCCCTCTCTCACTGGACTCCCCCGGCGATCACCCCGCGTCGCTACGCCACCTGGTTCTTTTTGGCTCGCGCCGGCGAGGGGAACGTGGCGGTGGACGGCGGCGAGATTCGCGACCATGCCTGGCTCGCCCCGGCCGAGGTGTTGGCCCGACGGGACCGAGGCGAAGTGGACCTCGCCCCCCCCACCTGGATGACTCTCACCGACCTCAGCCCCCACCCCGATGTGACCAGCGCCCTCGCCCACGCCGCCCAACGCTCCCCGGTGCCGCACTACGAAACCCGCTGGGCCGAAGTTCCCGGCGGAGCCGTCGCCCTCTGGGACGGCGACGCCGGTTACGCCTCCGCCAACCCCGGCCTCGATGGTCCCCGCCATCGGCTCTGGATGCTGCAGGACCGCTGGCGGCTCGAGCGCAGCTGATCCCCGACCCGCCGCCGCCTCCTACTTCGCCGCTTCTCGGGCCAGCCATCGGTCGATCAAGGAACGAGCGATGCTCATACCCGGCGGAATCATGGGCAGCGCATCGGGCCGGTACCAGTGGGCGTCCACGATCTCCACGCCGTCGACCACGATGTCGCCCGAAGCCCACTCCGCCTCGAAGCCAAGCATCAACGAGTGCGGGAACGGCCACGGCTGACTCTGCACATAGCGCACGTCGCCCAGCGCCACCCCCACCTCCTCACGCACCTCCCGGCGAACAGTTTCCTCCAAGGTCTCCCCCGGCTCCACGAAGCCCGCCACGCAGCTGTACATCGGCACCGGAAAGGCTCGCCCGCGCGCCAGTAACGCCTCCCCGTCGCGTTCGATGAGGACAATCACCGCCGGAGCCAGGCGCGGAAAGGCCAGCAGCCCGCACGCCCCACAACGCCTCGACCGCTCCCCCGGGGTCGGGTCCGTACCGGAGCCGCAGCGCCCGCAGAACCGCGTGGTGCGGTCCCACTCCACCAACTGCACCGCCCGTCCCGCCAACGTCCAGCGCAGATCATCCACCCGCCCGTAGAGACCCATCAGGGGCACCATGGCGTCCAGATCCACACCGGGCGCCGCGTTGCCATCCAGGTCGATCACCCAGCACGCCGCCCCATCCAGGATGCCAACCACCTGACGCAACGCCTCCGGCGCCACATCGTCGGGATGCTCGTCCACCACCATCACCTCGCCGCCCCGCACCACCACCGTGATGGCACCGGAAACATCCTCAGGAAGCACCAGCGCAGGCACAAAGCGGGCATCGGTCACGTAAGGATCCCTCCAGATTCGACGACGAGGCTCGCATCATCGCGGCTACGCACCACCACCACCACCCCAGCGACGATCAGCACCGCCGCCGGCCAAACCGTCGCCGGGGGCACTTCTCCGAACGCCAGGTAGGCAATCCCGGTGGCGCGAAGGATCTCGAACAGAACCGCCCCGGCTACCGCCGGTCTCTCGACGCAGGGCGAGGGGCAGACATCACGTTAGATTGTGGCATCACCACCACGAGCGAGAGCGATACCCATGGCGCCCCCCACCCCCGACGACCCCTCGCACACCAAGGCCCGCCGGCTCGCGCGGATCATCGAGCCCGTGGTGGGCCAAGTGTTCTTTTCTCCGGAATGCCACGCCCGTTACGCCCACTTGGGGTTCGACCCCAGTCCGGGGACCATGGACAACGGCGTGGCTCTGCCCGATGGTCCCGCCTATTTCACCAGCCGCGGATCCGCCCTTGGCCAAGCCCCCGGCGAAGTCGTGGCGGCCGCCTTCGGCGTGTTCAACCCGGAGATTGTGGTGTCCTCGGTAACCCTCGGGTGGACCCGCACGAACGCCGACACCATCGCCCATGAACGCCTGGCCGGGGCCGTCGAGCAACTCGAACGTATTCTCGGCCCCGCCCCCGCCGGGATCGAGCGGGCCGTGGCCCTCCTCACCAAGGCCACTGCCCCGCTCGATCCCTGTGGGCGGGCCCTCTTCGCCGGCACGCTCGCCCAACCGCTCCCGGGCACCCCGCTCGGCGACCTCTTTCGGCTCGGCGATCGCCTGCGCGAGTACCGCGGCGACAGCCACACCGCAGCATGGGTATCGGCCGGGCTCGATGCCGTCGAAATCGGGCTCCTGACCGAAGGGTACTGGGGCCTCCCGGCCCGGAGCTACATACGCACCCGGGCTTGGAGCACGACACAACTCGACGCCGCCCAAGCCCGCCTCGAGACCCAGGGCTACCTCCGCGACGGCGCCCTCACCACCGCAGGGCGGACCTTTCGGGAACAGATCGAACACGCCACCGATGCCCAGATGGCTCCCGCTCTGTTGGCCCTCGGCGACGACTTCTCCGACCTCGAAGCCATCCTCACCCCCTTGGACCATCAGGTGATGGAGGCCAACGGCTACCCGGCCTCCCCACTGGCCATCGCCCCCCGGTCCTGAGCGGCCCTAGCCCTCGAACTCCGGCTCCTCCCAAAAGGGCCACGGGGCAGGGATGTCGCGGGGGACCTCGTCGACGAAGGATGCCGGGCGCTTCTCCAGAAACGCCACCACACCCTCGACGGCGTCGCGAGAACGACCGAGGTTGGCAATCGCCGGTGAGTCGATCCGGTGGGCGGCCATGGGATGGCTTTCGCCGAGCATCCGCCACAGCATCTGGCGCGTCATCGCCACCGATACCGCCGATGTGTTGACGGCGATCTCGGTGGCGAGCGCGTAGGCCGCCGGGAGCAGATCATCGGGGGCATGCAGCGAACGCACCAGCCCCCGCTCCAAGGCTTCGGAGGCCCCGAAGACCCGGCCTGTCATTGTCCACTCCAGAGCCGTATTGATGCCCACCACTCGCGGCAAGAACCACGACGAGCAGGCTTCCGGCACAATCCCCCGACGAGCGAACACGAACCCGAAACGGGCGTTGTCACTGGCGAGGCGAATATCCATCGGCAGCGTCATGGTGGCCCCCACCCCCACCGCCGGGCCGTTGATGGCACCAATCACCGCTTTAGTGCACTGGTAGATCCGGAGGGTGAGCAATCCACCTTCATCACGGTGGGCCCGCACCGGATCTCCGCTACCGGTGGCAGGACTACCGGAGTTGACGTCGAAGGTCTCACCACCCCCACCGAGATCGGCCCCCGCGCAAAAGCCCCGCCCCCGGCCCGTTACCACCACCACCCGAACTTCCGGGTCTTCATCGGCCCGGTCGAAGGCCGCGCACAGCTCTCGTTGCATGTCCACGGTGAACGCATTCAACCGATCCGGACGATCCAGAGTGATCGTGAGGATCCGGTCTTCGAGGGTCGACGAGATGACAGTTTCAGGCATCTTCACACCCTTTCACACCCCCAGAACCGTGTCCCAACCAGCGAAATGGGCCATTCGGCCTACCGATTCGGCTCAAGGTCCGCCGCGGCAGGGCCCGATACCTAAAGGACAAGACAACCAACGAGGTGAATCCATGCCCATGTCGTCTCTCATCATGTTCAGACTCTGGCTCGCCAGCGTGGCCGACCGTCCTCGCCAGGACCGCGGTGCCTCACTGGTGGAGTATGTCCTTGTGCTTAGTTTCATTGCCGTCGTGTGCATCGTGGGGGTCACCCAACTCGGCATCGCGGTCGATGCGAGTTACGCCAACAGCAGCAACAACATCATCGCCTCCAACTAGCGGCGGCGCTGCCTAGACGTCAAGGAAGCGGCTCACGGCCACGGCCGAGCCGATGGCGCCGATGAGCACCGCCACCGCCACCACTAAGAGGTTCGTGAAAAGCAGGTTGGCGTCGGTCACGACGAAACCCTGAAAAATGGGCAGCACCCTGTCTTGCGAAAGCTCGTCGATGAACGGACGGATGACGAAGGTCATCGCCAGCACAGCAACCCCAGCACCGATCAGCGTCTGAATGATTCCCTCCACGATGAAGGGCACCCGGATGAACCAGTTCGTGGCCCCCACGAGCTTCATCACCTCGATCTCGCGGCGGCGAGCAAACATCGCCACCCGAATCGTGTTCAGAATGAGTAACAGCGCGGCCAGTAGCAGCAGGGCCGACGCCACCAAGAAGCGCACCCCGATCTTGTTGAACGTCTCCTGGATGCGCTTCACAACCTCGAAGGCAAAGATCACGTCGTACACACCGGCTTTTTGCCGATAGACATCGCCGATGGCCTGCACCACATCAGGGTCCTGAGTCTTAGGAGCAACCCGGAACGATGGAGGGAGGATCTCGGCCGTAATGGACTCGAGGAGTTGCCGGGAGTCTTTGAACAGGCGCCGGAATTCCACCAGCGTCTCGTCCTTGTTCACAAAGTCGGCCCGCTCCACATCCGGGTTTTCTCGCAGAGACTTACCGATAGAGTCGATGACCTCTTGGGAGGCATCCGGCTGCAGGTACACGATGAACTCGATGCCGCCCTTGAAGCGATCGTTGGCGTTATTGACGCCCTGGTTGAGCATGAAGGCCGACCCAAACAACGTGAGAGAAACCACCACCGTAAGGACCGAGGCCAAGGTGAGGGTGATGTTGCGGGTGAGGTTGGCCGCCGTTTCACGAACGACGTAGTCGACTTTGATGGCCATGGTTCAGGAGGCGGTCATTCGTAGACACCGCGGCTCTGGTCGCGAATAATCGAACCGCGATCAAGTTCGATCACCCGGCGGCGCATCGTGTCCACGATGGAGCGGTCGTGGGTGGCCATCAACACGGTGGTACCCGTGCGATTGATGCGGTCGAGCAGCCGCATGATGCCGACCGACGTGGCCGGATCGAGGTTCCCGGTGGGTTCATCGGCCAACAGGATGAGAGGACGGTTCACGAAGGCACGAGCAATCGATACTCGTTGCTGCTCCCCTCCGGACAACTCGTTGGGGAAGTTCCCCATCTTCTTGCCGAGGCCCACGAGTTCCAAAATGGCGGGGACCTGTGTTTTCACCACATGGCGAGGCCGCCCGATGACCTCCAGGGCGAAGGCCACGTTCTCATAGACCGTCTTGTTGGTGAGGAGTTTGAAGTCCTGAAAGACCGATCCGATATTGCGGCGTAGGTAAGGAATCTTCCAGGCCGACAACGCCGCAATGTCTTTGCCCGCCACGTAGATCCGCCCCTGTTCAGGCGACTCCTCCTTGTTGACCAGACGCAGAAACGTGGACTTACCCGATCCCGATGCCCCCACCAGGAAGACGAACTCGCCCTTCTCCACCTCCACCGAGGCGTCCTGAAGGGCCGCAACGTCGCCTTTATAGATTTTCGAGACGTTTTCGAGCTTGATCATGGGGCGAAGGCAAGAATAACAGCGCACCACCGGGCGCTCGCGCCACCCCCGGTCACGCGTTGGCCCGGCGCCACTGCAGATAGGCCTCCATGAACGGGTCCAGATCTCCGTCAAGCACACCACCAACGTTGCCAGCCTCGTGGTCGGTGCGCAGATCCTTCACCATCTGGTAGGGCTGGAGCACGTAGCTACGGATCTGGCTGCCAAAGCCCACGCGCCGCTGCTCACCGCGAATACCGTTGAGTTCGTCTTCCCGGGCCTGTCGCTCCCGATCAGCCAACCGGACCTTGAGCATGGTCATCGCCTTCGCTCGGTTTTGCAACTGCGAGCGCTCGATCTGGCACGACACGATGATTCCACTCGGCCCATGGGTTAGGCGCACCGCCGAGGAGGTCTTGTTGATGTGCTGCCCCCCGGCGCCCGAGGCCCGGAACACATCCATCTTGATGTCGGACTCGTCGAGCGTTACGTGGACCTCGTCGTCGTGGAGCACAGGAACCACATCGAGGGCGGCAAAGGCCGTCTGGCGCTTTCCCTGGGCGTTGAAGGGGCTCATCCGCACCAGTCGATGCACCCCCCGCTCAGCCTGCAGGTACCCGTAGGCATACCGGCCCTTCACCAAGAACTCCACCGACGAGACGCCCGCCTCGGAACCGGGGGTAGACCCCTCCTCCTCCACCTCGAACCCCCGCCGCTCCGCCCAGCGCACGTACATGCGGTAGAGCATCTCCGCCCAATCCTGGGCATCGGCACCGCCCTCCCCGGCCTGAACCGTACAGAGCGCATCGCGCTCGTCGTGATCGCCCGAGAACATCGAACGCAACTCCAGCGCTCGCAGTTCGGTATCGAGGCCCGCCACGATTTCCTCGATCTCGCCCTCTTGGCTGGCGTCGTCCACCTCGCGAGCCAAAACATGGAGCGTCTCGGCGTCTTCTAGCGATGCCAGCATCCGCTCGTAGAGCTCGATGTCGCCCAACACGACACTCAGTTCGCCGGTCACCCGTTTGGCTTCGTCAGCGTCGTCCCAGAGATCTGGACGCGAAGCCTCCGTCTCCAGTAATGGTCGTCGCGCCCGCAACTGATCGACCTTCAGGTAGACGGCCGCATCCCCCACCCTCTTGCGCATCTCAACTAGCGCGTCGGAGAAATCCCGCATCGCTTCCGTTCACGCCCTGCCGTGGCACATCTTGAACTTCCGACCACTGCCACACGGACACGGCGCGTTGCGGGGAGTCTTATCCCAATCAGATTTCACCACCGGGCGCAGGGCGGCAGGCTGATCGCCCGGGGCGGTTTCGGCCATGGCACCTCCCGCGCCACCCTCCTCGGGAGCGGAGTACTGCAGGTTCTGCACCCGTGGTTCCTCGCCGCCGACCGACAAGGCCGACTCCTCGGTGTCGCTGCTCGTCGGGGAAAAGTCGGTGCCGATAGCCGGAGCGGCCTGCGCCTGATCCACGGTGACCTGCACGTGCATCACGTAGCGCACGAGGTCCTGGGCCACGCCCTTCATCATCATGCCGAACATGTCGTAGCCCTCACGCTGCCACTCGGTGAGTGGATCGCGTTGGCCCATCGCCCGCAGGTTGATGCCCTCCTGGAGGTAGTCCATCTCGAAGAGGTGTTCGCGCCACTTCGTATCGATGATCTTGAGCATCACCTGGCGCTCCACCTGCCGCATGATCTCGGCGCCGAGTTCCGCCTCCCGGGCTTCGTAGAAACCGAGGGCATCGTGGGAGAGCAACGTTCGCAGGTCTTCCACGCGTTCGATGGCCGCCAGTTCCTCCACCAACAACAACGAGGGCCAGTAGGTAAGCAACTCCGCGTGGAGACCCGCCAGATCCCACTCCTCGTGATAGTCCGACACGCAGTAGGTGCCCACCAACGCTTCGATGGCCTCGGGGAGATGCTCGGTGGTGATCTTGTCTCGAAGATCGGCCTCATCGAGGACCTGATCGCGTAGCGCATAGATCACCTTGCGCTGCTGGTTCATCACCTCGTCGTACTTGAGAACGTTTTTCCGGATCTCGCCGTTCTTTTGTTCCACGGTGGTCTGAGCCCGCTCGATGGCCTTCGATACCATCTTCGCTTCCAAGGGCACGTCGTCGGGTAGGGCCTTGCCCATCACCCAGTTGATGGCACCGGTGGCGAACAAGCGCATGAGGTCGTCTTCGAGTGAGATGTAGAAGCGACTCTCGCCGGGATCCCCCTGGCGGCCGGCCCGGCCCCGGAGCTGGTTGTCGATGCGACGAGATTCGTGGCGCTCGGTGCCCAGCACGTAGAGGCCACCAAGAGCCCGCACCCGATCACCCTCAGCCTTGGTCTCATCCATGTGTTTAACTTCCAACTCCTTGAGCCGGATGTGGCCTTCCTTGCTCAGGGGATCAATCTCTTCGAGGCGAAGCTCACGGGTAGCCATAATCTCCGGGTTCCCGCCCAGCACAATG
This sequence comes from Acidimicrobiia bacterium, assembly GCA_009694375.1. Classification (NCBI taxonomy): domain Bacteria; kingdom Bacillati; phylum Actinomycetota; class Acidimicrobiia; species Acidimicrobiia bacterium. The sequence continues at coordinate 74,494 of SHVB01000001.1, forward strand.
TCCACGCCACGACCAGCCATATTGGTGGCCACCGTGACGGCCTGGAGGCGCCCGGCCTGGGCCACGATCTCGGCTTCTCGCGTGTGCTGTTTGGCGTTGAGCACCTCATGGGAAATACCGCGCTTTTCCAACATCCGCGAGAGCTTCTCGGACTTCTCCACCGAAATCGTGCCCACCAGGACGGGTTGGCCCGCCTCGTAACGCTCGGCGATATCGTCGACCACGGCGCCAAACTTGCCGTCTTCGCTCTTGTAGATCAGGTCACCCTCATCGGCCCGGGCGGCCGCCCGGTTGGTGGGGATGGGCACCACCTGTAGGTCGTAGGTGACGGCGAACTCGGCCGCTTCGGTGGCGGCGGTTCCGGTCATGCCCGAGAGTTTCTCGTACATGCGGAAGTAGTTCTGGAGGGTGATGGTGGCGAGGGTTTGGTTCTCCTCTTTGATCTTCACACCCTCCTTGGCCTCCACGGCTTGGTGGAGCCCTTCAGACCAGCGCCGGCCTTCGAGGATGCGGCCAGTGAACTCGTCGACGATCTTCACCTCGCCAGCCTGGATGATGTAGTCCTTGTCGCGTTTGAACAGTTCCTTGGCCCGCAAGGCGGCTTGGAGTTGGTGCACCAGGTTTTGCGCCACGCCGTCGTAGAGGTTGCCGATGCCCAGCAACTCCTCCACCTTCTCGATACCCGGTTCGGTGGGCGACACCGTGCGCTTCTGCTCGTCTACCTCGTAGTCCTCCTCGGGTCGGAGACTGCGGACAATGGTGGCGAACTTGTAATACAACTGGGCGGCGTCGGCCACGCGCCCCGAGATAATCAGAGGCGTGCGGGCTTCGTCGATGAGGATGGAATCAACTTCATCCACGATGGCGTAGCGAAAGCCCCGCTGCGTTTGGCGAGCACGCGACAGCGCCATGTTGTCCCGGAGGTAGTCGAAGCCAAACTCATTGTTGGTGCCGTAGGTGATGTCGGCGGCGTACTGCGCTCGTTTGTACTCGGGATCGCTCTCGCCGGGGATGATGAGACCCACTTCGAGGCCGAGCCATCGGTGCAGACGGCCCATCCATTCAGAGTCGCGGCGGGCGAGATACTCATTCACCGTGATGAGGTGGGTGCCCTGGCCTCCCAACCCATTGAGGTACGCCGGGAGGGTGGACACCAAGGTCTTGCCCTCTCCCGTCTTCATTTCGGCGATCCACCCGAAGTGCAAGGCCGCTCCCCCGATCAACTGCACGTCGTAATGGCGCTGCCCCAGCACGCGACGGCCCGCCTCGCGTACCACCGCGAAAGCCTCGAGCAGGATGTCATCGAGGTCTTCGCCCGCCGCCAGGCGACCACGAAACTCGGGGGTCTTCGCCCGCAAGGCGGCGTCGTCGAGTGCCTCCATCTCGGCCTCATAGGCCCCAATATCGGGCACAAGGGCCTGGAGAGCCTTGAGCTTCTTACCCTCTCCCGAACGGAGGATCTTGTCGAAGATAGTCATGAGGACCCGACTCTACGACGCGTGGCGGCGCGAGCGGATGTCGAGCCGGGTGCCGCCGCCGCCGAGACCGCCAGACAGAGGCCGGGACGCTAGTGGTCGGCCTCGGCGGCCCCGGCGGTGGGAACCGGGCGGGAGTTGTGGGTGCGCTGCACTTGCTTGGTCTTGATCTTGTGCAGTTGATTCTCGAGTTTCTCCACGGCGAGATCCACCGCCGCGAATGCATCAGTGGCGGCCACCCGACAGCGGACGTGATGGCCACCCCCGTGCATGTCCACCTCGCACACCTCCTTGTCGGGGATGCGGGGGTTTCGCTCCTCGGAGAAATGCACCTCGGCGCGGTCCATGCCCCCCAGAAAACGGCCGAGGCGACCGATCTTGTCGGTCGCCACTTCCCGAAGGGCCGGTGAAATGTCCATGTGATGGGCGCTCACGGTGATTTCCAAGGGCAGGCCTCCCGGTATCTCGCGGAACCGCCGACCGTAGCGCGCGCAGGCTCATCGCGCTCGCGCCACCACCAGGCCGTGCACCTCGCCGCAGCCCGCAGCTCGCAGCACCCGAGCCGCCGCCACCAACGTGGCGCCGGTGGTGGCCACATCGTCGATCAGCAACACACACGACGGCATCGAGCCCGTCGCCCGAAAGCCCGGATTCCGTCGCCGATCGCTCCGAGATTGACCCGCTTGGGGGGGCCCCGGGAGCCGACGGAGGAGCGGTTGGCACCGCAGCGAGCGGCGGCGGGCCACCGCTCGAGCCAGCAGTTCTGCCTGGTCGAATCCGCGTTGCCGCCGACGAGCGGCCCCAGTAGGGGCCCAGGTGACGGTGAAGGAACCTCCCGGGGGCACCAGGAGCGCGAGCCGGTTGGCCATCTCGGTGATCAAACCACGATGACCGCGATTCTTGAGCGCGGTGATGAGAACCCGGGCCTCATCGTCATAGGCCATGAGCGCCCGGCAGGAATCCAGGCCGAGGGGGACAACCAGCGACGGCGGCGGCTGCATGGGGGCACCCTAGGCAGCGGGTGCGACAACCCCGGGGGGCCTGAAGCGGACGCATCCGTCCCTTTGCGCAGATCGGGAGGGAAGATGAACCCGGGCCACCCGCCCCGCTGCAAGGAGAAGCCATGGCCACCCCGTCTGAACCCAACCGTCGCCGCCCCCTCATCGCCGTTGGCTTGCTCGCCGTGCTCGCCGTCGGTGTGGTGGGAGTGCTCATCCTCACCGACGACGATGTCGACGACGGCGCCACCGCCGGCCCCACCACCAGCACAACCCTGGCCACCACCACCAGCACCGAGCCGACCTTCGACCCGACCGTGGACCCATCCGTGCCGATCTTCCCGGACCCGGGATCCTCCCAGCGCTTCGACGACCCCGTAGCTCTCGTCGCCGCCTTCGCCATCTTTCATCTCGGCTTCTCCTCACCGGTAGTGGACTCCTTCGTCCCTGAACCCGAGAACCCCAACGACGGTGACGTGGCCGTGCGCTCCTTGGCCGAAGGTGCCCCCACCCAGGTGCAAGTTCGCCGTCTCACCGACGACACCTGGTTCGTGGTGGCCGCCCGAACCGACTCCATCCAACTCACCACCCCCACCGTTGGCGCCACCATCGCCACGCCCCAGATTCTGGTTGGGATGGCCTACGCCCCCGAGGGCACGGTGGAGGTATCGCTCTACGCCGATGGCGAAAGCGAACCCATCGGCACGACGGTGGTCACCGGGCGCGGCGACGGGGTGCTCGGCTCCTTCCAGGGCCAAATCACCTTCACCATGCCCAGCGGAGTCCGGTACGGCTATCTCTTACTCATCAGCACCGGTGGTGAATCCGGGGGCACCGTGGCCGCGCAGGCGGTGCGGGTCGGCTTCTAACCGGCCCGCCACCTCGATACCCCCACCCGCTCGCCCGGACGACGCGTTGGGTCGCGTGGGCCAGAGGTAACTGGCCGACCGCAGGTTCCCGACGCGCCACCCGGGGATGGAGCGGAAATCGAACCCGCTAGTAGCGGTAGTTGTCGTGCTTGTACGGGCCCGACTCGGGAATGCCGAGGTAGTCAGCCTGCTCCGGAGTCAGCGTGCTGAGCTTCACCCCGAGGGCATCAAGGTGCAGCCGAGCCACCCGCTCATCGAGAAGCTTCGGGAGCACATACACGCCGAGGGGATAGGCCTCCGTCTTGGTGAACAACTCGATCTGCGCCAGTACCTGGTTGGTGAAACTCATCGACATCACGAAACTGGGATGTCCCGTGGCGTTCCCCAAGTTCAGCAGGCGACCCTCCGAGAGCATGATGATCGAGTGCCCGTCGGGGAACACAAACTCGTGCACCTGCGGCTTGATCTCGACCTTGCGGACATCACTCTGACGAGCCAATCCAGCGATGTCGATCTCGTTGTCGAAGTGCCCGATGTTCCCGACGATGGCGTTGTGCTTCATGTTGGCCATGTGCTCGGCAGTGATGATGCCCTTATTGCCGGTGGTGGTGATGAAGATGTCGGCGGTGCCCAGCACCGCCTCGAGGGTGTTGACCTCAAAGCCCTCCATCACGGCCTGCAGCGCGCAGATCGGGTCGATCTCGGTCACGACCACCCGTGCGCCCTGCCCCCGCAGCGACTGGGCGCTTCCCTTGCCGACCTCGCCGTAGCCACAGACCACCGCCACCTTGCCGCCGAGCATCACATCCACGGCACGATTGATGCCGTCGATGAGGCTGTGGCGACAGCCGTAGAGGTTGTCGAACTTCGACTTGGTAACCGAGTCGTTCACGTTGATGGCCGGGAAGAGCAACTGATCGGCTTCGAACATCTGGTAGAGCCGATGCACCCCCGTGGTCGTCTCCTCGGTGACACCCTTGATCTGACTGGCGATGGTGGTCCACCGATTCGGGTCCTCGGCGAGGGATCGCTTCAGGGTGTCCACGATGACGCCCCACTCCTCGGGATCATCTTCAGTGGCATCGGGAACTACCCCGGCCTTTTCGAACTCCACCCCCTTGTGCACCAGCAGAGTGGCATCGCCGCCGTCGTCGAGGATCATGTTGGGACCACCGCCATCAGGCCAGGCCAACACCTGCTCCGTGCACCACCAGTACTCCTCGAGTGTCTCGCCCTTCCACGCGAACACCGGCACCCCCTGAGGATTATCCGCCGTGCCCTCGGGACCCACGGCCACCGCCGCGGCGGCGTGGTCCTGGGTGGAGAAGATGTTGCAACTGACCCAGCGAACCTGTGCACCGAGGGCGGTAAGCGTCTCGATGAGCACGGCCGTTTGGATCGTCATGTGGAGCGACCCGGTGATGCGAGCGCCCCGGAGAGGCTTGCTATCGGTGAACTCCGCTCGCAGGGCCATGAGGCCAGGCATCTCAACCTCGGCGAGATCCATCTCCTTGCGACCCCAGGGGGCCAGAGAGAGATCGGCAACCTTAAAATCCTGATCAGGGTGGGACATTGGTTCCTCCTGCGGGGGCGCCAAGAGCGCGCCGCGTAGTTGTGGTTATGCGATGAGGGGCTGGCTGCCAACAAGCAGCACCCTGATCAGCCCGACCGAACACAATAGTAGCGATCAGGGGGCAAGTGCCGCTTTCAGGTCCACCAGCACCGGGATGGGGCCCGGATCTACCCCGGCGGTGGCGGCCATATGCAGGCTGACAAAGTCGGCTTGGATGATGAGATCGAACAACTGGGCCAGTGCCCCCTCCCCCCGTGCGTTGATGTCTACGACGGCGTGCACGACCTCATCGATGATGTCGAAGGTGAGGTCGAAGCGACGGGCCACCTGCGGGTGCTCGAAATCGTGGCGGAACCGCACGACCGTCATGATCTGACGGGTGACATCACCGTGCTGACCCCACCCGCAAATCTCGTTGTGGCACATCTCTGGAAGACCGGCGGCAAACGCCGGGGCCTTGGCGTTCTCGTTCACCTGGCACTTGAAGCGATAGGCCGCCACGGCCCCCAGCGCATCGCCGCCGTAGGCCACCGGGATGGTGCGGCCGATCTCACGGGCGAGCTGCTGCGCCGGGCCCCCATCGGTAATCAGCTCGTCGCGGCGGCGAACAAGTTGGGTGACGGCATCGGCAACCTGCTGCGTGGCCCCCGGGAACAACCCCATCCGTTCCAAGACAACCAGCGGCGGGATGCTCACCGCCCCAATCCCGGCGCGGGGCATGGGGATGTCGGGCAAGGCAATGGCGGGCGCACCCCATTCGGCGGCGAGGGCGGCCAGAGGACCGCCGTGGGATAGCACCACCATGCGGGCACCAGCCTCGGCGGCGGCACGAGCCGCAGTGAGGGTTTCCTCGGTGGCCCCCGAGTAGGAAATGGCGAAGCACAACGTGCCCGGCCCCACGAACGCCGGGATCTCATGGCCCTTGACCACCGTGACGGGCACGGACAGGAACGGGCCCGCGATGGCTCTGAGCACATCCCCAGCGATACCACTGCCCCCCATGCCAAGCACCACCACGTTCTGAATTGTTTGGCAGCCCGGGAGACCAGTGACCTCCACCGCCAACTCGGCGGCCTCGGCCACCTGATCTGGTAGCGCCGCCGCCAAGTCGAACATGCCGACGGAATCGAGAAGATCGCCGGTCATCAGGGCCTACACCTCGAAGGTGGGCCGGATGTTTTGGGCCTCCGCTTTGGCGAGGAGCCGATCGTGCTCGGCCTCGACCACCGTCTCCGCTTCGTCCACCAACATGATGGGGATGTCGTCTTTGATGGCGTACCTCCGCTGAAGCCGAGGGTTGTAGAGGGAGTCCTCGTCGGTGAAATAGAGCAACGGGCCCTTGTCGTCGGGGCAGGCGAGGATCTCGAGTAGTTGGGGGTCGAGGGCCATGATGGATCTCCTTGGATGGGGCTAGGCGGGGTCGGTCAGTCGAACAGGGCCAGTACTTCGGCCACACGCACCGCACAGGATGCCTGATCGGGCGCCTCAAGGTTGAGTCGGAGGAGTGGCTCGGTGTTCGACGGGCGGAGGTTGAACCACCACGAGCCCTGATCCACGGTGAGGCCGTCGAGGTGATCTTGGTGATCGACGGGATAGTGGGCGGCGACGCGGGCGATCACGGCATGGGCATCGGCGACCACCGTATTGATCTCGCCGGAAGCGGCGTAGCGGTCGAATGGTTGGCGCAACTCCGAGAGGGGGACGCCCGCCTGAGCGAGTTGCTCCAGCACAACCAGCGCCGCGATGGACCCCGAATCGGCCCGGTAGTTGTCTCGGAAGTAATAGTGCGCCGAGTGCTCGCCCCCGAAGGCCGCCCCCGTCTCGGCCATCACCGACTTGATGAAGCTGTGCCCCACCCGGGTGCGCACCGGGATGCCGCCGCGCTCGCGCACCACCTCGGCCACCGCCTTGGAGCAGATGCAGTTGTGCAGGATCGTGGCACCGGGATTCTTCTCGAGCACACCGGCCGCCACGATGGCGGTGGTGAGCGAACCAGAGAGAGCCTGGCCCTGATCGTCCACGAGGAACACCCGGTCGGCGTCACCATCGAAGGCCAGGCCCACATCGGCGCCCACCTCGAGTACCCGGGCCTGCAGGTCGCGGAGGTTTTCGGGCTGGATGGGATCGGCGGGATGGTTGGGAAAGCGGCCGTCGAGTTCGCCGTAGATGATCTCCAGATCCATTGGGAGGCCCTCGAACACTGCGGGAACCACAAGGCCCCCCATGCCGTTGGCGGTGTCGGCCACGATTTTGAGCGGTCGTAACGCCGCCGTATCCACGAAGGACCGCACGTGATCGGCGAAGGCGCCAAGCAGGTCGAGCGACCGGTACCCGCCTCGCGGGCCGGCGGCTGGCGGCACCCCCGCCTCCACCATCGCCTTGATGTCCCCCAAGCCCGTGTCTTCGCCAATCGGGGCCGCGCCGGCCAAACACATTTTCATGCCGTTGTACTGGGCCGGGTTATGCGATGCCGTGAACATCACCGCGGGCGCATCAAGCGAGCCCGCCGCGAAATACACGAGGTCGGTAGAGGCCAGGCCCACATCCACGATATCGAGACCCTGCTCCTGCACTCCCAGGGCAAAGGCAGCCGCCAAGGCCACCCCCGAGTCGCGCATGTCGCGGCCCATGATGACCGTACGGGCCCCGCCGGGCCGGCTGCTCACAAAACAGGCAAAGGCCCCGCCAACGGCGTGAGCCAGGGTCGGGTCGAGTTGATCGGGGGTGATACCCCGAATGTCGTAGGCCTTGAAGATGACATCGAGATCAGGCATGAAGGCTGCACCCTACCGGGGACCGTTAGGCCACGGAGGACTCCAGAACCCCCGATGGAAGCTCATAGACACCCGCAGCCGACCACCGGCGAATGCGCCAGATGTCGCGAATGAGGCGGGCCGTGTCCCGGACGAGCTGCACGGTGGAGTGCTCCGGGCTCCCGAGATGCACCGGCACTTCGATCAGCGAGAAGCCGAACCGTTCCACCAGGTGCAGTAGCTCGATGTCGAACGCGAAGCGGTCGACTCGGGCCACTGAGACGATGGTTTTGGCTACATCGGACCGAAAGCCCTTGAGGCCACACTGCGTATCGTGGGGATGACTCAGCAGCACTCCCATCGCCAGTAGGTTCACCGCCCGACTGCCCACCCCCCGCAACCAACCGGCACCGTCTTCGACCACCGTGTCGGGGTGTCGGCGGCTCCCCACCGCCACGTCCCATCCGGCCTCCACCTCCCGCAGCACGTTGCCAAGTTGGTCAGGCGAGTACGCCAGATCGGCATCGGTGAACGCGATTGCTCGGCCCCGCGCTACCGCCACGCCAGCACGAATGGCGGCCCCTTTGCCGCGATTTTCCGGAAGCACCAACACCTGATCGGCCCCGCCGACCAAGGCGGCATCGGCGGTACCATCCTGAGACCCATCGTCGACCACGATGATTTCCAGGCCGCCGTCAGCCCCGATCGGGGCCAGCGCGGCACGGATGGCACCGATGGTGCCCCCGATGCGAGTCGCTTCCCCCAGGGCGGGGATGATGACCGTCGCCCGCATCTGCCCCGGGGCCGGGGGCCGGGGCACCTGCTGTTGGAGCGCCCGCCGCACCGCGCCGAGGAGCACCGCCCGATACAGGAATAGCCGCAGCAAGCCCGCCATGGACAGCGACACCAACTTGGCCGCCACCAGACCGCCGGTGGTCTCGAAGCCATGGGCGGCGAAGAGCACCCGCAGGACCAGCACATCCAGGGTGCCCGCCAGCAACGCCACCACCACGAACGCCGCCGGGAACCGCACCCAACGCACGTAAGGGTCAGACCGAAACGTGACCGATGAATGCAAGAGGTAGGAGAGCACCGAGGCCACCGCAATGGCGGTCGCGTTGGCCACCACCAGAATCCAGCCAAGTCCTTGACGGAAAAACACCAGCAAGCCGATGTCCACCAGCGTGGGCACTACGGCCAAGAGCAGGATGCGTCGCGGACGCTGCGTCATGGTTGGCTCATTCGGTGAGCTTGAAGTGCCCCGGGGTCGCCGCAGGAGGCTCGTCTTCCTTGCGACCGAGCGGCACCAGCGGCGGCCGACAGGCCAGCAAGATGACCAGGCCCACCCCCACCGCAGTGATGGCGTAGGCGACGTACTCCACCGGCTCACGCCCGTAGGTCAGTTCCACCTGCGACGACGACGGAATCACCACCATGAGGTTCGGCGCCACCCGGTACGGGCCCGAGCCACCCCTCACCCGCCAGTTCGGGAAGTACGACGCCTTCACGAGTACCGGCACCCCCACGGTGTCGACGTCGAAGGAGATCGTGTCCGTACCGGCGGTGATGGCACTGACCACTACCGGCTCCAACGGTCGCACATCGGGTGCAAACCCGCCATCGGCGGCGAGGGCAGGATTGATTTTCTCCTGGAGGAGTTGACTCACCTGTTCGGCGATGGAGGGCACGGTGAGGCGCTGCCACGCCTTTGGGCCTGATGATGCCAGCATCACGTCCCACTGATCAGGATGGGTGAACCAGGTGATCGCCTTGCCCGCACAGGCACCCTCGGCGTCGCGTGACCCACAAATCCATTCCTTGTGATCACCGCCCCCTTCCTCGAGTACTGCCGGCTCATTCACGAGCGACGTAACGAGATCCGAGTTGGCCACCAAGAAAATCGTCCAGGGCCCCGACGTGGCGACCTCGGTCAGGTCGGGGTGAACCCGGGCCGCCTGGGTGGCCTGCAACGACGAGGAAAGGTAATACCGCACCCCCATGAGTTGCAGGTGCTGCACCCCCTGATCGAAGTTGAACCCGTCGTAGGGCAGCTCGCGTTGGGCGGCACTGGGCGCCGCCGACAACTCCACCTGGTTCAGGAAGTGAAACGGGGTAGTAGCGGAGGACTCAAAAAACAGGCCCTCCATTGAACCGATGCAGCCATCAGTCCAATGCGGCAGAAGCATCAACGCCATCGTTGTGCCGTAACGACCGATCTCCTTCTCGTACTCCCAGAACGACCGGCCGCACCCGTGGTCCCGACCCACCTGCTCCATCGTGGTGATGAGATCTCGATACTCGCCGTAGGCGCCCTTGGCCTCGTAGCCCGAGTAATTCCATCGCGCCCAACCGCCCAAGAAACTGTCCTTGCCTACCCCGTTGGTCAAGCCCAACCAGGTGTAGGAATTATCCGCTTTCGTTGAGCCACCCGGCAAGGAGCGCAGGGGCAGGCCGAGCATGACCAGCCCGAACAACAAGACCACCCCGGCGAACGCCGCGCTACCCCACGGACTCGGCCGATCCGGATCACGAGCGGCGAGTACCGAGATGGTGCGGCCGATCTCGGCTACCCCCACCGCGGCGAGCAGGTACAAGCACAGGTAATAAAACGGCAGCAACCGCGCGTTCCAGAGCCGCGCCTGAGGCAGGAACACAAACGCCGCCCCCATCACGACCGCCAAAGCGGCCATGATCAGCCCGAAGCGCACCCGAAAGAAGATCGACAACACGAAGCCCAGCAGCGCCAACGCCAGTACCCAGCGAAGGTCATCCGGGGACCCCAGCGACGAACGGGGAATCAGGTACTTCCAGTACGTCTCCCCGTCGAAGGTGAACAGCGTCCCCGACCACGATCTCAATCCGTTCTCGGCGACGGGTTCGGGCAGTTTTACCCAGCCCATGTCGTTGACGTACGCCCGTTGCCAGAGAAAGGGCAGAACCCAAAACGCCGATAGCGCGCCGGCCACGGGCAACACGGTGACCATCCAGCGAAAGGCCACCGAGTTCCGCCAGAAGCGCACGGGCACCGGGCCGTCTGCCCGTGCTCCGGTGCAGGCCCGCCACGCATCGCCGAGTACCGGAGCGGCGAGGATGACGGCGGTACCCACCAGGGCGAAGAAGGCCGGAATGAGGTGGCACAGGCCGGTAACGGCCAACAGACATGCCCCCAGCGCCCGGTAGCGGCCCGTGCGCGCTCCCCGAATCATCACCCCGAGATACAGCATCGCCAGGGAGAGGCTGATCGAGAAGGCGAACTCCCCGGCGAGGGTGGAGGCGATGTTGCCGCCGTAGATTGTGAAGTTGCGGTCGAAGAGGAAGAACAGCGACCCCACCGACAGCAACGCCGGTCCGGGAAAGCGCAGATCGGCCAGTCGACCAAAGGCATAGACCGCCACCGGCAGGCTGGCCATCCCCAAGATGGTGACCATCTTGAAGGCAGTGCCATAGGGAATCTCGACTCCCGCCACCACCACCAGCATCGCCACGACCACCAAGATCCGGCGCCGCCACCCCGGCCCCGCCCGCCACGCCGCTGCTGCCGCCCCGGCCGCGGCGGCGACGGGGATCAGCATCGCCCACCCGCCGAAGATCCCCACATCAAGGGCCACGATCAGCAGCGATGGGACCACCATGTAGAACTGATAGGCGGGGAAACCGGCGTACCAGTCGGGGGTCCAACCGGAGATCCGACCGGCGGGCAGGAGATAGTCGCGCAGGAACGCCGGGCCCCACACGTGCGCCCCCATGTCCCCCCCTGTCGGTACGGCACTGGAAAGCACCAGTTCCGGATGCAGGTTCGCCACCACGAAGACGACGCAGGCCCCCACCACGAGCGAATCGGTGACACGGCGCGCCACAACGCCACGATCGTCCAGGGGCGAGCCTGGATCAGGACTCGCCGCGGTGTCGATCTCGTCAGGGGATGGTTCGCGTCGAAGGTCTTCGTCTTTGGTCGGCCCGTGCTCCGTCATCGTGTCTATCGTGCCATCCCCACGTTGGCCTGCGGGACTCACCCCAGCAGAAGCGCAATAACGGTCACCATGTTGAAGGTGACATGGGCGCTGATGGCGGGTCCCAACCGACCCGAGCGATAGGCCAACCAGCCAAACACCGCTCCGGCAAGCACGAGGGCGGGCAACTGGAGCAACTGCCCATGGCTGGCCCCAAAGACCAAGGCGGTGACGCCGATGGCCGCCCACGGCGGGAAGCCGCGTTTGAGGAAGGCCCGCTGCATGAGACCCCGGAAGAAGAGTTCCTCAAAGATCGGGGCCATCACGCCGACGATCAGGATCAGCAACACAGCCCCGCCCAGGCCATCGGCGCGATCACCCAGCGAACGGGCGGGCTCCGCGAGATCGCTGGACGATTTGCCCATGAGTTGGAGAATCGGCCAGTAGAGGATGACAAGGATGGGCCACTGAAGCAGCGCCCCGATGATCCCTCCCCGCCAGAGATCGCCCCAGCGGACTCGGAAACCCAGGTCCGCCACCAGGCCATTGCCCTTGCGGTTCGTTATCGCGAACGGGACGATGAAGAACGCGAACGCCAGACCCACCTGGAGGAGCGCCACCACCTCGAGGGGAAGATCGGCCATCTCGTCGCCGGCGTGACCCGTAGCGATCAGCACACCACCGGCGACCACCTGTCCGATCAGCTGAACCAACAGCCACCCGACGAACGCATCGGGCAGACCCCATCTCTGCGTGGCGGGGTCGAGCCACCGCATCGGCTTGGCTGAGGTCATCACCATGAAAACTTACGAGGGCCTCAGCTGGCGCGAAGAATTAGGAGGCGACGGCGTGAGATAGGGCGGCGGGATAACGCACGCGGCGATCGTGGCGGGCCCAGCCCCGCGGTACCCGCAGCCCGGTGGCGTGTGGGCCACAGAGGTCGTAGCGCATCGGATGAGCCTCGGTGTGCAGCACCTCCACTACGGCCGTGCGCTCCCCATAATCGTAGGTGAGCGTAGCGGTAGCGGTGCTGTTGCACCCTGGCTTTGCGCACGTCCGACTGCTCATTTTTCCACGCTACTAGGCCGCGGCGCGAAGCCGTGGACCCCCTGGCGGTGATTCCGACGACCCGGCCGCCTATCCTGTTCATATGAGCCCCGACGGCCCTCCGCCGCCTCCCCCGCCGCCTCCCCCTCCGAATCGACCCGCGGGCGCTGGTCGGGGCCGAGGGCTCTCGGCCTCCGGTATTCCCAAGTGGGGAATCTGGGCCCTTCTGGCCATCACGCTGATGATCGTCGTGCTGCCAAACTTTCTCACCACCAGCGACTCCAACGCCGTGGCCTACTCGGACTTCATGGCCTCGGTGAGGGACGGCGAGGTAGAAAGCGTCGATATCGACAACACCAACGGCGACATCGGCGGCACGAAAACCGACGGCACCAAGTTCAGCACTACCGGTCCGCTTGATGGCGGTATCCCCGAAGCCGACCTTGCCACCTTGCGGGAGCAAAGCGTGGAGGTCACGTACAAGACGCCTACCCCCGGGTTGCTGGTGAGCATCCTCCCCTTCCTCATCCCGGTGGCGATCTTCGTAGGCTTCTTCTGGTTCATGCAGCGCCGGGCCCAGAGCCAGATGGGCGGCGTCATGTCAATCGGGCGTTCGAAGGCCAAGACCTATTCCGAAGAACGCCCCGGCACCACCTTCGCTGACGTGGCCGGCTACGCGGGGGTGAAAGAGGAAGTCACCGAAGTGATCGACTTCCTCAAGAACCCCACCCGCTTCGCCGAAATCGGGGCCCGCATTCCCAAGGGCATCCTCCTCGTAGGCCCGCCGGGCACCGGCAAGACCCTCATCGCCCGGGCCGTGGCCGGCGAGGCGGGCGTACCGTTCCTGTCGGTCACCGGATCAGACTTCATGGAGATGTTCGTAGGCGTGGGGGCCAGCCGCGTGCGAGACCTGTTCCAGAGCGCCCGTAAGATGGGTAAGGCGATCATCTTCGTGGACGAGATCGACTCCATCGGCCGCAAGCGCGGTGCCGGCCTCGGAGGTGGTCACGACGAGCGCGAGCAGACGCTCAATCAGATGCTGTCCGAGATGGACGGCTTCGAGGCCACCGAGGGCATCGTGATCATCGCCGCCACCAACCGGCCCGACATCCTCGATCCCGCCCTTCTGCGCCCGGGACGCTTCGACCGCCAGGTCGTGGTGCCCCTTCCCGAGGTCAGCGAGCGCGTTCACATCCTCGAGGTGCACTCCAAGTCCAAGCGGATGGCCACCGACGTCGACCTCAACGTGGTCGCGCGCGGTACCCCGGGGATGTCCGGAGCGGACCTCTCCAACCTGGTGAACGAAGCGGCCCTGTTTGCGGTACGCGACGGCAAAGATCAGATTTCCCAGCACCACTTCGAACTGGCCCGAGACCGAGTGCTGATGGGTGCCCGTCGCGAGTCCATGGCTTTGGCCCACCGCGAGAAGGAAGCCATCGCCTACCACGAAGGAGGCCACGCGGTGGCCGCCGCCGTGCTCACCCATGCCGATCCCGTCCACAAGGTGACGATCCTTCCCATGGGCATGGCTCTCGGGGTCACCCAGCAACTGCCCATGGATGATCGCCACATCTACCGGCAGGATTACATTGAGGACAGCCTGGTGGTGCGTATGGGGGGTCGTATCGCCGAAGACCTCGTGTTTGGAGTGGTTTCCACCGGTGCGAACAACGACCTCGTGGGATCCACCGAACTCGCCCGCCGCATGGTGCGCGAGTGGGGTATGTCCGAACGGGTCGGCCCGATGGCCTGGGGGTCGCAGGGCGCCGTCTTCCTAGGCGACGATCTAATGCAGACCCGGGACTACTCCGACGAAACCGCTCGCGTGATTGACGAGGAGGTCGAACGAATCCTGCGCCAGCAAGAACAACGGTGCCGCGAGACGCTCACCGAACACCGCAACGCCCTCGACCTAGTGGCCCGGGCCCTACTGGAACACGAGACGATCGACGGTCCGGAGGTCTACCGCCTGGTGGAACTCGGTCGGCAGGGCCGCACCGCGGTCGAGGAGTTTGGGCAATGGCAGGCCAGCGACGGCCGCGGCGAGTGCTCCGGTGCCTTTGGCGCCGCCCACGTGGCCACCGAAGCCCCACGCGAGTGACTACCCCGTCACCTCCGAGGGGCCGCACTCACCGGGCGTCGAGCCCGGAGAACGGGCCTCGGCGACGGCGGCCCACAAGTGTGTGGCGCTGACCGGACCCATGAAGCTGTGTTGCACCACCCCATCGGCATCCACGATCAAGGTGGTGGGTACTGCATCGATCTCGTAGCGGTCATGTAAGCCCCGCGCCGCGAGATACTCGAGTTCCTGTACCACCACCTCGGTGCTCTCCAGCACTGCGGCTCGATCCCATACTCCCGCGCAGGCCTCGCAGGTGCCGGAGGTGAACACGGCCACCAGCCACGGGGTATCGGGGCGGGCAAAATCAGCCCGGTCCACCTGCTCGGGTACGCTATAGCCTGTCCGCACGGGAACATCGGCCCGCTGACGCCGTTGCAACACCGCGGCGACGCCGAGCGCCACACCGGCCAGCACGAGGGCGAAGAGGACTCGTTCCATCCTCCGAGCATGCCGTCCCCCCGAGCCGGCGGCCACCCCAAGCGAACCGCAAGCGCCGGCTCGCTAGCGGCTGAAGGGCTCGGGCACCACTACATCGACCGCCAAGGGGATGCCCATCGACTGCGAAATGCCCCGGCCGTTGATGCGATAGAGCCCACGTTCGGCCACCACCGGACCATCGGCCTGAACCACCGCCGCCAAGCGTTCCAAGTTGGTGTGCTCGCTGAGCCTCACCGTCACACGGCCCCCCGGCCGAATTTCGAGACCCTGTAACCCCGACGGGGTGAACAGCCGACCATTCGCAAAGGGGGCCACGCTGAAAGTGACGATTTCCTCGCTCGACGCGTTGAACACGGTGAGGAACTCCTCGCGCTCCCCTTTTACGACTCCGCCCCCGGCGAAATACCAGGTAGGCGCCGCCACCGGCGAGCCCAGCGTGGCCCCCACTCCGAGGGTGGAACTGCCCGAGGACACGATCACCCGTTCGGCGGTGATAGGTGCGCCGTTGAGAGACCGAACCACCGCCGAGTGGGGAGCACCGAGGGGAACTCGCGGTGGATCATCCGGACCCGCCAGTGGATCGGGCAACGACACGATGGCAAAGCGGCCCGGTAAGACCGTGACCTCGTAGGGCTCGGGCGGGGCGCTGGCCTGGGGATCCTCGAGGCGGAACTCCACCTCCACCTCGGCAACTTCCTCACTCGGGTTGAACACCACGATCTCCTCGCGAATCCCCTCGGCAATGTTGCCGTCGGGGAACATCCAGGTATCCGCAGGCACCGGAGCACCGAGGCCGAGGGTGATCCCTTCGAGGTCGTCGTCGTCGGTCCCCCCGAAGAACTGGATGCGATCCACCACCAGCGAACCGCTACGCACAGTGACCTGGGCGGAGACCTGCGCCTTACGTTGTGCTCCCCCCGGATCGTCGACGTAGGCGCCGACCACGCTGCGGCCCGGCACGATGAAGTTTCTAAACCGCAGCGTGTCGCGGGCTCCCTCATCAGTGGCAAAGGCCACATCCAGCGAGGCATCCCCAGGGAAGGGGTTCATGAACACCAGGAGTTCGCGAGCGCCCCGGGCCGTTACCCCCCACGGGAAGGACCAGGAGGTGGCGGCGGTGGTGCTGCACGCGGCAGTGGCCCTTCCCCCGGCGGAGCCGGTGACCTGATGTTCAACCACTACCTGCCCACCGTCTATCTCCACTACGGCCCCCGCTAGTGGTGCCTTTACGAGGGTGGACAGCGGAAGTTCCACCCGGCTGTACGGGGGAAGCTTCACCACGGCGGGCACGATGGGAGCCGGGACGGTGGTGGGAACCGGCACGGTAGTCGTGGTGGGGGCGGTCGTGGTGGTGGCAACCCCAGGATTCACGTTGCCCGGGATGATCGCGGGCGGCGCGAAATCACCGGCCACCGCGGTGACCGTGGCGGTGCGATCTTCGTCGGTCGGATTGGCCATGAGGAGCACATGGTTGGCCACCCCACCTTCGGTGGCACTCCCACCAGCGCAATACCAGGTGGAACTGAGGCTTCCGGGCGGGGCCGCCGCGGGGATCGCCGTACCCGCTGTCACCGCAATCGCGCCAGTGTCGTCATCGGGAGCGGGCTGGTCCCCTCCCTGCAGCACGAGGCCTCCCGCCAGCACACCGCCGAGAATGACCAACGCCGCCAGCCGTCCTCCCCTCATGCCAGCACCGAGCCCTGATCGGCCGCGGGGGCCTCACCGGTGGGCCACGCGGTCCGCATCCCCTGGCGACGCCGCAGCAGCGAGCGCACAACCCACAACCACGCCATCACCTCAAGGGCCAGTAAGCCATAACGCACCGGGGAGGTGACATAGCGCAGCGTGGCGGTACCAGCGGAGGGCGCGGCGAAGGAACTGGCCCAACCAAAGGGCTCGGTGCGCTTCGTCTCGACACCATCAACCTCGAAGACCCAGTGTGGCGAGGAGGCCGCCGATTGGAACACCGAGGCATCGTCTGGCACCGGGCCGGAGTGTTGCTGATAGCCGTCGTTGGTGGGAAGGGCCGGCGCCAGGCCCGACAGGTCCAGACCCAGGGCGGCATCGATCCCGCCGTTCACCGGGAGTGTGGTGCCGGGGGGCAGTATCGCCAACGGGGGCACGAAGGCCTCATTGCGGTAGACCGTGAGCCCGGCGGGAATATCGATCCGAACCAAGTCGAGTTGGGCCGCTAACGCAGCCGAGAACTCGGCGGGCACCGGTACCGCTTCGGTGCCAAAGGCAAAGGGGGCGAGCGCTTCGGGCACCACCAGATACTGCACCCCCATCGGACCCAACAGCCGGCCCAGGCGCGTCGTCTGCCCCTCCCGAGCCAAGTCGAGAGCATCGGCAATCAACCCGGTGGGACCATCGTCAGAACCAACCCAAAGATCTTCCAACCCAGGCGCGCCGCCGCTGGTGGTGCCGTAACCCAGACCGTCGTCGAGGCGCCAACTACCCAACGGCAACACGGCGGGATCGCCCACCCACAGCACCCGGAACGGGGCCTGGTCGTTTTCGGTGTCGATGAACCGCAGCGCTTGCTGATGGTCGCTGGACGGCATCAACCAGCGGCCGTTGAACGATGCGCCGAGCACGGGGATAACCCCCACGACCACCGCCATTGCCGCCCCCGCCGAGGCCACCTGGCGCCAACCGAACCGATAGCCAGGCAGATCCACCTCGAAGGCGGCCATACCCATGGCCACCGCTAACGCCAGGCCGATGGCGGCCGGCGCCAGCAACACCTCCACCGGCGGCAAGGCGATCGGCGCGTTCCCCCGCTGCGCCGCCCACGCCGCCGCAAAGGACGCCACCGCCAGCGTCCACCCCCGCACCGCCCAGGCATAACGGGGCCCCCGGCCGATGAGTAACGGCAACAGGGCCGCCCCGAGGAAACACCAACCGATCGGCGCGCTCCCTAACGGACCCACCTGAAAACGCAACAGAGCCGCCAGATCGGAGGGGACCGCCGCCCGTTCAGGGCCCACCAACGCCGACAGGGACGCACCGGGACGCACAAAACCCAGGCTCCAGGGAAGATGGAGGGCGATCGCCAGGCCAGCGCCGCCCATCGCCGACAACAAGATGCGGCGGTTTCGCTGTGCACCCATAGCCAGGAGGCTGCCGATCACCAGTGCCAGCGCCATCGCCACCACGATCAGCGGGGCCACCGGCAGCAGCGCCGCGAGTATCGCGGTGACCAGACCGATCCCCAGGATGTGTCCGCCCAGGGATTGTGGACGCCACCCGGGACCGGCGGCTCCACCGGCGGCACCGAAGGGCGAGAGTTCACTGGCCCGGGCCAACATCCCCAGCAACGTCGGGGCCGCCGCGTACAGGCCCAGCGCCCCCCAACGGCCGTTGGCCAGCGCGTTGTACGGCAAAGGAATCGTGACATAGACCACCAGGCAGGCGATCTGGGCGTAACGCGATCCGATCGGACCGGCAAGCCGATACGCGCCCAGCGCCCCCAAGGGGATGAGGCCAACGATCACGATGGTTCGAAGCAATCCCATCGCCCCGATGACGGTGAAACCAGCTCCCCCAAGCAACCCCAGGGCGGTGGGGGTGGGCGAGTCGGAGCCCAAACCGGCAGAGCGCCAACCACCCGCCCAGACCCGCAGCAGATCAACCGGCGACGACGAGAACCGCACCATCTCCCCAATGGCGGGAACCCCGCGGGTGATGAGATGCCGACTACCCGCCAGTAACACCAGTGCCACCACGACCCCAGCCCAAACCGACGCCCGCAACGAACCGGACCGCCAGGCCCCCGCCACCTCGCGGCTGCCCCGAGCCAAGTCCGTGAAGCGATCGCCGCCTCTTCCGATCTGCCCCCGCAAGAACTGGCTCACCCGCGCGCTTCCCCGCACCATCGAGCGACCAACCTGACGGTCGCTCACGTGACGGAACCCCTTCACCTGTTGGCGGGCGGCGTGCAACGCCCGCGGGCGGCGCAGGTTCCAGGTCCAGGCGAACACCACATCCCCGGCCCGCTTTCGCCGACCCGCCAACAGCGCGTAGGTGATCTCCAGGAAACCGATCAGAATGATTTGCGGGAGTGTCCGCAGGAGCGCCAGCGGGCCGTAGCACGTCAGCAGAATGTGGAGACGGTGACGGGCCTGCAATCGGCGCCGCTCATCCAGTCCCCGGGTTAAGGCGAGAACGTCGCCGTGGCGCGCCACTGCGACCGGGGCAATCACCACCCGAGCTCCGGCGATCTGCGCTCTCCAGCACAGGCTCACGTCATCGAGGAAGTCGTCGATACCCTCGTCGAACCCACCGATCTCATCGAAGAGGTCGGCTCGCACCAACGTGCAGGCCCCGGGGATGGTGAACACGTCGCGCACGGCGTCGTGTTGGGATTGATCCAACTCACCACGCTCAACGAGCGGTACGCCAAAGCCGGCATGGTCCATTCCCTGACCTACCTGAAGGAGGCGGTGCGGGTCGTCCCAATCCACCAATTTCGGACCCACCACCGCAGCGTTCGAGCGAAAGGCTTCCTCCACTAGGAGGCGTATCGCACCCGATTCGGATGCCACATCGTCGTGGCAGCAGAAATAGAAGCCAGCTCCCTCCACCAGCCCCAGCGCCTCGTTGACCGACGCACCGAACCCGTGGTCGTGGGCGAGTCTGTACACGAGAGCATCGGGGGCCGCCTGGGTCACCCGCTCCTTCACCGCAACGGCACTGTTGGCGTCCACCACGAGCAACGACAGATTTGGGTAGTCCTGGGCGACGAGGGACGCCAGGACCTCCTCGAACCAAGCCCCCGGATCGCGCGCGACCACCACGGCAACCACCGCTGGAACAGGGGGTGTCGTGTCGGGGATCGCGTCAGCAACTGCGTCATTACTAGGGGGCGGAGTCTCCACGGTTGTTCAATAATAGTCCGATCGGCTGTGCGCCCCGACCCATCCCCGACGACCTGCGGCAGGGTTGTCCCGATTCATGAGCCACCACTATCGTGAGGACATGGATCGCCCCCAGATCGACGATGTGGCATCTATTGTCCAGGACCTTGCCTACGTGTCGGTCGGCCTTGGTGTCCTTGCCTTTCAGCGCCTGCAGGTGCGAAGACACGAGTTCACCCAGAGTCTCGAAGGCCACTCAGACGAGGCCCGGGGGACGCTTGGTCTCGTCGGGACGCTCGTGAACGAGCAGTTGAAACTGGTAGAGGAGCGGCTAAGCGCCGCTCTCGACATCACGCGTCGCTAAGCCGCTCCCCTACGATTAGCCGGTGATCACACGGGTGCGAGTGGTGGTGCTGTGCTGGAACAACCAGGACGTCTTGCCGCGTTGTGTCGAACACCTCCTCGCCACGCAATGGCCGGAAGGGGAACTCGAGATCGTGGTGGTCGACAACGGCTCCCACGACGGATCTGTCGACCACTGGACCGAGCGCTATCCCGACGTGCGCCTGATCCCCGCCGGCCGCAACCTCGGCTTCGCCGCCGGCGTAAACACCGGTCTCCGCGATCTTGGCGAGGTGGAGGCCATCGCGCTGGTGAACTCCGATGCCTTCGTGGACCCAGGGTGGCTGTCCCCGCTCGCCGCGGCTCTCAACGCCGATTCGGCCATCGGAGCCGCCTCCCCCAAGATCCTCTTCACCAGCCCCGACCCGAGCGGCCACGCCCGCATCAACAACGCTGGCAACGAAATCGGCGCCACCTGGGAACCCCGCGACCGTGGCTACGGTGAGACCGACCGTGGCCAATACGACCAAGCCGAAGACATCTGGGGGTGGTGTGGTGCCGCCGTGCTGCTCCGCCGCCGCTATTTCGACGAGATCGGCCCCTTCGACGAAGGGCTCTTTATGTACTGCGAGGACGTGGACCTTTCCTGGCGGGGCCGACGTGCCGGTTGGCGGTACCGCTACGTTCCGACCTCAGTGGTGCATCACCAACACCGGGGTAGTTCCGGCGGCGAACGCACGCCCCTTCTCGACCACCTCAACCGTCGCAATCGCCTCGTGGTGGTGAGCCGACATGGTGGTGCCCGGGGACGCGCGGTGGCCTGGAGCCGAGCGTTGGGCGGAATCGGCGCGGGCCTCGGGAAGGACATCCTGCGTCCGCTCCTCCGCCGGCATCAGCCCGAGGTAGCCGGGGTCCGACGGCGAGTGCGGGCCATGATTGACGCTGCTCGAATCCTGGGTGGCGGCCACCCCCCGTTGCCGTAAGGTCCAGACATGCGAGCACTGGTTACCGGAGGTCTGGGGTTCGTTGGTCGCCACCTGGTGGCGCACCTGCGGGCCATGGGCGACGACGTCACCATTGTCGACCATCACGGTTCCGATGCGGTGGACATCACAGACGGACCCGCAGTGAGCGCGGCCGTGACCAAGGCCCGCCCCGAGGTGGTGTACCACCTCGCCGGATGGGCCGATGTGGGGGCATCCTGGCGGGATCCGGTGGCCGTGTTCAGGGTAAATGCCGAGGGCACCCTGCATGTGCTGCGGGCCTGCAGCGAGGCCGGCGTGGAGCGGGTCCTCGCCGTGGCCAGTGCCGATGTGTACGGCGTGGTAGCCGAGGACGAACTGCCCCTCACCGAGACATCCCCACTACGTCCCACCAGTCCCTACGCCGCCTCGAAACTGGCGGCCGAGGCCCTCGCCCGGCAGGCCTTCCTCGGCAACGGACTCGGGGTGATCGGAGTGCGGCCGTTCAACCACCTCGGCCCCGGACAGTCGGAGCAGTTCGTCGCCCCGGCCATCGCTGCCCGTCTCGCCCGAGCCGAGCGAGACGGCACCTGCACCATCCCCATCGGCAACCTTTCCGCCCGACGGGATGTGACCGATGTACGCGACGTGGTGCGGGCCTACCGCCTACTCCTGGAACGGGGCGAACCAGGTGAGGTCTACAACGTCTGCACGGGGATGGACCTAGCCATCCAACGCCTGGCCGACCTGCTCGTGGCCCTGGCTCGATGCCCGATCGAACTGGTCATCGACCCGTCGCTTCTGCGGCCGGTAGACCTCCCCGTTCTGCGCGGTGACGCGTCGAAATTGCGGGCCGCCACCGGCTGGGAACCGGCCATCGCCATCGAACAAACCGTGGCCGACCTGCTCGATGACATGCGCGTCCGGGTGGGCGATGAAGCCATGCCGATACTGGAGGAAACTTGACAAACCGAGCGCTCATTACGGGCATCACCGGGCAGGACGGGTCGTACCTCGCCGAGTTACTCCTCGACAAGGGCTACGAGGTGGTGGGGATGGTGCGCCGCAGCAGCACCACGAACTTTGAACGCATCGCCCACCTGCAGGATCGCATCGAACTCGACCCCTACACCTCCTCGGGCGACCTACTCGACGAAGCATCCCTCATCTCGATCCTCCGGGATTGCCGGCCTACCGAGGTGTACAACCTCGCTGCGCAGTCCTTCGTGCAGACATCGTTTAAACAACCGGTGCTCACCGGGGAGATCACTGCGCTCGGCGTTACCCGCCTCCTCGACGCCATCCGCATCGTCGATCCCTCCATCCGCTTCTACCAGGCCAGTTCGAGCGAGATGTTCGGCAAGGTCCAGCAGGTGCCCCAGAACGAGGACACGCCCTTCTACCCCCGTTCGCCCTACGGCGTAGCCAAGCTCTACGGCCATTGGATCACCGTGAACTATCGCGAGTCCTACGGCCTGCATGCCTCCAGCGGCATCCTGTTCAACCACGAGTCGCCGCGTCGCGGGCACGAATTCCTGCCGCGCAAGGTGACCCACACGGTGGCTCGCATCAAGCTGGGACAGGCTCAGACCCTGGCCCTGGGGAACCTCGATGCCGAACGGGACTGGGGCTACACCGGTGATTACGTAGAGGCGATGTGGCGGATGCTCCAGCAGGACGAACCTGACGACTACGTGATCTCCACCGGCCAGACCCACTCCGTCCGCCAGTTCTGTGAGATCGCGTTCGAACATGCCGGTCTGCAATGGGAGGACCACGTGACGCTCGACGAGAAGTTCATGCGACCATCTGAGGTGGACCTGTTGATCGGCGACTCGACGAAGGCCCGGGCTGTGCTGGGCTGGGCCCCCCGCACCAGTTTTGAAGATCTCGTCACGATGATGGTCGACGCCGACATCGCCCTGCTGAGCGGCCGCCTTCGGGGGATCAGCTGATCACCGTCCTGGCCGGGGGGGTGGGGGCAGCCCGCCTGTTGGCCGGTCTCGTGAGGGTGGTCCCGCCCGCCGAGATCACAGCCATCGTGAACGTGGGCGACGATGTCGAACTCCACGGCTTGCATGTGAGTCCCGACCTCGACACCGTGACCTATACCGTGGCTGGCGCCATCGACCCCGAACGCGGCTGGGGCCTCGCCGGTGAGACCTGGCATGCCATGGAGGCCCTCGGGCGGTACCCGAGCTCAGTGGCCTGGTTCAACCTGGGCGACCGTGACCTTGCCACCCACTTGTTCCGCACCGACCGGCGGCGCGCCGGCGCTTCGCTATCGCAGATCTGCGGGGAAATCGCCCAGGCGTGGGATCTGGGCATCCACCTGTTGCCCGTCACCAACGACCGGCTCCAAACGAGGGTCACGATCGCCGATGGCACCGAGATCGGCTTCCAGGAGTACTTCGTGCAGCGGCAGCACTCGGTAGCGGTGACCGCCGTGCGCTTCGACGGCGCCGAAGCGGCCCGCCCCGCCCCCGGCGTGATCGAGGGCATCGCCACCGCCCAACGGGTGATCATCGCCCCGTCTAACCCTCTCGTGTCGATCGCGCCGGTCCTCGCTGTTGCGGGCGTTGAGGAAGCGGTTCGGGCCCGCCGGGCCGACACGGTGGCCGTGTCGCCGATCATCGCCGGGGCCGCGCTCAAAGGCCCCGCCGATCGACTCCTGCGGGAACTCGGCCACGAGTGCAGCGTGGTGGGAGTGGCCCGCCTCTACGCTCCGATTGCCGCCACGCTGGTGGTGGACGAAGCCGATGCCGATCAACTGGACGCGGTGCAAGCCGAGGGGATCCGCTGCGTGGTGGCCCCCACAATCATGCGCGACGGCCCGGCCGCCGCCGCACTCGGACGGGTGGTGCTAGGCCTATGAGTCTCGAAGTGTTTCCAATCCAAGGCATTCCCGAGGTGCGCGGCGGCGATGACCTGGCGGGCCTCATTGCGGCGGCCGAGCCCGACCTGCGTGATGGCGATGTGGTGGTGGTAACCCAAAAGGTGGTGTCGAAGGCCGAAGGCGCCATGGCGCTGATCGATGCCGATGATCCTCGCGGCCACAAGGCGCTGGTGGAGAAAGAGTCGGTGCGGATCGTTCGTCGGCGGGGCGAACTCCTCATCAGTGAAACCAAGCACGGCTTCGTCTGCGCCAATGCGGGGGTTGATCTGTCCAACGTCGACGAGGGCTGGGCCGCCCTGCTTCCCGCCGACAGCGATCGCTCGGCTCGACGCATCCGCGATGGGCTACGCGCCGCCCTGGCGGTGGAGGTGGGGGTCATCGTGTCCGACACCTTCGGCCGCCCGTGGCGCCGGGGCCTCACCGACGTGGCTATTGGTTGCGCCGGGATTCAGGCGGTGGTGGACCTGCGGGGTACCGAAGACTCCCGTGGCCGCATTTTGCAGGTCACAGAGGTATGCGTGGTGGATGAACTCGCCGGGGCCGCCGATCTCGTGATGGGGAAGGCCACCGGCGTGGCCGCCGCCGTCATTCGGGGTGTCGATCCGGGATGGCTGGGGCAGGGCAACGTGCACGACGAAATCGTGCGATCACCGCAGGAGGACCTGTTCCGCTGAGCCGGCGGCCGGTGCTGATTCCCTACTGCGCGCCGAACCAGCGCAGCACCTCGGCGGTCCCCGTGGCCAGATCCGTCCACGGTTCCCATCCGAGGTGAATAGCGGCTCGGCCTGGATCGAGCGCACTGCGGGCCAGTTCGCCTGGGCGGGCGGGCGCCATCACCGCCGCCTCACTCACCCCCGCCGCCGCCGCCAACGCCGCGTACAGTTCGTTCACCGACGTCTCCACGCCCGTACCAATGTTGCAGAGCAGACCGCTGCCCTTCTCGGCCGCCCTGACAAAGGCGTCGACGGCGTCGTCCACATAAACGAAATCGCGCGTCTGCGTGCCATCACCAAAGATCGTGCAGGGTCGGCCCTCGATCAGCAGGCCCGCAAAAATGGCCACCACTCCGGCCTCGCCATGCGGGTCCTGGCGCGGACCGTAGATGTTGGACATGGCCAACGAGGTGAACTCGATCCCGTGGATCGCCCGGTAGACGTTGAGATAATCAGTGACCACGCGCTTGGCTACGCCGTAGGGCGACAACGGCTGCTGCGGATGCGACTCCTTCACCGGTAGGTCCTCCGGCGCCGGTTCCCCGTAGATCGTCCCGCCGCTGGAGGCGAACACCACCTTACGAGTACCGGCGATACGGGCGCCTTCCAGCACATTGATGCTGCCGAGCACGTTCACTTCGGCGTCAAAGGCCGGTCGGGCCACCGACACCCGCACGTCGGCCTGGGCGGCGAGGTGAAAGATCACCTCGGGTGCTCGACGTCCAATGAGTTCCACCACCGCGGCTTCACGGATGTCGACCTGATGGACCTTGAGGTCATGGGAACGGTCGGCTCGGGCCTCGGCCAGATTGGCCAGGGAGCCGCTGGAGAGGTCGTCGACCACTTCGACGCTATGCCCCTCGGCCAGCAGTCGATCCACCAAGGTCGATCCGATGAAGCCCGCTCCACCCGTCACTAGTGCCCGCATTCGCTCTCCTAGGTCTCGTCGGGAATCCGCACGCCCCGGAGCACGGCCCCCGGCGGCACGATGGCCTCATCACCCACGACGGTGCCCGCTTCGAGCACCGCCCCCGAGCCAATCGACGCCCGGGTTCCAATGATGGTATCCCGCACCTGGGCTCCCGAATCGATGTGGGCGCCTGGGAACACCACCGAGTTCTCCACCGTGGCGCCCAGGCCCACATGGGCACCGGATCCCACCACCGAAGTGACAACCTCACCGTCGATGTGGGCCTCAGGGTGAATACCCGACTCCCGGGAACGCCGACCGTTGAGAAGATCGAGATTGGCGGCCAAATAGGTGGTGGGGGTGCCCGCATCGATCCAGTAGGCATCGCCATCGAGGGCGAAAAGCGTGCGATCAGCCACCATGGCGGGAAAGGTGACCCGCTCCACGTTCACCGGCCCGCCGGGGGCGATGCGATCGAGCACCGACGGCTCCAGCACATAGGTGCCGGCGTTGATCCGATTGGTAGGGGCTTGATGACGGGGCGGTTTCTCGATGAAGGCGGTCACCCGACCATCGGCCTCGGTAGGTACCACCCCAAAAGCGGAGGGATCCTCCACTGCGTGCAGCGCGATGGTGCCCTCGGCTCCTGATACCTCATGGAACGCCACCAGGGCACCGATGTCCAGATCGGTCAGCACGTCGCCGTTGACCACCAGGAAGCGCTCCGTTACACCGCCATCAATCGCCGCGAACCGAATGGCTCCCGCCGTGTCGAGCGGCTCAGATTCGATGGCGTAGTGCAACGCCACTCCGGCGCAGCATCCATCGGGGTAGGCATCCTGGAACGCATCAGGCCGGTACCCCAGCGACAGCACGGCGCGCTCCACGCCGTGGTCGCACAGGTGCTCAAGGACCCGCTCGATCATGGGCCGGTGGCCCACCGGCAGCATCTGCTTGGGGGTCGTGTTCGTGAGAGGGCGTAGCCGAGTACCGAAGCCCCCGACGAGGAGAACTGCCTGCACTAGCCCGCCGTAGTGCCGGGAGAACCTTCGCCCACCGTGGCGGTGGGCGCATTGGCGGCCACCGTGGTGGTGGTTCCGCCCGCCTTGGGCGGCACCTGTGCACCATCGGCTGCCCCGAGAGCCTCAAGGTCCGCCGCCGTGGGGGGCTTGGGAATGTCGGCCTTCGGGTCGCCGTAGAAGATCGTGATGCCGCCACCGTCGTTGGACAAGCGGCGGCCACCGAAATCGCCGGTGGTTATCACCGGCTGGGAGGCCTCGTCGGCCACATTCTCCCAGTAGGCCATGCGCAACTCCGGTTTGGTCACCCCTTCGCAGACGGTCTTTCCCTCAACCACGGTTTCCCCGCCGTAGACCAGTTCGGTGTCGCTGATGGACACGTTCTGCGGCGGGTTTCCGGTGCGGGCATCTTTCAGGAATCGCTCAAGGGTGGCGTTCGCGCCCACGCCTAGTGGCGAGAAGGGATGGATATGCATGACGCCATCACCGTGGGTGTGGACACCGATTGTGCTTTCGAACTCGGGGATCGGTTCCCGGAAGGTGCCACACACGTTGACGCCGTACGCGGTGTGAATATGCTCGCCCAATTGCGGCGTGCCACCCATGTCCTGGCTGTTGCGCAGATCACGGGAATACGTCACCAGCGACACGCCCAGTACGACGACGAGAATCAACACGCTGGGGAACAACAGGCTCCGAGGCTGCCGCGACGAACTGCTACCACCTGCTCGGGCTGCCCGGGAGACCTTTTTTGCTGACGATGCCTTGCCCATAGGATTTCAGACTCTACAAGGCCATGGCCGCCGTACCCATTCAGGGCCGGGGCATCAGGTCATCCGGGCGGCGCGGCGATACACCCCGGCCATCCCCTCCGCATTGGCCTCGGCCCCATAACGATCGGCCCGATGACGCCCCGCCTCGGCGAGTTCCTCCCGTTGGTCGGGGTGGGCCAGCAACGCGCTGATGGCCCGGGCCCACGCGGCGGGGTCGTCGGGGTCCACCAGCACACCGGCGTCGCCTACTACCTCGGCCAAAGCGGTGACGTTGGCCGCCACCAGCGCCACCCCATGCGCCATCGCCTCCACCGCCGGAAGCCCGAACCCCTCGTAGCGCGATGGCACCGCCACTACCGTCGCCAGGCCGTACAAACCGGCCAGATCGGCCGAGGAAATACGACCCACCCGGCGCACCGATCCGCTCAACCCGAGCGCTTCGGTCCGAACCCGTACCGCCGCCTCCTCGCTGCCCTGACCACCGGGCAGCACGAGGATCGCATCGGGGTGATGGACCACTACCACCGCAAACGCCTCCAGTAGGGTGCGGTGGTTTTTATGGGGGTAGGTGATGGCGGGGTAGAGCACCATCGGCCCGGTGATCGAATAGCGATTGATCACATCGGCGGGCGCGCTCACCACCGGGGGCACCCCCACCCCGTGCGGCACGGCCACCACACCGGCGGGATCAGTGTCGAAACGCGAAATAAGCGAGCGCCTGACGAACTCACTGGGGGTAATCACCAGCCGAGCCGCCCGCACCGAAGCCGGGATCGACATCCGCAAGTAGGCCCGCTTACCAGCGCCATGGGTGGCGCGGCGCTCGAGGGGTTGGAGATCGTGCAGGGTCACTACGCACGGGCAGCGGCGCCGCAAGGGCACGGTGCCGCCGGCGTGGTGGATGACGTCTAGACCCCCACTGCGGCCAGCCAGCCAGGTGGATTCGGCCAGGATCCGTCGAGCGCGCGACCGCCCCGACCCCCGCCACACCCGCGTGGGGAAGGCCGCCACCACCTCTGGATAGGCGGCCGCAAAGGACGCCGAGACAAACAGAACCACGTCGAGATCGGGCGCCGCGAGGGCGGCGAGGCCCAGCAGGCTCGCCACGGTGGACTCCTCGCTGCCTCCCACCTCCCCGGGCACGAGCCACAACAGGTTGATCCCCACCTTGATGGTCATGCGGTAGCAGCCGCCGCCGCGTACGCCGAGACCAGGGCATCAGCGGTGCGCTCCCAGGTGAAAGTGGCGGCTCGGGCCACCGCCGCTTCCCGCAAGCGGCCGCAGAGCGCCGGATCATCAAGGGCCTGACGAAGGGCCCCCGCGATGGCATCAGCATCCAGCGGGTCCACTAACAACGCCGCCGGTCCTGCCACCTCTGCGGTAGCGGTGGTTGCCGAGGTAACCACCACTGCCCCTTGCGCCATGGCTTCGAGCACCGGCAGGCCAAAACCCTCGCGCAGGGAGGGATAGGCCACCACCGCCGCCGCCGCGTAGAGAGCGTTCAGATCGGCCCGGGGCACGAAGCCCAGGCGGCGAACTCCCGCCGAGGGAAGATCCTCGCCCCATCCGTCCGGGCCCACCACCACTAGAGGCACTTGGCGGTCACCGAGTCGGCGGTGGGCCTCGGCCAGACGCGCGAGGTTCTTGCGCGGCTCCACCGTACCGGCGAACAATACGAAGGGATCCCCTAACCCGTAGGCGGCCCGCACCCGGGCCACCTCGGTGTCTCCCACGGCGGCCACCGCAGTGGCCCAGGGGGTAATCCGGATCCGGGAATCGTCGATACCCGCCGCCCGACAGTCGTGGCGCGTGGCCTCCGATGGGCACACCACGATGGCCGCTTCGTCCCGCACGATGGCCAGAAAGCGGGTAAAGAGGCGAATGCCCCGGGCGGTGAAGTGTGTGGGTTCGTGCAGGAAGTGCAGGTCGTGCACCGTGGCCACCATCGGGGCAACCGATGCCGAGGCCACATGGGCTGTGGCGTGTACAACGTCGACCGCACCGGTGGCCCGCTCCACCAACGGAAGCCGCCAACGCTGCCACGTGTCGTAGAGGGCCAGGCGGGGCAGGGGAAGGGCTCGCACGCCGATCGGGGCCCGCCAAGCCAACGGGGGCGGCTGCCGATGCCAGGCGCTCACGCCCACCTGCTCCACCCCGCCACGCTGAGCTACGGCGGCGATGGCATCCAAGGTGGCGCGGGCACTTCCGCCGGGCACTCGGTGCCAACACTGCTCGAGGGTGACGGCAACTCGCATAGGTACTGCGGGAGTCTCCCATGACAGCCGGTAGTGTCCGAAGCCATGCGCCCGCTCAGCCCTGCCATGGGGCCCCCGCGATGAAGGTCCTCGTCACTGGCAGTGCCGGCCTCATCGGCTCCGAGGCCGTCGAGTTTTTCGACGCGCTGGGCTTTGATGTGCACGGAATCGACAACAACATGCGGGCCAACTTCTTCGGGCCGGGCGGCGACACCACCTGGAACCGGCAGCGCCTTGAGGCATCGTGCCGGCGCTACACCCACCATGACCTCGACATCCGCGACCGTCTCGGCCTGGAGAAACTATTTCAGCGCAACGCCTACGAATTGGTGATCCACGCGGCCGCCCAACCCAGCCACGACCTCGCCGCCCTCCGGCCCTTCGACGACTTCGACGTGAACGCCGGTGGCACCCTGAACTTGTTGGAGGCAGCCCACCGCCACACTCCCGATGCCGTGTTCATCACCGTGTCCACCAACAAGGTCTACGGCGACAACCCCAACAAGATTCCGATGACCGAACACGAAACACGCTGGGATTACGCCGACCCTGCCTTCGCCGAGGGTATCGCCGAGACGATGTCGATCGATGGCTGCCTGCACTCGGTCTTCGGCGCCTCCAAGGTGGCGGCCGACTTGATGACCCAGGAGTACGGCCGCTATTTCGGGCTGCGCACCGGCACGTTTCGAGGCGGTTGTCTGACCGGCCCGCATCACGCCGGTGTGCCCCTCCATGGGTTCCTCAGCTACCTCGTGCACACCGCCCTGATCGGCACCAACTACACGATCTTGGGCTACCAGGGGAAGCAGGTACGGGATCAGATCCACTCGGCCGATGTCATCGGTGCATTCTGGGCGTTTGCCCAGAACCCCCGGGCGGGCGAGTTCTACAACCTCGGCGGCGGCCGCCCCAACGCCGCCAGCATCCTCGAGTGCGTGGAACTCATCGCCGAGGCCTCCGGGGGCCGGCGCCCCACCCTGACCTACGACCCCACGCACCGGGTTGGGGATCACATCTGCTACTACACCGATATGGGGAAATTCCGGGAGCACTACCCCGAGTGGGTGCAGCAACACGACCTACCGGCCATCGTGGACGAGATGGTGACCAACGCCATCGCGCGCCTCGACTGACCAGGGGGTCACGGTGCGCCTCACGATTCTCAATCAGTTCTACGCCCCCGACATCAGCCCCACCGCCCAGATGGCCGCTTCTCTGGCCGAGCATCGGGCCGCCCGGGGCGACGAG
The DNA here is from genome assembly GCA_009694375.1 of Acidimicrobiia bacterium. Lineage (NCBI taxonomy): Bacteria > Bacillati > Actinomycetota > Acidimicrobiia > Acidimicrobiia bacterium. The sequence continues at coordinate 105,696 of SHVB01000001.1, forward strand.
GTCACCGTCGTCACCGGCCAAGTTGGCTACCTCGAGGGTCGCCTCGCCCGTCGCAGCGCCCCGCAGCCCGGCCTGCGGATCCGCCGAGTCTGGACCCCCGACCTCGGCAAGGCATCTCTGGCTCGGCGCCTCGGTGGCTACGCCACCTTCTCGCTCGGCAGTGCCATCCGCCTGGCCCTCCTGCCCCGCCAGGACGTGATCATCGCCATGACCACCCCGCCACTGGTGGTGGTGGCGGCGGTGCTGCACCAACTGCTCCACCCCCAGACCCAGGTCGTTCTTTGGAGCATGGACTGCTACCCCGACGCGGCCGAACGTTTTGGCGAAATTGAGAGCGGGGGCGTGGCGAGCCGTGCGCTTCGCCGCCTCACCCGCTGGGCCTTTCGCCACCTCTCCGCCGGTGTTGTGCTCGACGGCGCCATGGCCGATCTCCTCAACTCGCAGTACGCCCCCCACCTAGGAACCCCTCCCCTCCACCTCATCCCCAACTGGGAACGCCAGGCGCTGCTACCCAATCCGACCCCCACCGACCCCGTGTGGTCGGGCTATAAGGCGCTGCACACCGACAACCGCTGCGTCTTGCTCTATCTCGGCAACACCGGCATCGGGCACCGGTTCGATACCGTGCTCGATGCGGCGGCGGAACTCGGCGACGAGGCCCTGTTCCTGTTCGTTGGCGGCGGGGCCCGGTGGGACGCCCTGCAGACGGCGGTCAACGATCAGGGGCTCACCAACGTCGTGTTTCGCGGCTATGTGCCCAAGGACGAAACCCCCGCGCTCATGGCCGGTGCCCACGGGGCCCTCATTACGCTCGACGATCGCGCCTTAGGGGTGATGAGTCCCTCCAAGATGCACGCCAACCTCGCCGCCCGCCTCCCGATCCTCTACGTCGGTCCCGCCGGAAGCAACGTGGACGAAGCCATCGAAGCGCACCGGTGTGGCATCAGCCTCCGCCATGGCGACACCGCCGGCCTGGTGGACGCCGTGCGTCACTTACGGGACGACCCCAACGGTCCGGATCGATCCCGGGCCGCCTTCGAGGCGGCCTACTGCGACACCGCGTGCCTCCCGGCCTTCGATGCCCTCCTGGATGGCCTCGGGGCCTAAGGAGTTATCGGAGGCGGAAGTAGTCGGCGGTCCGGGTCAAACCCTCCCGGAGGCCCACCTTCGGCTCCCACCCCAACAGGGACCGAGCCAGGGTGATGTCGGGCTGACGTTGGGTGGGGTCGTCGACGGGCAAGGATTCGTAGACGATCTCGCTCGATGATCCGGTGACTTCCACCACTAGTTCAGCCAGCTCGGACACCGTGTGCTCCGTGTAGGGATTTCCGATGTTCACTGGGGAGTTCACGTCGCTGTCCAGTAACGACAAGAACCCGCGAATCTCGTCGTCGATATAGGTAAAGGAACGAGTCTGGCTACCGTCACCAAAAATCGTGATCGGTTTCCCTGCGAGCGCCTGGGTGATGAAGTTAGAGACGGCGCGACCATCGTCGGGCCGCATCCAGGGCCCGTAGGTGTTGAAGATTCGTACGATCCGTACATCGATGCCATGGTGGCGGTGATAGGCCATCGTCATGGCCTCGGCGTACCGCTTCGCCTCGTCGTAGACCCCCCGGGGGCCAATCGGGTTGACGTTGCCCCAGTACGTCTCGGGCTGGGGGTGCACGAGGGGATCGCCGTACACCTCGCTGGTGGAGGCCAGAAAGAAGACGGCTCCCTTGGCCTTGGCCAGGCCGAGGCCGTTGTGGGTGCCCAGACCGCCAACCTTCAGGATTTGGATCGGGATTCGCTCGAAATCGGCGGGAGAGGCCGGGCTGGCGAAATGCATGATCTGATCCACCGGGCCGGGCACCCCGATATGGGTGCTCACATCGTGTTCCACGAACGTGAACCCCTTCCTGACCAGAAGCCGTTCGATGTTGCCGACCGCCCCCGTGATCAGGTTGTCGATGGCCACGACCTCGTCGCCCCGGTCGAGCAAGGCCTCGCACAGGTGCGAGCCTAAAAAGCCAGCCCCGCCGGTGACCACCACGCGGGCCATCAGCGCCGCCCGATCCCGTGGTAGTTGAACCCCCGGCGAATGAATGCCGTGCGGTCGAGCAAGTTGCGAGCATCCACCACCTCTTTGGCGGCCACCAGGCTGGCCACCTTATCGATGTCGAGCCAGCGGAACTCGTCCCACTCGGTGAGCACGGCCAGCACCGCGGCCCCCTCCACCGCCACGAAGGGATCATCCACGACCTCAATGCCGTCGATGGGACCAGGACCCGACGGGTCGTACCCCCGCACGATGGCCCCGAGGGCCAGCAGTTGGCTGATGATCGACAACGACGGCGACTCGCGCAGATCATCGGTTCGGGCCTTGAAGGTGAGGCCCCACACGGCGATGCGCTTACCGTCCACCGACCCACCCGCGGCGGCCACGACCTTCGCGGTGACCCGACGCAACTGTTCATCATTGACTTCCACCACCCCCCGGAGGAGGTGGAAGTCGTACCCCGCCGTCTCGGCGATGTGCACCATCGCCCGGGTGTCCTTGGGGAAACAGGAACCGCCCCATCCCGGACCCGGCTTCAGGAACTCATGCCCGATGCGGGAGTCGTAGCCCATACCAAGGGCCACATCTTTGATATCGGCACCCACTGCCTCACACACAGCGGCGACCGCGTTGATAAAGGAAATTTTGGTGGCGAGAAAGGCGTTGGCGGCGTATTTGATCGTCTCGGCGGAAGCAGGGTCGGTGACGATCACCGGCGCGGTGATCCCGATGTAGAGGGACGAGACCTTCACGGCAGCGGCCTGGTCTTCCGCACCGATCACGATGCGATCGGGATTGAGGAAGTCGTGGATCGCCGACCCCTCCCGCAGGAACTCGGGATTGGAGACCACGGCGATGTCGTCTCGGCCCAACGCGCGTTCCACCACCCGTGTGGAGCCCACCGGCACCGTGGACTTGTTGATCACGATGGCCTCGCTGGGCAACAACGGACCAATCTCCCGGGCCGCCGACTCGATGTAGGACAGGTCGGCGGAACCGTCAGCACCCTGGGGAGTGGGCACACAAAGGTACGCAAACTCGCAGTTCTCGACCGCCGCCGCCGCCCCCACCACAAACTCAAGACGACCATCCTCCAGTCCCTCTTTCACAAGGTTGTCGAGACCTGCTTCCAGGATTGGGATCTCACCACGTTGCAACCGCGCCACCTTGTCGCTATCGATGTCGGCGCAGATCACATCGTGGCCAATATGGGCAAAGCAGGCACCGGTGGTGAGCCCGACATAGCCGGTACCAATAACCGCAATCCTGCTCATGACACCGCCCCTACTTCCTGCAAGAGTCGCCCGAGCGATTCACGGTAGTGCGGCAGAAGCGGGAGATCCGAGAGGCGCAGCACGGCGTTGTCGAGCACGGAGTTCGCCGGACGCGGCGCCGGACGGGGCGGATCGAGGTCGGCCGTGCGGATGGCCCGCACGATTCCGGGATCGCCACCCACCTGTTTCAGGATTTCCCGCACAAACTCGTACCAGCTCACATCGCCTTGGTTGGTCACATGGAAGGTGCCCGGAAGCCGGTCCAGCGCCAGTCGCCGGATCGCCGGGGCCAGATCGGCGGTGAAGGTAGGGCAGCCCCGCTGGTCATCGACAAACGCCAACTCAGGTCGGTCGCGGAGGGCCAGAACCGTCTTCACCATGTTATTTCCGTGGGCGCCGCATACCCATGCCGTGCGGACCACGGCGTGAGCGGGATCCACCTCCTGCTCGCCTCCGAGTTTCGAACGCCCATAGGCCGAACACGCACTGGTGGGATCCCATTCGTGATACGGCTCAGGTTTGGTTCCGTCGAAGACGTAGTCGGTGCTCACCTGGATCACGTGAGATCCCACGGTGCGAGCAGCGTCGGTAACCCACCGAACCCCGAGGGCGTTGACCCGCCAGGCCCGATCCGGGTCGGCTTCGCAGGCATCCACCGCCGTCCACGCCCCAGCGTTGACCACCACGTCGGGACGGCTGCCGGTGATGGCCTGGGCCACCGAATCACGCTGAGAAAGATCGAGTTGCGCGGAGGAACAGGCAATGACCTCGTCGCCGGCTTCGGTGCAATGGCGCACGAGATCCGTGCCGAGTTGCCCCGCCGCGCCCGTGATGAGGATCCGCATACCCGCCGTCAACTCCCTGACTTCAGCGGACGCCACCACCAGGCGTTATCGCGATACCAGTCCACCGTCTCGACCAGTGCCTCGTCGAGGGTGCGTTGTTTGGTCCACCCCAGCGCGGTGATCTTGGCGATGTCTACCGAGTAGCGCCGATCATGCCCGAGCCGATCCTCCACGTAGCGGATTGAGGTCTCGTCCTTGCCCAACAGGGCGAGGAGTTTGTCTACCAGCACCCGGTTGGCGGTCTCGTTGCCCGCCCCGATGTTGTAGATCTCGCCCGGTAATCCGTCGTGCAGCACCAGGTGGACCCCGGAACAGTGGTCGTCGACGAACAGCCAGTCGCGCTCGTTGAGTCCGTCGCCGTACAAGGGGATGGACTCACCGTCGAGCAGATTGGTGGTGAACAGCGGAATGGCTTTCTCTGGATACTGGTACGGCCCGAAGTTATTGGTGCAGCGGGTCACCGAGACGGGCAGACCGTGGGTGTGGTGGTAGCTCAAGGCGATCAGGTCAGACCCCGCCTTGGAGGCGGAGTAGGGAGAACGGGGCTCGAGCGGGTCGGTCTCCTTGGATGAGCCCACCTCTACCGAGCCGTAGACCTCATCGGTGCCGATGTGCACCACCCGGCCGATCTCCAAACGGCGAGCGGTGTCCATCACGATGTTGGTACCAAAGCAGTTCGTGTTGACGAAGTCGTCGGAACCCACAATCGACCGATCTACATGACTCTCGGCGGCGAAGTGCACCACCGCATCGCAGCCGGCCATGGCGGCCTCCATTGGCCCCGGATCGCAAATGTCGCCGTGCACAAAAGAGTAGCGCGGGTCGTCGTCTACATCTTTGAGCGTGGAGAGATTCCCGGCGTAGGTAAGGGCGTCGTAGACGACCACTTCATCGTCGGTCTCGCGCAATACGTAGCGGAGATAGTTGGAGCCGATAAACCCGGCGCCGCCCGTAACGAACAGTTTCATCAATCCCCTCCGGGGAGGTCAGCAAAACGGGGGGCGTCCCGATCTTTTTCGGAAATCTGCTGGCGATCAGCGGGGTCGATGGGCAGGGGCCAGGGGATCCCCAGGGCTGGATCGAGTGGACCACAGGCCATACCGGCCATGCCCGGCACCCACTCCTGGTCGAAGCCGTACAGGTACTGGCAGGGCCCCTCGCCCGTGACCTGAAACCCGTTGCCAACCCCCCGCGGTACGAGCACCTGAGTACCCGGCGCCAGCACCGTGGTGACCAGGGCGCCGCGCGTGGGGCTCAGCGGCCGCAGATCTACGTAGGCGCCAAAGGCCTCCCCCGCCACCACCGCCACCAATTTCACCATGTCCTCGGCGTGCAAACCACGCAACCCACCGAGATGGGTTTCGGTGGCGTTGATCTGCAGGAAGGCTCCCATCGATGGCAGCCCCGCCTCGATGAAGGAACTCTCCCGGTAAAACTCGCGAACGGTGCCCCGCTCATCGGTCACCTGCTTCATCGTGATGATGAACAGGCCATCGATGGCCGTTGGCTGAGCCACGAAATCGATGATCTCCACGGCCATTACTCGCCGCCGGCTTCGAACTCGAGAAAACGCAGGAGATGGTCCCCGTAGCCGCTCTTGGCGAGATCGTCTCCGTGATCGGTGGCGGCGGCCAAGAACCGCAACTGCTCGGCGTCGATGAAGCCTTCGCGGTACGCGGCGGTCTCGGGCGAACCCACCAGCAGGCCCTTACGGCGCTGATGGCCGGCTACCCACTGTTGGGCATCCAGCAGGGCATCGAAGGTCCCCACGTCGAACCACTCGGTGGAGAAGGGAAGCTTGGAGACCTGCAGGCAACTCTCCCGCAGGTAACGGTTGTTCACCTCGCTGATCTCCAGTTCGCCTCGCTCACTCGGGGCGGTGGTGCGGGACACCTCGATCACGCTGTTGTCGTAAAAGTAAAGACCAGGGATCATGTAGTTCGACGGCGCCACCGCCGGTTTCTCCAACACGGCGATCACGGTGCCGTCCGCCGCGAGTTCGAGCACCCCATAGCGTTCGGGATCGGGCACCCAGAGCCCGAACACCACGGCCCCTTCCGGCTCCGTATAGCGCTGGAGCTGCTCGCCAAGGCCCACCCCGTAGAAGATGTTGTCACCCAGGATCAAGGCCACGCTGTCGTCACCGATGAACTCTTCACCGATGAGGAAGGCCGCCGCGATGCCATTCGGTTCCGGTTGGGCGGCGTAGGAGAACCGACACCCCCACGCCGAACCGTCGCCGAGTAACTCCTCGAACAGGGGCAGTTGATCGGGGGTGGAAATCACCAGGATCTCGTTGATCCGGGCATGCAGGAGGGTGCTTATGGGGTAATAAATCAGCGGCTTGTCGTAGACATGCATCAGTTGCTTGGAGGTGGCCCGACTCGCCGGGCTCAGCCGCGTCGCTCGCCCTCCAGCCAGCACGATGCCCTTCATCACAAGGCCCCCGGGCGCGACCATGGATCAGCGAGTTGGAGGAAGGCATCCATGGGAGTTGGATTCTGGCACGTGGCCCGCTGCCTACCCAACGACCCGCCTACCCAGGCCCTCAGCAGTTGGCCTCCGGCGGCGGATCGGGCACCTCCCCTACGACACTGGTGGTGGTAGTGGGCAGCGTGGTGGGGGTTGTAGGCGTGCTCCCCATTGAGGTGGAGGTAGACGGTGAGGGCGGCCGGGGCGTTGCGCGCACACCGAGATAGTCGAAGCCGCTCACCACCACCACATCAGCCGGCAGCTCCTCGGTCACCACCTGGAACTCGACGGCAGCATCGAGGTACCGAGCCACCAGCTCTGCCGCCGCTTCCTGACCAGCCTGGTACCGAACAATGGTGTGGGCCACGGCGCCGCCTTCATCTCCGGTACCCGCTGCGCCGAAGCCCGCCGCCGCCAGCGCCTTGCTCACCAAACCGGCCTCACCCGGACGACCGGTGCCGTTGAGTACTTGTACCCGCACGTCACCCGGGGTGACCTCGCCCGAGGGCGCATTCCGAAACAGCGCCAAGGTGGGCTGGGCCTCGTCGGCGATGAGCCGCAACACCGAAGCGCCGCCCACGCTGTCGCCCCGCACCGGAAGGGTGTAGGTGCCGAGACCATTCGGGTCGAAGTTTCGGAAAGCCGCCGCCAGGCGCACGATGTCACTGGCGATGAGAGTCTCGTCGACCGTAACCGTGTTCAATCCGGCGTCTACGAGACCGTCGAGGGTGACCGGATTCCGCACCCCTTTTTCGATGGCTCGCCGCACCGCCCGCACGATGAAGTCCTGCTGTCGGTTCACCCGCCCAAAGTCTGAGGTGGGATCGTTGCGCCAGCGCCCGTCCTCGGAGTACTCGTAATGGCGGGAGCGGACGTACCCGAGTGCCTGCGTCGGATCCAGAGTGATGCAGCCGGTTTCTTTGATGTCGAGGCCTGAGTTGCGGTCGCGCACCGGCGTGGCGAAATACACCTTCACTCCATCCAGCGCCTCGACGAGGCCCTTGAACCCGCCGAAGTCCACCTGAACGTAATGGTTGATCGGGATGCTGAGGTACTGCTCAATCGTGTCGATGAGATTTTCGGGGCCACCGACCTGGATGGCGGAATTGAGCCGCTGCGTCCCGCCGCTGGCCAGCGGCACCCAGAGATCTCGCGGGAGCGACAACAAGATGGCCCGGCGCGTCGTCGGGTCCACTCGTAACACCATCATCGTGTCCGAACGCAGGCCGCCCACCTCTCCCCGACCGACGGCGGCCGGATCGTCGGGATCCAAGGAGGCCGCACTATCTACCCCCACCAGCAGGAAGTTTTGGGGGGTGGCGGCGCTGGACTCAGTGGTGAGCACAGACCCAACCTCAATCCGAGGGAGTCGGCTGTACTTGGCGTAGCCGTAGCCGAGGCCGCTGGCCACCGCCAGCAACCCGACGACGAAGCACACGTTGAACAGCAACACGAGGCGCTGCGACCAAGGGCGTGGGTCACGAGCCGAGCGGCGGAACCTCATCGGACGGGCAGACCCAGTTCGCGACTGATTACGAGGCGCTGGATTTCGCTGGTGCCCTCACCGATCTCGAGGATCTTGGCATCGCGGTAGAACCGAGCCACTGGGGTCTCGTCGATGAACCCGGCCCCACCAAAAATCTGGGTGGCGATACGGGTGGCGGTCACGGCGGACTCGGTGGTGTGCAGTTTGGCTATGGCGGCCGCCTGCTTCACCGGACGACCGGTGTCGTGCAACCAGGCCGCGTGGTAGGTAACGAGACGAGCAGACTCGGCCATCACTGCGAGATCCGCGATGGGGAAGGCCACCCCCTGATTGGCCCCGATCGGCTGCCCGAAGGCGTGCCGCTCCTGCGCGTAGCGCAGGCAGTGATCGAGACAGGCTTGGATACAACCCACCGCCAGCGCCGAAATGGCGATACGGCCCTCGTCGAGGATCTGCAGAAACTGGGCGAACCCTCGACCACGGACTCCGAGGAGATTGCCTTCCGGCACCCGGGCATCCACAAAGGACAGGCCGTGGGTGTCCGAGGCGTGCCATCCCATCTTCCGGTAGGCCGGTTGGACCTCAAAGCCGGGCGTACCCGAGGGCACGATAATGCTGCTGATTTCGCCCGGACCGGTGCGGGCGGTGACGGTGACGAAGGCCGTGAGATCCGTGCCCGAGTTGGTGATGAAGGCCTTCTCGCCGTTCAGTACCCACTCGGCTGTTTGCTCATCGAGAACCGCCGTCGTGCGGGTGCCGCCCGCATCGCTCCCCGCATCAGGCTCGGTGAGGCCGAAGCCTCCCAAACTGGCACCGGCACAAAGGTCGGGGAGCCACTGCTGCTTCTGCGCCTCGCTACCAAATCGGTAGATCGGGTTGGCCCCCAGACCTACGCCGGCCTCCAGGGTGATGGCCATTGAGTGATCGACACGGGCCAACTCCTCGATGGCGATGCACAACGTGGTGAGGTCGCCGCCACCGCCGCCGTACTGCTCGGGGAAGGGGATACCGAACAGGCCCAGGTCACCCATGGCCCGAACCACCTCCGTGGGGAAGTGGTGGTCGCGATCCCAATCCGCAGCGTGGGGTGCGATCTCGGCCTCGGCGAAGTCACGTACGAGCTGCCGGAGTGCGGCCTGGGGCTGGGTGAACTCCATGTGCACGACAGGCTGCGCCTTCTTCAACTAGGGACGGGTTCGAATGCTGACGAACACTGATCGTACGCTGCGATCATGTCCAGCATGGTCGCGCCCCACCTAGCACTGGCCGTGGTGGGTGGCCGGCTAGCCACCGAACTCGTGGATGTGACCGCTGATTTGACCTGCCTCGACAGCACCGGGTTCTGGGCCGTAGTACTGCCCTTCGAAGGCGAAGCGGTGTGCGCCCGCTTCGCCAACGTCCGTCCCGCCCGCCCGTGGCCTGGTCCGGCCTGGTCCGGCCCCGAGCCAAGCGAGTGGACCACATCGCTCGATGAGGCGGCTTTCCTCGCCGGGGTGCGCTCCATCCGGGAGTCGATCGCGGCGGGCGACGTCTACCAGGTGAATCTCACCCGACGGCTGTCGGCCCCATTCCCATCCGGCGGCAACATCGCCGCGCTCGGGGCCGCCCTCGCCCAGGGAAATCCAGCGCCGTACGCCGCGGTGGTGCGCCTCCCCCACCTCGGTTGCGAGGTGGCCTCGGCCTCCCCGGAACGCTTCCTGTGGCGCGACGGCGACCGCGTGCGCTCCGCCCCGATCAAGGGCACCGCCCCGGATCCCTCCGGCCTTACCGAGAAAGACCGGGCCGAGAACGTCATGATCGTGGACCTGGTGCGCAACGACCTGGGTCGGGTGTGCGAGTTCGGGTCGGTGACGGTGTCGGGGTTACTCGCGGTGGAGGAACACCCCGGCCTCGTGCACTTCGTGTCCACCGTCGAAGGCCAACTGCGACCAGGGTGCGGCTGGGCTGACGCGATCGCCGCCACCTTTCCACCCGGGTCAGTGAGCGGCGCCCCAAAGTTGGCGGCGCTGGATCGGATCGCAACCCTCGAGCCGGTGGCTCGCGGGGTGTACTGCGGCGCGGTTGGCTGGGTCGATGCCGATCGTTCCCAAGGCGACCTGAATGTAGCGATCCGCACGTTCTGGGTGGAGGACGGTCGGCTCCACTTCGGCACCGGCGGAGGCATCACCTGGGACAGCGATCCGGACGACGAATGGGCCGAGACCCAACTCAAAGCTCGCCACCTTCTCCAAGTTGCGTCAGGATCGTGGCGGTGAGCGAAGCAATGGTGTGGTCGAATGGGTCGCTGATCCCCGCCGAGCGGGCCACCGTGTCGATCTTCGACCACGGCCTCACCGTGGGCGATGGCGTTTTTGAGACCATCAAGGCCAACCACGGCGAGCCGTTTGCCCTGCTCCGCCATCTCGAACGCCTGCGACGTTCAGCAACCGCTCTGGGTCTAAGCGTCCCCTTCGACGATGCCACGCTCAGTGACGCCATCACGGCGGTGCTGGGGGCCCAACCGATGCCGCTGGCTCGGGTGCGCATCACCGTTACCGGTGGGGTCGCCCCGCTGGGATCGGAACGGGGCGAGGGCACCATCACGGTGCTGGTGGCCGCAGGGCCCCTGGCCACTGCCCCGGCCTCCACCGCGGTGCACACGGTGCCCTGGCCCCGCAACGAACGTGGCGTTCTGGCCGGCATCAAGACCACCTCGTACGCCGAGAACGTGGTGGCGTTGGCCTACGCCAGGGCGCGCGGCGCCAGCGAGGCCATCTTTGCCACCACCACCGACCTACTCTGCGAGGGCACCGGCGCCAACGTGTTCGTGGGCATCGGTGGTCGGCTGCTCACGCCGCCGCTGTCCTCCGGTTGCCTGGCCGGGGTCACGCGGGCTCTCGTGCTGGAGGTCACCGATGCCCTGGAGGAAGACATTCCGATGGAGGCGTTCGGGACCGCCGAGGAGATCTTCCTCACCAGCACCGGACGCGATGTGCAGGCGGTCCATCGGGTGAACGAGCGCCCCCTGCCCACCCCCGGCCCGCTCACCGAGGCCGCCGCCCGCGCCTTCGCCAACGTCACGGCCTAGCTCTCAAGGTGGGGGGCGCCCACCATCGGTGGGCCGTGGCTGTTGCCCCAACTCCCGCGCTGGGGTGGGTTAGACCGGACGCAGGTGCACGACGTCGCCCACCGCCAAGGAGTGGCGCTGGCCGTCGGAGGTCTCCACCACGAGGTGGCCCTGCTCGTTCACATCCACCGCCATCCCCTCCACATCACCCGAGGCGAGTTCCACCCGGACTCGCCGACCCAGGGTGGCCGAGCGCTCGCGCCAGGCCGCTAGGAGCCCCGTTCGATCGCCCGCGGCCAGCGCGTCGTAGCGAGGACCCAAGGCATTGAGCAGAGCAATCAACAACTCCTCGCGGTCCACCGGCCTGGGCACGATGTGGTTGCAGGCCACCGCTATCTTGGCCAACTCCGAGGGGAGGTTGTCGGGCCAATCCACGTTGATCCCAATACCCACCACCACCACGGCGCGTTCATGGGGGGCTGGCACCCGCCATCCCGCCGTGACCTCAACCCCCAACGGCCAGTCGGCCTCCGCCAAGATTCCGGCCAGTTTGCGATCCGGCCCCGAACCATCCCCCGGCCACACGAGATCATTGGGCCACTTCAGCCGAGGCGCGAATCCCGCCACGGCCTCCACGGCACTTGCCGCCGCCACCGCTACGGCCATCGTGGCCAAATCCATTACGGCGGCCGGGGGCCGCAGGAGGACCGTGAGCAGCAGACTCGCCCCCGGAGGGGCCGTCCAGGGGCGCCCGGCCCGCCCGCGACCGGCCGTCTGATAGTCGGCCACTAGCACGATGCCCTCGGGCTCACCCTGGCGCATCAACTCCATCGCATCAGCGTTGGTAGAGCCCGTTTCGGCCACCCAACGCACGTCCGCAAAGCGCCTTCCGGGGCCCTCGGCCAGAACTGATCTGGCACGTGTACCCGGCACGGCGCTAATCATAGAGGGTGCTTACCAAAGTCCTCATCGCCAATCGGGGCGAGATTGCTGTCCGAGTCATCCGCGCTTGCCAGGAAATGGGTATTGCCACGGTGGCGGTCTATTCCCAGTTAGATCGGGGGGCGCTCCACGTTCGCCTCGCCGATGAGGCTTACGCGCTGGGAGGCCAGACCGCCGCCGAGAGTTACCTCAATACGGCACGAATCCTCGAGGTAATCGAACAGTCCGGCGCCGATGGCGTGCATCCGGGTTACGGCTTCTTCTCCGAAAACACCGACTTCGCCCGGGCCATCACCGAACGCGGTGTGACCTTCATCGGTCCGCCGCCCGAGGCCATCGAAGTGATGGGCGACAAGGTCTCGAGCCGCATCGCTGCGCAGGCCGCCGGGGTGCAGGGCGTGCCCGGCACCACCGAGTTCCTCTCCTCCAGCGATGAGGTGGTGGCCTTCGGTACCGAGTTTGGGTGGCCGGTGGCCATCAAGGCGGCCTACGGCGGCGGCGGGCGCGGCATGCGCGTGGTGTTGAGCGCGTCCGAGGCCCACGATGCACTCGAGTCGGCCCAATCGGAGGCCCTGAAAGGCTTTGGGCGCGACGAGTGCTACGTGGAGCGCTACCTCACCTGGCCGCGTCACGTCGAGATGCAAATCATCGGCGACACGCACGGCAACGTGGTGTGGATCGGCGAACGCGACTGCTCGGCCCAACGTCGCCACCAAAAACTGATCGAGGAAAGCCCGGCGCCGTCCTTCCCCCCCGAGACTCGTCAGGCCATGGGCGAAGCGGCGGTCAAGGTGGCCAAAGCCTGCGGCTATTACAACGCGGGCACTGTTGAGTTCCTCTTCCAAGACGGCGAGTTCTGGTTCCTCGAGATGAACACCCGCCTGCAGGTGGAACACCCCGTTACCGAGTTGGTGTCGGGAATCGACCTCGTGCGCGAGCAGATCCGGGTGGCGTCGGGTGAGCCCCTGTCCTTCACGCAGGACGACATCGACCTGCGGGGTTGGGCCATCGAGGTGCGGGTCAATGCCGAGAACCCCGCGGAAGGACGGTTCCTTCCCTCTCCCGGCACCATCACCGAACTCGTACCGCCGCAGGGCTTTGGGGTGCGCTGGGACGGTGGGTACGAAAGCGGCGACGAAGTGAGCCAGTACTACGACAACCTGGTGGGGAAACTAGTGGTGTGGGGCGACACGCGCGACACCGCCATCGACCGCATGATTCGCGCCCTCACGGAAATGCGCATCGAGGGAATCGCCACCACCATTCCTGCCGACCTCGCCATCTTGCGCCACCCCGACTTCCGGGCCGCCGCGCACTCCACCAAGTGGGTGGAGGATCGCCTCGATCTCACCGGCATCACCTCCGGACCGACAGCGCCAGCGGTTGATCCCGACGAGGCCCCCAAGGTGCAACGAGATGTAGACGTGGAGATCAACGGCAAACGCTTCTCGGTGAAGATGTGGGTACCCGACGTCCCTATGGTGGCGGCCACGGCTTCGGCCGGCCCTCGCCACCGCCGAGCGGTCGCCAGTGGCAAAACGGCGGCCGCTGGCAGCGGAAACGTCTCCGCGCCGATGCAGGGCACCATTGTGAAGGTGCTCGTCGAGGTGGGCCAGACCGTGACCGTTGGTCAGTCTGTCTGCGTGCTGGAAGCCATGAAGATGGAAAACACCATCGCCGCTGACAAGGACGGAACCGTGGCGGAAATCAAGGTCGCCGCGGGCCAGTCGGTGGGGACCGGCGACATCGTGGTGGTTATCGACTGACGCCGGCGGTTCGCGCCACGCTCAGCGCCCGCGGTAGATCCACGAAGGCGGCGTACACCAGCACCAGCGCCAGCGCCGAGAGAGCCACGATGACCACGGCAACACCCGGGGCATCGATGAGGGCGTCGAGAGGCGGTGCCGAAGACCACCCCGCCATGGCCACCGCTACACCCGCCAGGAACACATCCAGCACCACGTGGATCGGATGCGGCGGTGTTTCATCGCGTCCGAAGCACCCGCAGGACCCAATCATCGTGCCGCTCCGCCGGGCGAGCACCACGAACGCCCCGAACGCCCCGTAACTCAGCCCCACCAACGACCACACCAGCGCCCCGCCCACCGTGATGGCCGCCAACCCGAGCACCAGTTCCGCTCCTGATCCCAGCCGCACCCACCCTGAGCGGGCCGGCAGCCCCAGGGCCCGCAAGGCCCCCACGGTCATGGTGGGATCAAGGAGCTTCTGGGCCCCAGCGAGGGCCAGCAATGCCGCGACGACCAGGGCGGGGGCGGTGAGCGCCGGCATGGGGCCTATTCCGACGCCTCGGCCAATGCTTCAGCCAGCGAGGGGTGCACCAGCAGACTGTCCACCAGATCCACGGCTCGCAGACCATTGGTGACTGCTACCGCCACTACCGCGATCAACTCGCCCGCGTGTCGGCCCACCACCGAGCCACCCAACACGATGCCCGTGGCGGGGTCGCTCACCAGTTTCACAAAACCCCGCGAATGACTTTCGATCAGGGCCTTGGGTGATGCCGAAAACGGCACCTTGGTGACCCGCACCTTCCGACCTTGCGCAAAGGCATCCGCCTCCGCCAAGCCAACATCGGCGATCTCAGGCACGGTGAAAATAGCCGTGGCCGCCTTGTCGTAGTCCAGTGTTCGGTGCAGGCCAGAGGGATAGCCCATCACCTTCTCGGCGATCCGGCGGCCCTGCATCGCGGCCACCGATGACAGCGGGAGTTTCCCCGACAGGTCACCGGCGGCATAGACGTGGGGCACGTTGGTGGCGCAGTTAGCGTCGATGGGCACGTACCCGCCCACTACGGTTACGCCCGCCGCCGCCAAGCCCAGTCCCTCGCTATTAGGTAGAGACCCGATGGCCATCAGGGCGTGGGATCCGCTTACCGCTCGGCCATCGTCACAACGCACCGTGAGCGTGTCGGTGTGCCGATCGATCCCCATCGCCCGTGCCCCCTTGAGCACGTTGACCCCCCGGGAGAGCAGTTCGTCTTCCAAGGCGGCCGCCACCTCGGGGTCTTTCCCCGGCAGCACCTGCTGTCGCGACGCAATCAGGGTCACCTCGCTCCCCAACGCCGAGAACATGTGGACGAACTCCACCCCTGTCACCCCCGACCCGATCACCACCAGGTGGGTGGGCCACTCCCGGGGCGGATAGGCGTGGCGCGTGGAGAGCACCCGATGGCCATCCACCTCAGCCCAGTCGGGCCGACGCGGACGGCTCCCGGTGGCGAGAAGAATGGCATCGGCTTCGAGTTCGATCCGCCCGTCGTCGGTAGTGGCCACCACCTGGTGCGGGCCCACCAAACAACCGTTTCCCCGCAGTATCCGCACGCCCTGGCTCTCGAGAAGCTGCCGGGTGTCGTGCTCGATTTTGGCGGAGATGCCCTCGATCCGTTGCCGGAGCGCCACGGCATCCACGCCAACCGGGCCCGGCGTGAGTGCCATTTCTGATGACCGCCGCACCGCGGCCAGCGCCCCACCGGTGGCGATCATGGCCTTGGACGGAATGCAGTCCCAGAGGTGCGCCGCGCCCCCAATGATATCGCGCTCGATCACGGTCACTTCCGCGCCGAAGCCGGCGGCACGGCTGGCCGCAGTGTTGCCGGCGGGCCCACCGCCGATGATCACGAACCTCACAGTCATAGCCTGGACGCTACCGAATCGGCGCCTCTCCCCCGCCGCTAGCGCACCGAGCAGCCCCGATGGCTGCACTATCGTTGGGGCGTGGTCGCTTCCAATCTGCTAGCCCGAGCAACCAATGCGGTGGCCCATCGCATTGACCGACGAAGTTTTCTGGCCCGCTCTGCCATGGCGGGAACGGCGCTGGTCACCGCCCCCGCCAACTTTCTCCTGCGCCCCCAGAGCGCCTACGCCGCCACCTGCAACTGCCAGGGCCAGGGATGCGCTTGCGGCTCCCTGTGCTGCGACGGCTACACCGAGTTCTGCTGCGCCATCTACGGCACCAACACCTGCCCGAGCGGCTCGCTCACCGGCGGCTGGTGGAAGGCCGACGGGTCATCGTTTTGTGGGGGCGCCGCCCGCTACTACATGGACTGCCACAAGCCCTGCGGCTTTTGCAGCTGCGGCGGCTCGGGGGTGTGCAGCGGCGCCTGCAACGGAAGCCCGTGCGGTTGTGCAAAGGGCCGCTGTGACCACCGCAAGGCTGGTTGCACCTCGTTCCGATACGGCAACTGCAACAACGCCACCGCCTGCATCGGTCCGATCCTGTGCCGAGTGGTTACCTGTACCGAGCCCTGGAAGATCGAACCCACGTGCTCCAGCGCCGCCGTGCGAACCGACAACAACACGGCGAACCACAACCGGCCATGCCTCCAAACAGCACCGCCCATCTATCCAGTGGCGGGCAACTGGGACGGAATCGGCAAATCCGGCATCGGCTTCTACGACAACCTCACCCACCTCTGGACAATCCGCCAGTCGGCCAATCTCGGTCCCGTGGCCCCCTTCGCCTACGGCCTCCAACCCGGTGATCGGCCCGTCGTAGGCGACTGGAACGGTGACGGGACAACCGGCGTAGGAATCTTCCGCAACGCCGTGTGGCACCTGTCGAATCAGATCAACCCCGCCTCTACCTTCCTGGTCAGTGCCCCCTACGGGCAGCAGTCCGGCGACATGCCGGTGGCGGGAGATTGGAACGGTGACGGCACCGACTCGCCCGGCATCTTCCGCCGCGGTGGCTATTGGCACCTCAGCGACAATCTGGCCTCCCCCTCGACGGTGCGCGTGGTGCGCTACGGCCTCGCGGTCGGCGACCTACCCGTGGTGGGCGACTGGAACAATGACGGCATCGACGGCATCGGTATTTTTCGCAGCGGCATGTGGCATCTCAACAACACCCTTGCACCCTCCTCCACTGCCCGGCTTATCCCCTTCGGACAGCGCGGCGACATACCGGTGGTGGGTGATTGGCACGCTCTCGGCCAGGTGAGCCTGGGCGTGTACCGACCGTCAGAGGGAACATGGTATTTACGCCGATCACTGACCGACGCGTCGGTGATCACCGTCAAGTTTGGACAACGATGGCTACTCGGCTGATGGCGACTTGATGGCTGCTCTCGTCGTGGCCTTGGCGATGGTGGTGGCTCTCCTCGGCGTGCTCGTGATTGGCCTTCTCCGCTCCCATGCCGAGATCCTGCGGGCCTTGCATGATCTCGGGGTGAACCTCGAGGATGGCGTCGCCGCACCTGCCGCGCCGCTCCGGAGCCCCGCCGTATCAAATCGAGCGCCGATGCGCACGAGCGACGGGGTACCTCGACCCCGTGATGAGAACGCGCCCATGGGCGACGCCGTGGACCTGACCGGTGAACTTCCGCTCGGGGGGGCCGCCCGGGTGGCGGTCACTGGAGTGGGCCACGCCACCCTGTTGGCGTTCCTTTCGTCGGGTTGCGGCACCTGCGGAGTGTTCTGGGAAGCCCTCGCCACTCCCGGAGGCCCCGAACTACCCGGCCCAGACACGCGGGTAGTGATCGTGACCAACGGTCCTGAGGTCGAATCAGCCGCCGCGGTGGCCGACCTCGCCCCGACCGCTATCGTCACGATCATGACCAGCGCCGCCTGGGACGACTATCGCGTCCCGGTGTCGCCCTATTTCTTGCTGGTCGACGGACCTTCAGGGACGGTGGTGGGCGAAGGATCCGGAACCTCCTGGGACCAGGTACGCGACCTCCTCGGTCGGGCTATCGCCGATGCAGGACTGGCGCGGAGCGACGACCACAGCCGCCTCGCCCGCATGGGCGGCCAGGACCGCGCCGATTGGGTAGATAGCGAGATGCAGGCGGCTGGCATCGAGCCGGGCCACCCCAGCCTCTACCCAGAACCCCACCCCTCTCATCTCGGAACCGATGACACCACCCCATGAGCCGGCTCGCCGACTCCGGGATCTCCATCGATCTACCCCACCGATGGGACGGACAGATTCGCGCCGCGGGCCGCGACTTCACCTCCCGCTCCACCACCACCCTGGCGCCGCTCGATGCCACCCCCACCGTGGGATCGGTCCTCCATGCCAGCAGTTTCGCCCTGCCCGCCGAGCGAGGCGACTACGGCTCTGGAGCCGTTGAGTCGATGGGGGGATCAGACATTCTCATCTGCCTCCTCGAACATGAACCCGAGGCCGCCGCCACCGCCCTGTTCCGCCGTGAGGGTTTGCCGAGTGTCGGCGTGGCCGATTTCTCGCCGGAGAGCATGCAACGGGCCATGCCCGGCATGTCTGGGTTTCAAAGGTTCTTCCAGGTGGCGGGGCGGCCGTTCTGCCTCTACGTCGTGGTGGGCCACCATGTCACCCGGGGTCCCCTCGTGCGCTCGGCCCACGCCGTCGTGCAAACGATATCCATCGTCCCAAAATCATGAACTCTTCTCCCCGTTGGCGCGGCGTTGCCTTACTCGTCTTGCTGGCGACCCTTCCCGTTGTCCGCTCGACGGCCAGGGCATCGGCGGCCGAGCCGAGGATCAACGTGGTCCCCACCGGCACCACCACCGTGATTCCCGATGCCGGCTGGAGTTGGTTCTCCGACGAGCGGGCGCAGTTCTCCAGCGACGGCACGACGCTCTATACCGGCGCAGTGGCCAGCCGTTATGCCCAACGACTCCCGCCGGGAACCTCGATGGTCGGCGAGTTCACCCTCGCCACCGGGGCCCGCCGGCTCGTGGGCTTGGGGGTGGCCGAGAGCGATGACCACGACAACCCCTCGATTTATTCGGCGCCCAACGGAGAAGTGACCACCGCTTGGTCTCGTCACAACCGGGACGGCCTGATCCACCAGCAACGCCGCCGCACCGATGGGTCGTGGCTGCTGCTTCCTTCCATTCCAGCCGGGGGAAACACCACCTACAGCCGGTTGGTGTCGAGTACCGGAGCGGCCGGTGAAGCGGTGCTCTACAACTTTTATCGGGGCGATCGATTCGATACGTCGGCCCTGGTATCCACCGATGTCGGACGCAGTTGGGCAGACATCGGACCCATACTGCGCGACCCAACCGACCTCATCAATGGCCGCCCGTACGTGCAGTATGCGGCCGATGGACATGGCCGTGTCGACCTCATCGCCACGGCAACCCACCCCCGGGACGAGCAGACATCCATCTACCACGGCTACATCAAAACCGGGCAGGTCTACCGGTCCGACGGAACGTTACTCGGACCCCTCGGTGCCACCCTTCCGGTGACCGCACTTACCCGAGTGTGGTCTCCTCCCGGCAGTGAACGGGCCTGGGTGGCAGCGATTCAAGACGACCCGATCACCGGACAACCAACGATTGTCTTCTCGGTGCGCCACTCCGTGACTGATCATCGCTACTGGTACGGCTCCTGGGATGGCACGACCTGGCAGACCGCCGAAGTGGCTTACGCCGGCACGGCGCTCACCGCTGAGGAGGAGGACTACACGGGGCTAGCGGCGCTGGATCCAGCCGACCCTACGCACCTGGTCATCTCGACCAACGCCGATCCGGTTACCGGCGCTCCCCTGGTTTCGGTAGCGGATCAGCAACGCCACTGGGAGCTGTGGGAGGGCCGTCAAGCCGGAGGGATCTGGACATGGACGGCGCTCACTCGCGATTCCACGACCGATAACCTACGCCCGGTGCTGGCCGCCTTGAACGGTGCGCACGCGCTGTTATGGATGCGGGGGTCCTACCCCGGGTACACGACCTACGACACCGACATCGTGGGGGTGATTTCCACTCCTGAGGGGACGACCGTGGGTGCGGGAGCGGCCAGGGTGGCCACCAGCGTGCCGGTGCTCCCCACTCCCGCACCGAGCACCGAGCGAGGCACGCCGGTGGTGGGTCAATTCGACGGCCACCCGGCTGACGACCTCCTGATGATCCATCCCGGTGCCGTTTCGGAGTCCCTTTTTCTCGGCGATGAGCAGCACCACCCGAGCGCGATCGCAGCCCCATCGGTCACGGGCACCTACACGCCCATCGCCGGCGACTATGACGGCAACGACACCACCGACATCTACTTCTACGCCCCTGGTCCCGCCACCGACTACCTCTGGCTCGCTTCGGGAGTAGGCCGGTTTACCTCGGTGCCGGTTCGCCAGGTGTTCGGCGTCTACACGCCCATCCCCGGCGACTTCGACTGCGATGGCACCACCGACATCTACTTCTACGCCCCGGGTGCGGCCACCGACAGTCTGTGGATCGCAAAGAGCTCGGCGTTCACACCCCTCGCAACTCGCCAAGTGTTCGGCACCTACACGCCCGTCCGGGGTGATCAAGACGGGGACGGATGCGACGATATTTTCTTCTACGGTGCCGGGTCCACACCCGAGTCGCGCTGGCGTGGCGGGCCCGGTGCCATTTTCCGCGTCACCGAGACCCGACAGGTACTCGGTTCCTACCTCCCGGTCAGTGGCGACTACAACGGCGACGGCCGCACCGACATCCTCTTCTACGCCCCTGGTGTGAGCAGTGACTACCTCTGGCTCGCGTCCGAGACAGGAACTTTCGTCGACGCTCCCATTCGCCAGATCTACGGTCAATTTTCGCCGGTCGCCGGGGACTTCGATGGCAACGGAGGCGACGACGTGCACTTCTACAACCCTGGGTCCCCGGCTGATCCTCTGTGGCTGTCCGGCAATCTTCCCCTCGCCAATTTCACGACCGCGATCAACAACCTCTAGAGCGCCCGAGGGCACCCGTGGCGAAGCTAAGTTGAGCGGCTCATGGAATCTGTGCCGGTAACTTCGTGGTGGAGGGCAGTCTTACAACGCCCGGTAGTGGCCGATCAGTTGGTGCAACTGTGCGAGGCATTGGGAGCCCACACAGTGGCTGATCACCTCGATCGATTCCGATCGGTAGGTGACCTCGTGGCGATCACCGTTCCCCCCGGGTCACGCGATCTCCGGTCCCGACGCTTGCGCATGTACGCCCTCGAGGATCGGGATCAAGTCGTTCGAGCCTTTCGGACCGGTGGCTGGAACGCTTTTGAGGCTCCCCTCCCGAGTGTCTTCGCCCGCCTCGTTCGCCGGTGGCCCCACACGGTGCTCGACGTGGGGGCCAATACTGGTTTGTATTCGCTCATCGCCGTGACGGCCCATCGTTCGGTACGCGCCATCGCCTTTGAACCAGTGCCCGAGATCGCTGCCCTGATGCGCACGAACGTGCGGGCCAACCGAGCCGGCCGCCGGATCTCCCTTCACGAGACAGCGATCGGCGACCAAATCGGCACGGCTGAGCTCCACCTCCCGCTGGCTCAAGGCGACGGCACCATCGAGACCAGCGCGTCGCTCGAGAGCGACTTCAAGGACATCATTGATCGGGTCCTGACCGTGCAGGCCTCCACGCTGGACCAGGCCTGGGCCACCGCAGGCCGGCCCACCGTGAGCCTGGTGAAAATCGACGTCGAGGGGGCCGAGCCCCGCGTCCTAGCCGGGGCCGGGGCGCTGATCGACGCCTGTCGGCCCATCCTCACCATCGAGGTGCTCGACGGCGCCAGCACCGATGCGGCCGAGCGCCTCTGCCGCGACCACCGCTACGTGGACATCGTCTTGAGTCCGCATGAGGCCGTCGTGAACCCTCCCTCGGTGCTCCCCGTGCCGCTGGCCCCGAACCAGCTCCTGGTGCCCGCCGAGCGAGTCGCCGAGGTGGTGGAGGAACTTCGGGCGGTCCCCCGGCTGGTGGTGACCGTGCTGGGGTAATAGAGGGCGGTTTCACGTCCCCGAGGGCCGGTCCGTAGCATGAGGGGTGATGAGCGACGCACCTGCCCCGAACGCCGATCGCGATACATGGCGGGCCATGGCCACCCAGGACCTCAAAGGGGCCGACCCCGACACACTGATCTGGCAGACCCCCGAGGGCATTGCGGTGCACCCGCTCTACACGGCTGCTGATACCGCCACAATCCCCACCGATGGACTGCCCGGTGCCGCACCTTTTCGGCGCGGCGTGCGTGCCACCATGTACACGGGACGGGCCTGGACAATCCGCCAGTACGCCGGTTTCTCCACTGCCGAGGAGTCCAACGCCTTCTACCGCCGCAATCTCGCCGCCGGCCAACAGGGGGTGTCGGTGGCCTTCGACCTCGCCACCCACCGAGGCTACGACTCCGACCACCCCCGAGTAGTCGGTGACGTGGGCAAGGCGGGGGTGGCCATCGACTCGGTGGAGGACATGAAGATCCTGTTCGACGGGATTCCCCTCGACCAGATGTCGGTGTCGATGACCATGAACGGGGCGGTGCTCCCTGTCCTGGCGTGTTTCATCGTGGCGGGCGAGGAACAAGGGGTGCGGCAAGACCAACTCAGTGGCACGATCCAAAACGACATCCTCAAAGAGTTCATGGTCCGCAATACCTACATCTACCCGCCCGAGCCGAGCATGCGAATCGTGGCCGACATCATCAGCCACACCGCCGAACACATGCCCCGGTACAACTCGATCTCGATCTCCGGCTACCACATGCAAGAAGCGGGCGCGACGGCCGATCTGGAGTTGGCCTTCACCATCGCCGACGGGTGGGAGTACGCCCGGTTCGCCACCCAGCGCGGGCTCGACATTGATGTCTTCGCGCCGCGTCTCTCGTTCTTCTTCGCCATCGGCATGAACTTCTTTATGGAGATCGCCAAACTCCGCGCCGCTCGGGTGCTCTGGGATCGGGTGATGACCACCTTCAACCCCCGAAACCCCCAGTCCAAGATGCTCCGCACCCACTGTCAGACCAGCGGCGTCTCGCTCACCGAGCAGGACCCGTACAACAACATCGTGCGCACCACCCTCGAGGCGATGGCGGCGGTACTTGGCGGCACCCAGAGCCTGCACACCAACTCCTTCGACGAGGCGCTCGGCCTCCCCACCGAGTTCAGTTCCGGTATCGCTCGCAATACCCAACTCATCATCCAGGAGGAAACCGGCGTACCCCGCGTGGTCGACCCTCTCGGGGGCAGTTACTACGTGGAGGCACTGACCCAAGCCTTGGTTGATCGAGCCTGGAAGATTGTGGAGGAGGTCGAAGGCCTCGGCGGCATGACCAAGGCCGTTGCCTCGGGCATGCCCAAGCTACGCATCGAAGAAGCCGCCGCTCGCCGGCAAGCGCGCGTGGACCGCGGCGAGGAGGTCATCGTGGGGGTGAACAAGTACCGGCCGGAGGATCCGCCGCTGGTGGACATCCTCGACATCGACAACACGATGGTGCGCGATCGCCAGATTGCCCGACTGCAGCAGATCAGGGCCACCCGCCCAGCGGCCGCCTGTGAGGCCGCCCTCCGCCGTCTGCAGGAGGGCGCCGAAGCCGACGGGAACCTGCTCACCTTGTGCATCGAGGCCGCCCGAGCCCGGGCCACCGTGGGCGAGATGAGCGATGCCCTGGAGACCGTGTTCGGCCGCCACAAGGCCGATATCCGTAGCATTAGTGGTGTGTACGGATCAGGGTTCGAAGGAGACACCGATTTTGCGGCCATCGTGGCCGATGTGGCCGCGTTTGCTAGCGAAGAGGGGCGACGCCCCCGGATGCTCATGGCCAAGATGGGCCAAGACGGCCACGACCGAGGAGCCAAGGTGGTGGGAACCGCCTTCGCCGACATCGGCTTCGACGTGGACTTCGGGCCACTCTTCGAAACCCCCGAGGAAGTGGCGCGGGCGGCGGTCGAAAACGACGTGCACATCGTGGGGGTGTCGAGCCAGGCCGCCGGGCACAAGACCCTCGTGCCCCAACTGATCGACGAGCTACGGGCGGCGGGCGGCGACGACATCCTGGTGGTGTGCGGCGGCGTGATCCCACCCCAGGACTACGACGAACTCCGAGCCGCCGGCGTGGTGGCCATCTTCGGTCCCGGCACGAACATCCCCGAGGCGGCCGAGGTTGTGCTCGGTCTCCTGCGCGCTCGTCCCGGACGCGGTTGAAGCCCCCCACCGTGGCTTCCTTAGACGCCGATCTCGCCGTTGCCATACGCGCCGGCGACCGGCGCGCCCTGGCCCGCGGCATCACCCTGGTGGAATCCACCCGTCCCGACCACCGCATCGAAGCCACCGACCTCATCGAGTCGCTCCTGCCCTTTACCGGCGGCGCCATTCGGGTAGGTATCTCAGGCGTACCCGGCTCCGGGAAATCCAGCCTCATTGAGGCCCTCGGCCACCAAGTGCTGGGCGACGGGCACCACCTAGCCGTGCTGGCGGTGGACCCATCCAGTTCCATTTCCGGCGGTTCGATCCTGGGTGACAAGACCCGCATGTCCGACCTCGGCCGCCACGAACGCGCCTACATTCGGCCCTCGCCATCCTCTGGCACGCTGGGAGGCGTAGCCCGCCGCACCCGCGAGGCCCTCCTGCTGTGTGAGGCCGCCGGATTCCGAGTGGTGCTGGTGGAGACCGTGGGCGTGGGCCAGTCCGAGGTGGCGGTGGCCGACCTCGTCGATCTCTTCGTGTTGGTGGCTTCCCCCACCGGTGGCGACGAACTGCAAGGCATCAAACGCGGGATCATGGAACTGGCCGACCTCATCGCCGTCAACAAGGCCGACGGCGAACTCGCAGGGGCCGCCCAGCGCGCCATGGGCGACCTGCGCCACGCCGTGCACCTCCTCCGGCCCAAGCGACCCGGCTGGGAAGTGGGCGTAGCTACCTGTTCGGCGCGGACCGGGGCTGGCGTGCCCGAACTCTGGGCTGCCATCGAGGCCGCCCATGCCCGCCTCGCCGCCGATGGCCTCGAGGAACTGCGCGCCCGGCAGGGAGTGTCGTGGATGTGGAGCGAAGTTACCGAGACCCTGCTGGAGGGCCTCCGCGATCACCCCACGGTGCGCGACCGAGTGCCCGACCTCGTGGCGGCGGTAGCGGCGGGCTCAACCGCCCCCACCCGAGCCGCCCAGTTGCTACTCGAGGCGTTCCTTGATCAAGACCCCCGCTAGGGGTCTTGCCCCTCTCGGGGGTCCGGCACGTAGTGCGACGGTGCCACGCCCAACTCCAGTTCGATCCGACGCACCCGTTCAAGGGTGCGTTGCGAGACGGTCCGGTGGGCCGCAATGAGGTCCGCAATGACCCCCAGGGCGAAGGTCTGCACCGCCGCCACCAGGAGGACACCCCCCACCACAATCGACTGCAGGTGCCCCGACCGGTCGCCGTACACAATCCAGTCGTACAAGAACGGGCTCCAGGCGATCCCACTCAGAAGCAGCAAACCCAGCGCCAGCGCCGTAAACACCTTGAGCGGCTCGTAGCCTGCGTAGATCCGAAAGATCGCCATCATGTTGCGGCGCACATAGCCCCACATCGAGCCGAACAGCCGCGACTCCCGCAACTCGGGATTCGTCCTCACCGCAACGTGATCCAGCGCCACCAGGCTCTGGCCCGCCTGAATAAGTGACTCCAGGGTGTAGGTGTAGCTCGACACCACGGTCAGACCCAACGCCGCCTCGCGGTTATAGGCCCGAAATCCCGAGGTGGCATCGGGGATCGTCGTGCCCGATGCATGTTGGATGACCCAACTCCCCAACCTCTGCAGCCGCTTCTTGACCAGCGAGAAATGCTCGATAGCCATCACGTTCCGAGCGCCGATCACCATGTCGGCATCGCCTCGCAGGATCGGCTGCACTAGGGCGGGTATGTCCTCGGCGTCGTACTGGTTATCGGCGTCGGTGTTGACCACCACGTCGGCTCCCAGCTTCAGGCACGCATCCAGACCGGCTTGGAACGCATAGGCCAGTCCCTTGTTGTTGGTCAGTTTCACAACGTGGTCCACACCGAGTTCCCTAGCCACCGCAACGGTGCGGTCGGTGGAGCCATCGTCGACGATCAGCCACTCCACCACGTCAAAGCCCTCAACCTCTCGCGGCAACGCCGCCAGGGATACGGGCAGTTGATCCTCTTCGTTGAGACACGGAATCTGGATGATCAGTTTCACGGCGCTCGAACGGTAGCGCCCCGTGGTCCCCATAACGCTCACCCGCCGACCTCAGCCACCCCGAAGGGAAACATTGATGATCAATACCGCCAGCGCCCCGGCCAGGCCAAGCAGAACGATCTGCAACCAGATCCTTGTCTTGCGGTGCGCAACGGGCTCCACCAGACCCAGCAGCATCCCCGGCAGCAGCACGAGCGCGTAGCGAGGAGTCGGCCCACCGCCGATGCTCCATTCGAAGAAGAACATCGCGGTGTAGACCGGTCCGGCCAACACCACGGCAAGGAAACTCAGCCAGCCCGCCAACGCCACCACCGAAGACCGGGCGGCGTTGAGAACGGCCCGCAAGTCCGCCGCCACCACGGTGTAAACCACCAGCATGCCGAACGCACTCACGAATGACGTCCGCAGCGGTGTGGGACCGGAGTAGGCGATGACGAGACCCACGAGTTGTGCAATGACGGTCTCCCCCGGGAACTGACTTACCTCTTTGAACGACAGCAGTGTGTGGAGGACCACGGCTGGGTCCACCGTGGCCCGCGCCTCCACTATCGCCCCCCAGACGAGATAGGCCACCGCCGACACCGCCACCGGAAGGAGCCAGAGATCATCGCGCACGGGACGCCACGACGGACGACGACGACGCAACAGCGCCACCAGCGCCATCGTTGCGATGGCCACGAGAACCTGGGGCTTGGTCCACACCGCCACGGCCCCCAGCAGCGACCACCCCAGGAGCCCACCCCAGGTAACGGCTCGTCGTGCGGCGAGCAGGAAATGGATCGTCACCGCGCCGAGCAGGAGAACGGCGGCGTCGTTGGTAACCGTCGCCGAGTGGTACACCACGGCAGGACCCAGCAGGGCTATCGCCAGGATCGTGGCCGCCCCCGCCGGCCGAACCCGAAGTCGAGCCAGTGCCAGCCAGAGGACCAGGAGTCCGCTCAGGAGCCACGCCGCCCCGGTGAGGCGAGCCGTGAGGACCAGGTCATCGCTGGGGCCGAGCGCCACGAGGCGGCGCAGGGCAGCCGTGACGAAGTAGTACACCGGAGGCTGCTGCGCCTCGTACTGGTAGCCCTTGGCCCCTAGTCGGCCGAGCCGTTGGTCACCGCTGGAGCAATCGGGGAGCCGAACCCCCACCACGCCCCGACACAGGGAAGGACCCACCACCTCCGGCTGGATCAAATCTCCCATGCGGGGCACCTCGCCCTGCTCAGCCCGAAAGACATAATCCACATGAACGCTTTCGTCGTACACGGAGAGATCGGGAAAACGCACCGCCACCGATGTCACCAAGATCAGTGTTCCCACCACCAGGAACAAGGCGGTGAGAGCGCTTGAGCGGCCCTGTGCGAGCAAGCCCCGCACAGCCTCGCCCAGGCCGACGGCTTCCTCCCCGTTGGGTTCAGAAATCACTTCCGCCGTCAGCACCTCCCCACCTTTACAGATCAGCGCCACCCACCCCGACAAGCGATAGGATTGGCTTGTGACGGCCACTGAGGTGCCCACCGGCAACACCTACGACAAGTACGCTTCCACCCGCCGGATTGAGCAAAAGCTCATGACGGGTTTCTTCGAGCGTCTCGATGCGGCCCTCCCCACGGCCCCTGTTCGTTCGATCCTCGAAGTGGGGGTGGGAGAGGCCACCGTGGCCACGTGGGTACAGGCCCGGTACCCCCGCGCGCGTCTGGTGGGGATTGATCTCCCCGACCCTGCGTTGGCTCTCCACTGGGCCCACTGCGGCGTGAGTGGTGTGTTCGCCGACATCCATCGGCTCCCGTTTCCCGACGCTAGTTTCGACCTGGTACTGGGGATCGAGGTGCTTGAGCACGTGGCCGATCCAATGGCGGCGCTGCGCGAACTGTCCCGTCTCGCCACCGGCCACCTCGTGGTCTCGGTGCCCCGCGAACCGATCTGGCGTCTGGCCAACCTCGCCCGGGGCAAGTACATCGGGGCGCTCGGCAACACTCCCGGGCATATCAATCACTGGAGTAGGCGCAGCTTTGTCGAGTTGATCGGACAACACTTCAACGTGGAGTCGGTGACGACGCCCTTTCCGTGGACGATGGTCAGCGCCGCCACTCGGACGTAACCGATCACCAGCCACGGGTTGGCTAGTCCCGATCCCGGCCGATCCAGATCCAAGCGCACCGCTGGCGGCCTCACCCCTCCACCATCGGCGGGTGATTACCGCCGTGCCATCAGCGCTGGTTGCGGCGAATTCGGCTAAGCCCGCGCTCCGCCAGGAGGCGCGGACCACCGGCTTGGAGATAGGCCCAGGCCACCTGCACATCTCGAACACGGCCCCGTCGAACCGGGGCGGCGGCCGCGTGAGGATCGAGGTCGGTGCAGGCGACGTCCGCCGCCCGACGGGGGGCCCGGCAGAACTCCACCAGGGGCTCCAGACAGGCCGACCAGGTGAACGCCGGAGTCAGGCGACCGATGTTGGCTCGGCAGGTAGCCGCCAGGGCGGGATCGGTGAGCAACCGCTCCAGACCCTCCTCCACCGCCTCTACATCCCCGGCCGGCACCACCACGCCTAGTCCCTCGCGACGGATCACCTCCGCGAACGAGTCGCCATCGGTGGCCAAGATCGGCAGTCCCGCCCAGAGGTAGTCGAGGATGCGGGTGCGGAACGAGAACTCCGTCTCGATGTGATCGAGGTGCGTGCTCACGCCGAGATCGGCATCGAGCAGAAAGTTCTGGCGCTCCTCGAAGACCACCCAGTCCTCGTTGAAAAAGACGTGGGTGTTGACCAATCCCAACTCGGTGGCCAGACGCCGCGTCTCCACCGCCATCCGCATCTCGGGAATGTCGGGATTCGGGTGGCGGAGGCCAAGAAAAAACAGCCGGATCTCCGGGATACGGGTCCGCAGGCGGTCGACCGCTCGGATGAGGGTGAGCGGATCGAACCAGTTGTACACCCCGCCGCCCCAGAGGATGACCTTGTCGTCGACACCAATCCCGGGGACCACCCCCTTGATGGCGGAGCGGCTCGCCACCGGCGGTTCGCTGTCAACACCGAAGGGCACGACGGCGAGGAGGTTGTAGAGCGATTCGTCGCCATCGTAGGTAACCGGATTGATGCGAACGAGAGCCGCCAGTTGGCCGAGCCATAGATCGCGCTGTTTGGTACTCGCACACAACACAAAGTCGGCCCGCCCGAGTTGCTCGTTGATCACATGAGTGGCGTTGCGCACCGCATCGAAGCGGCCGTGTTCACCCTCGGCGTCGTGTCCCTGCTCGAGTTGCTCCAGGTGCATCGGGTCATAGACGTCGGCAATGAGGACCTTGTCGGAATAGAGGAGAAAGCCCCGACCTGCCAGCACCCAACCCTGGAACACGAAGACATCGCACCACCGCTCTAGATCGCGCAACCCTTTCTCGGCCACCGCCCGCACCTCGAAGTTCTCGCCGCCGAGGTCGCAGCCACCCGTGGTCGCGAGCACCACCTCGTGCTCGGCGGCCAGACGACGAGCGATCTGCAGGGCGCGAATACCCGGTCCGGCCATCCGCGCCGACAGCGTGTCGGCGGTAACCACTGCGATGCGTCGCCGGATACCGGCCCGCTCCGGGGCGCCAAGAAGAGCCAGAACCTCCGCCACCGGGGCCGCCTGTGGGTCCGTCGCCGCCCAGGCGGTAACCGCCCGATGGGCCAAGGGGAGCAATTCCCCGTCACCCCGTCGACGCCCGGGCTGGAGTAACGGTCGTCGTACCATGCCGGTCCGGTGGGCCTCGCCGTAGTGCGAGTCGGTCCACCCGGCTGCTTCGAGGCTGGCATCGTCGAGCACCGAGGCCAGTACCAGCGCGACCCCCGCCCGCAGTTGATCGGGGTCGCCCAGCGATGCCGGAGCGTGGGGAGGCGGACCCATGCCGCGCACGCGGTACCCACCCAGCCACATGCGCCACCCCAGATCGAACCCTTCCATCACGCTCGGTACACGCACGTCGAATCCACCCAGGCCGTGGAAGGCCCGGTGACGGATCACGCAGGCCGACAGCGGCACAAACAGTTCGAACGCACCCACTGGCCCTCCGGTGGCCGACCAGCCCACCAGAGCGGTGGAGGCGTCACCCCGCAGTTGCTCGATAGCCCCGGCCACAAAGTGATCCGGCACCTCCACCCCCGCCTGCACGAACACCAGATAGTCGTTCGAATCCACCGTGGCCGCCGCATTGCGGGCATTGACCGTAGCGGCGACGTTCCCATTGACCTCGATCTTGGCGTTGGGCACCTGGACTCTTCGCAGGGCATCAGCGGTGGTCCGAGCGGCCGCGGCATCCTCGGGTCCGGCCATCACCAACACCAGCACCCGGGCCGGCCGCGGCACCACGATGCTCATCGGAGTGGAGTTCGAAGGTCGGTTCCGCCGAGCACCCATCGCCCATGCATCGTGATCAGCCCGCTCCACCCGTCGCTTTGCGCACCGCCGTCCACATCGAAGCGCCGTTCCCGATGTCGCTCATCGTAGGTATGCAGCGCGGCAGAGTCGGTGATAGCACCGGACAGATCGTAGGTGCCCGGGAGAAGGGGGAGGCGATCCACCACCAGGTCCACGAACCCCGAACCCGATACTCCGGTAGGCACAATCGTCGCATCCCGAGTGTGCGGATTGGTCACCACGGCACCCTCCAACGTGTGGATAGCCAGGGAGAAGACCGGGTTGGGGACCGCAGCGGCCGCGGTGTAGTGACACCGAAACGTCACCGTGTCACCGGTGCGAATCACGTCGGTGGCACTCCCATCGGGTCCGAGGACCTCCAGCGCATCAATGGTGATCTCCCCGGACCCGGATCGACTGGCCGTAGCGTGGGTTTCGGTCGCCTCACGCTCCTCTCGCACCTCCGTGAGGTACTGCTCAATCACGCTCCCTGCGTTGCCGGTGGCCCGCAGGACACCGTCATCGAGCCAGGCCACTTCGTCGCAGATGGCCTGAACCGAGCCGAGCGAGTGCGACACCACCACAATGGTACGGCCCTCCGCTCGGAGATCAGCAAAGCGTTCGTTACAACGCCGCTGGAACTGCTCATCTCCTACCGCCAACACCTCGTCGACCAAGAGGATGTCGGGGTCCACGTTGATGGCCACCGAAAACCCCAAACGCACATACATACCCGAGGAATAGTTCTTCACCGGGGTATCGATGAAGCGCTCCAACCCGGCGAAGGCCACGATGTCGTCGAAGCGGATATTCAGATCCGCTTTGGACATGCCCAGAATCGAACCGTTCAGATACACATTCTCCCGACCGGACAGTTCCGGGTGAAACCCAGCGCCGAGTTCGAGTAGCGCCGAAACCTTGCCGTTCGTGCGGCAACTTCCCTCGTCGGGTTCCAAGATGCGGGCCAAGCACTTGAGCAAGGTGCTCTTCCCGGAGCCGTTGGTACCAATAAACCCGTAGGTGACGCCCTCGGCTATCTCCAGGGACACGTCTCGTAGCGCCCAGAAATCCTCGTAGCGCGCCCTGCCGCCTCGCATCACGGTGGCTTTCAAACTCTGGTTGCGGTCGTGGTAGAGCCGGAAGCGCTTCGAAAGCTGCTCCACCGAGATGGCGGGTACCGTCACAGTTCCTCCGCCAGGCGGCCCTGCAGCCGGTTGAAGGACACCCATCCGATCACCAGGGCCACCACCGCACAGAGCACCACGTAGCCAACATCAGCGATGGCGGGAGCCCGGAGCGAGTAGTAGAGATCTCGGTAGATCTCCGAGAATCTGGTCATGGGGTTGAGGCGATAGATACCCAGCAGGGTGGGGCGATCGGAGAGGGCGCTGTTTACCACCGACACCGGATACACGATGGGAGTGGCGTAGAACCAAAACTGAAGCCCGATACCGATGAGGTACTCGAGGTCGCGGAAGTACACGTTCCACACCGACAGGGCGAGCGCCACCCCAAGCACGAACACCCCCTGAATCATCGCCACGCCCAGCATCGGCACCATCCAGGGCACCACCATGTTGCCGGCGATGAGCAAGGCGACGCTGAGTACGCCGAGTTCGATGAGGAAAGACACTCCGAAACCAGCCACGGTGGAGGCCACCAGGAGTTGCCGGGGAAACCACACCTTTTTCACGAGGCTGGCATTGGCGAGAAGGGACCCCATCCCCCCGGTGATGCCGTTGGCCAGAAACGTCCAGGGCAGCAACCCACACAGGAGGAAGAAAGCGAACACGTGGAGCCCACTGGGGTCGCCCGTCGGTGGTTCGACCTTCAGGAAGAAGCCGAAAACGAGTGTGAAGATACCCATCTGCGCGAGCGGATTGAGCATCGACCAGCCCCAGCCCAAGGCCGACCGTTTGTACTTTCCCCGCAGTTCCCGCAGCGTCAGGTTTACGAAGAGCTCTCGGTGGCGATGCAGTTCGCGAAGGGTAGTCATGGCGGGGGAAGGCCAGGGGTCGAATGACGACCCGGCGTGGCCCACTACGTTACCTCTCTGATGCGCATCACCGTGGTCTCTGCTCATTACCCTCCCAATTTCCGTAGCGGCGGCACCCTGCAACCCCAACGCCTGGCCCGTGGCCTCCTCGCGGGCGGCCATGACGTGCGTGTCTTCGCTGGCTACCTCGACAGCCAACGCGCACCGCTGGAGGAATGGGACGACATCGACGAGGTGGGCCTCCCGGTGCATTGGGTGGTGTCCACACCCTGGATGGGGTGGGCAGATCCCCTGAACTACGACAATCCGGCCGTGGCCGAGCGCTTCGCCCGGCACCTGCGCGAACATCCCGCCGAGGTGGTGCACCTGCACGCCCTGCAGACCCTCGGGGCTGGGCTGGTGGGGGTGGCCAAGGCTTCGGGCGCCATCACCGTGGTGACAATGCACGACTTCTGGTGGGTGTGCGCCCGGCAGTTCCTCGTGGACCGCAACGATCGCCCCTGCTCGCTCGTCGTGGACGCGGGGGCGTGCGCCTGTGAGGCCGGTCGGGAGCACCTCGAAGCGCGGGCGGCCCGATTGGCCGAACTGCTGGCCCCGGCCGACCTGGTCCTGGCACCGTCCCGCTCGGCGGCGGCGGTACTAGAGGCCAATGGAGTGGCCCCGGGTCGACTGGCCGTGGACGAGAACGGCATGGAGATAGGCACGGTCACCGCGCGGCGATCCCGCCGCTCCGATCAGCCGGTAGTGATCCGATACACCGGCGGCAGCAACCCCATGAAGGGATCGGCGGTCCTCCTCGATGCCGCCCATCAACTGGGCCCGCGTCCTGGCCTGCGCATCATCGCCCATGACCTCCAAGAAGCGGTGCAACGTGACGGCCGCCCCCTCGAGGCCACCGCGCTGGAGTTGGCTCCGGCCTACCACCCCGACGCCCTCAACGAGCTGCTCTCCTCCACCGATGTACTGCTACTGCCGTCGGTCATGCGCGAGTCGTACTCGCTGGTCACCCGGGAGGCCTTGCTGCGGCAGGTGCCGGTGATCGCCACCAACACGTTGGGACCTGAAGAAGTAGTGGAGGACGGTGTGAACGGGTTGATCGTGCCCGCCGGCGATCCCGAGCTGCTGCGGGCCGCCCTCGAACGCGTGCTGGACGCCCCCACCCTCGCCGCCCTGCAGACAGGAGCCGAGCACCCTCCCGTAGTGCGTTCGACCGGCGATCAGATCGAAGGCTTGGAGGCTCGATTTGAAGCGCTGCTGGCCTCTGGTGGCGCGACGGCCGCCGCCGCGCCCCTCGGCACAGTGCTGTTTTTGGTGGGTATCGATGGCGCCCCCTTGCGCTACCGAGCGCAACTGCCCGCCGAGGCCATCGCCCACCGAGGCGTGGCGAGCACCATCGCCCACTACCGCGACCCCGACGTGGCGGCGCGAGCGGCCGCCGCCGATGTTGTGGTGGTCTATCGGGTGCCGGCGACGCCACAGGTGCTCGCTCTTATCGAGGCCACCCGAGCGGCGGGCACCCCGGTGCTGTTCGATGTGGACGACCTCATCTTCGACCCGACCATCGACGATGAAATCCCGGCCCTCCAACTGCTTCCCGCCGCTGAGAGTGCGCTCTGGCTCCAGGGCGTGCAGCGTTACCGCACCACAATGGAGGCGTGCGATGCCTACATCGGATCCACCGCCGCGCTCGTAGACCACGCTCGTCGAGTGGTGGGGATCGAGGCCTACCTCTTCGAAAACGGCGTGGGGGCCGCCCTGGGAGCGGCCAGCGAGGTCGCCACTACTCGCCCTCGACGCCCGGGACCCCTACGGGTGGGGTACTTCAGCGGCACCACCACCCACGACGCCGACTGGCGCCACATCGAAGCGGCGGTGGCGAGTGTGCTGATGGCCCATCCCGATGTCGAACTCTGGCTGGGTGGTCCTCTGGCCCCCACCGAGGCGGTGATGGCGACCTTGGGCGAGCGCGTGCACCGCATCCCCTGGACGGCGTGGGAGGCCCTGCCCGAGGTGCTGCGCGACATCGACATCAACCTGGCCCCCCTGCAACCGGGAAGTCGGTTCAACGACGCCAAAAGCGCCATCAAGTGGCTCGAAGCGGCGCTGGTGGCCACCCCCACCATTGCCAGCCCCACGGCTCCCTTCGTCGATGCCATCACGCCCGGCCGCACAGGATGGCTAGCCGACTCCCCCGACGAGTGGGCCCTCGCCTTGCACCACGCCCTGGCCCACGGGGCCGATCGCGTCACGGTGGGCGAAGACGCCCGTCGCGCCGCTCTCCTGCGCTGGTCGCCGTTCCGTCAGGCGGATCGTTACCTGGCCATCCTCGACCACGCCCGGCACCCCACCGGCCTGCGACGCCAGCCCAACCCCTCCTGGACCACCGTGGTCGTCGACGAACCCTGGCTGCCGCAGCCCACCGCTCTGGCGCCGTATCCCCCCCACCACCCGTCGATAGGTGAAGTCGTATCGCCGCCGATCAAGCGCCCGTCGCTCATGGGGAGGCTCCGGGCCAAGGTTGCCCTTGTAACCACCCGCTATCGGCAGGAAGGACCGGTCGGGGTGGCCCGAGGAGCCACCCGCTGGGCTCAACAGCGAGTCGGTTGGGCTCGTCGCGGTCGCTGAGGACGGCGGCTAGGCGAACGATGACGGCTGGCTGCTCGAGTAGTTCGACCGGCATGGGGGCCAGGGCACAATCGACATACGGCTGCGATTAGCGACGGCCGGAAAGCCGACGCAGCGGCGCCAGCATCCGGTAGCCGCGGGTGGATTGCAGCGCGACGACATGCGCGGCAAGTTCTTGGCACTGCGCCTCGAAGCAATCGGCGCAGCCGGCCGATTCCTCGAGCGCGATGGTGGCTTGATCGAGCGCGATGGTGGCTTGATTCAGCCCAACACGAGTGGACTCCAACTCAGCCTCCGCTACCACCAAACGGGCTCGCTCCCGATCAAGGGCCGTCCCCAACTCAACCACCCGGTTGGCCAGGTTGGCGATCTCGACATCGCCATCATGGGCGACCGCCCGAAGCACGAACTGGTACGTCTCGGATTCGGCCTCGGCCACCACCTCCGCGAGAAGCGCCGGCGATACGGTGGAGGGCTCCACGGCCTGTTCGCTGCTGAACACCGGCACGATCACGCGTTGGAGGTCCACCACGACCAGGCCCGCATCGTGCACCAGTTCCTGGATGGATTCCAACGTGAAGAAGTGCAGGTGCGTCCGATCCAGTAGCCCCGTCTCGCGATACCGGAACCGACCCGCCAGCAACTGGAGCTTCACATCGGCATGGGCGATATTGGGTACGGAGAGCACTACGTAGCCACCGGGTTTGAGGGCCGCCCGGCAGGCTCGGATTACCCGCAGCGGATCGGAGAGGTGCTCCAGTACGTCGCCCCCCAACACCACGTCGAAACGCTCATCGTCGATAGCCGCGGCCACTACGGCGGGATCGGAGAGATCCCCCACGATCACCCGCTCGGTTACCTCATGAAGGAACGTGGCGGACCCGGCATCAACCTCAATGGCCACCACCCGACACCCGTTGGCCACCAATGACCGGGTCACATGGCCGGCGGCGGCCCCTAGTTCCAACACCCGCTTGTTGCAGCCCACCAACGCCAGCGCTGCTGCGCAAGCGTTATTGACGGCGTCCGGGTCAACCTCGGCCCAATAGATGTTGCCGACATGATCAGCCACCGGATCCACCGCTCTATCCTAGCGGATCACCGATACCAGACGGCATCCAGCAGATTGCCCAATCCGTACCAAAAGATACCGTCGTCACCCCCGGTGCTGAAACCGCCCACCACCGCTTCCTGCAGGCTGGGCAGCACCAAGCCGGAGCTTGACCACACTCCCCGACTGGCGAACCGCCATAAGAAATCGGCGGCAGGGCCGGGGGCATACCACACCACGTCATCGCGTCCGGTCTCGTAAAGATCCGCCACCACGGGGTTGTAGAGGCCATTGACCACAAGGCCAGAACTGGTCATCGTCCCCAAGGGCCCCCCGTACCACATGTAGTCCTGGGCCACCCCGGGGCCGTACCAGAGCACATCGTCGCGTCGATCGCCATCGAAGTCGCCTACGGCAGGCTCGTAGGTCAGGAACACTGAGCGGGGCAAGGAGAGGTAGCCACCGGCCAGTTTGTGCAGCCAGAGGAAATCGGGATCACCGCCAGGAGCATAGAAAAAAATGTCATCACAACCATTCCCGTCAAAATCGCCGACGAAGGGTTGATAGCGGCCCGACACCAAAACGGCCGACGACACCACGGTGCCCCCCGAGAGGTCCCACACCTTGTCGGCCAAAGCACCGGTGCCATACCAGAACAGTTCCTGTGCGCCATCGCAATCACGATCGAGGAACAGCGGCATCAACCCCACGCCCGGAGCCAACCCCCCCACGCTAGTGAAGGTGCCGTCCCCGTTGGATCGCCAGAGGAAGGTCAGGCCGGAGACACTGTTGTAGAACAACACCTCGTCGTCGCCGTCGCCGTCTGCGTCGCCAGCAATGATGTAGTCGTAGACCAAGTTGACCGTCGCCGGCCGGGTGCTGAAGGTGCCCGAGCCCTGCCCCAACAACAACGTGTCAGCCACGCCGCCGGGACCATAGAACAACAGGTCACCGCGCTGATCGCCATCAGCGTCGAGGGCAATGGCGCGGGCCACCGACACGATGGTGGGAGAGGAGGAAGAAAGCCCCGGTGGCGTGAGGGGCCTACAGGCCCCGCGAACCGTGGTGAGATCACACAGCCCGGAAGAAGACGACCAGGTCAAGCCGGATCCGGGCTGCGAGGACCGGGGCCGAGCGTTCTTCCCGATCGTGCGGCTCGCCTTGATGTCGATGGAATACCCGGTATCCGCGCGCAGCCAATGGCGCTCCTCGGTCGTCCCCCGATCAACCACATAGAACGCCGCAGACAGCGGAGCGGGTGCCACGGTGGGGTTTCCCCCGCCATCGATTTTGTAGGTGGCCCACGCCGTGGATCCCTGGATCACCCCCACCACTGGTTGCACGTACCAACACGGCACCGGCACTACCACATCCGGTAACGAACACGTACGAGCGACCGTGCCTCCGAGCGCGTCGATTCCCGGCACCGTTTTCACATTGGCGAAATACGGCACCGATGCCGTCATTTCGCCGAAGTAGGTCTGGCACTGCGTGCACGGGAAGCCCCAGTCGCCCCATGCCGCGTAGCGACGTTCTTGATCCGAGAACGGCGCCCCGTGGCCCACCAGGGAGGTCGGAGGGTTGCAGTAACGCGACGCCATCACCCGGGCTACGTCGGCGGCCACCACGCGAACATCCATCGCCTCGACGGCTGTGAACGGTGCCCCCAACCCGGCCGAGTCGTACTGCCAGATCCCAATCCCCGGGTGCCAGTACGCCCGCACATACGACGTGTAGGGGTTTCGAAAGGCGTAGAGGCCATAGTTGGCGTTGGCGGAACTGTTGGTGTCGAACACGCCGGACCATTCGTCATAACGCGACAGCGTCATCGGCGCCGGGGCCGACGCCACAGTGGTGGCGGCGGAGGACTCCTTGAACACCGGCGCCCACACCAGGGCGGCCAAACCCTTGTCGCTGATGGTGCAACTACGAGCGGTGGCGGCGGCGGCCTCAAGAACGGCCTGGAATGGCCCAACGCCGACGTAACGGGTGGTGGCGGTAGCCGTAGGGAGCGGAACCGCGGTGGTGGAGGCGACGCCGGGCGATGCTTGGGCCGACGCGCCGGATCCGACGAGCACAAGGAGAAGGGCGGCGCAGGCCGCGAGTCGGAGGAACAGCGCAGGCATGAGGGAGAGAAGGCGTTAGCGGAGATTGGATCCTACCGTGGTCCTCCTTGCGTGTCTCGGCACTGGCGCATTATCTCAAGTATCAGGGTTTGGCGACCGATGAACTAGAGGATGATTCTCCGACGCAACTCCCTCCGCGCCGCCTCGGCCGTGCTCCTGTGTCTGCTCATCTCCACCGTCTCCCCTGCGGTGATCCCCTCCGCCGGTGCGGCGACGACGGCGGTGACCACCAGCGCCGGCGAGGCCGAAGCCACCTTCGCCACCAAACTCAACCAAGAGCGGGTAAAGCGTGGCCTCCCGACTCTCGTGATCGACACGAAACTAGCGGCCACCTCGCGCGACTGGTCCTCCCGCATGAACAGCACCGGCACCCTGATGCACGATCCCGGTCTCGCCGCCGACATCGCCGCGGTGGAACCCTCCTGGCAGGCCGCCGCCGAGAACGTCGGGGTGGGCTACGACGTGCAACAACTCCACGATGCCTTCATGGGCTCACCGGGCCATCTGCATAACATCGTGGGGGATTACAACCGGCTCGGCATCGGTGTCGCGACCAACGGTGCCAAAATCTGGGTGACGTTCCGCTTTCTGCGGGGTCCGGCCATCGCCGGCTCCACCGGCCTCGTGACCCCGGGCGTACGCACCCCGCTCAGTGGCGACTTCAACGGCGACGGTCGCGAGGACCTCTTGGCCTACGGCCCCGGTTCGAGCATCGACGAGTTGTGGTTTGGCAACGCCAACAAAACCCTCCGCCAGGCAACTGTCTCGATAGCCGGGCAGTACCGCCCCGCCGCCGGCGACTTCGACGGCGATGGGCGCACCGACATCCTCTGGTACGCACCCGGCGCCCCCTCGGACTACCTCTGGAGTTGGAACGGCACCTCCTGGACGTCCAAGTCGATGACCATCGCCGGCACCTACGTCCCGCTGGTGGGCGACTACGACGGTGATGGCGTGGATGACCTCCTGTGGTATTCCCCCGGATCGGGCGCCGACTACTACTGGTACGGCAACCGCAACGACACCTTTACTTCGGTAGCCACCCCCATCAACGGCATGTACCGACCCATCATCGGAAACCTCGACAACACCGCCGGCGACGATCTCTTCTGGTACGCCCCCGGCTCCGCTAGCGACTGGATCTGGTACTCCACCGGCGCCCGGGGGCAGTACAAAAACACCGCCAGCGTCGTGAACGGCCTCTACACGCCCTTTACCGCCAACATCGATGGCCGCTTCGGCGACGACATCTACTGGTACGCCCCGGGAGAAGCCGCCGACTTTCTCTGGTTCGCCGGCGCCACCCGCAGCACGTTTACTTCGAGCCAACGCAACGTCGGCGGGTACTACCTCCCCGCCAGCGGGGACTTCGACGGCAACCAGGCCGACGACATCGTGTGGTTCAACCCCTCGACCGTCGCCGGCGACCCGCTGTGGTGGTCCACTGCGGGATCGACCTCCCCCACAATGTCTTCAGTGCACGGCTGAGCGCCGTAACGCCAGCGAACCGATCACGGCACCCACCGCATCCACCAGTACGAACACCAGTCGTGCGGCCAACGCCACCGCGGCGGCCACCCCCGGGTCAAGCGATCCCGCCGCCGCCACGAATACCGCTTCCCGTACCCCGAGACCTCCGGGCACCGGCACCAGTACGAAGCCAACCACCCACGACAGTACCGCCGCCGCCGCCACCTGCAGCAACGGCGCTTGCGGATCGAGGGCCCGCGCCACCGCCCAGGTGGCCCCGCCAATCGCCACCCAGGCCGGCACGTAGCGAAACACCAGGGACACCGATCTACCCCACGCCGGGATGACAAAATCCACCGGGTGGCGGATGACGCGCTCCACCAGGGCCTGCGTTCGCTGCAGGACCGCCGGGTGCAACGCGCCGAGGCCCACTGGGAGCAAGGCCACCACGACCAGTGCCGCAGCATCCTCGCTGCCCCACAACGCGGGTAGGGCCATCACCACCATGGTCATCGCCGCCAGGTACAAGGTGATGAGCGACAACAACACGCTTCCGTAAGCGGCCGGACGAGGGATCCCCCAGCGGGTGGCCAGTTCGGCGCGACCCAAAATCGACCACACCCCACCCGGCACGTACTTACCGATCTCGCCCACGTAGTAGCGGGCGATCACCTGGGATAGCGGCAGGTCCTCGCCGACGCTCCGAATGGCGTAGCGCCACGGGATGGCGATGGCGGTCATCCCCACCACCGCGAGCACGACCGCAACGGCCATCCATCCCGGCGATGCCCCCGATAGCGTATCGCCGAGTTGGCGTCGATCCCGCACCACCGTGTGGGCCACGAATCCTCCCGCCACCAGCGCGAGCACCACCCCGAGGATGGTCGAGGCCCGCCGCGCCGGGGTGCGTTGAGGAAAAGGAGCAGGGGTGGTCACGCGATGCCATCTTCGCCGCTGGCGCGCCCGGCGCGCCGGACGCTCCTCAGCGAGCCGCAGGAGCCTGGAGCGGATGGGGTAGGCACAGGCCATCGAGTGCGGCCACCACAATGCGGTCCCGGTTCGCGTAGGTGATCTCGTTGGTCGGGTCCGGCCGAATCTTGTACTCCCGGAAAGACTGCTCGAGGCTGTCATAGGCCAGCAGGCGGCCCACCAAGGGATCTCCCAGTTCGAGGAGCAACTTGATGGTCTCGATGGCCTGGATCGAGCCGATGATCCCCGGCAGCACGCCCAGCACCCCCGCCTCGGCACAACTCGGCGCCATTTCGGCGGGAGGTGGCTCCGGCACCATGTCGCGGTAGGTGGGTCCGTGCTGCGGATCAAACACGGTGACCATGCCCTCGAACCGGAAAATCGAACCGTGGACAACGGGAATGCCGAGTTTCACGGAGGCGTCGTTCACCAAAAAGCGGGTGGGGAAGTTGTCGGTGCCATCCACGATGATGTCCCAACCCGGGAGGATGTCCATCACGTTGTCCGCACCGAGGCGCACATCGAAGGAGACGACGTCGACATCGGGGTTGAGCAGCGTCAGGGTTTTGCGGGCGGAGTCCACCTTGCGGTCGCCAATGCGCTCCATGTTGTGGAGGATCTGGCGCTGCAGATTCGATGCGTCAACGACATCCATGTCGATGATGCCGATGGTCCCCACCCCGGCGGCCGCCAGATAGAGCGCCGCGGGCGAGCCCAAACCACCGGCCCCCAACAAGAGCACCCGGGAGTCGAGGAGGGTTTGCTGGCCGACCACATCGACCTCGGGGAGCAGCAGGTGGCGCTGATAGCGGTTGCGCTGATCGGCGTTGAGGCTCCGGGGGGCGGCCCAGTCGCGGCTCTCGTCTTTCCACTTGTTGAATCCACCCGCCATGGAGGCAACGTCGGTGTAGCCCAGTTCGGCGAGCGTCTTGGCGGCGAAGGCAGAGCGCGCTCCCGAGGCGCAGTGGATAATGACCGGCGTTGACTTGTTCGGGATGCGGCTCTCGATCGAACTCTCCAGGGTGCCGCGAGCGATGTGGAGCGCCCCGGGGATCGCCCCTTGCTCGTGTTCCTCGGGCTCACGCACGTCGAGGATCACGACGTCGTCCCGGGCTCGCGCCGCCTCGGTCTCGGCGGTGTCGACTTCGCGAATCTCGGTCTTGGTGGTGGCCAGAAGTTCACGGAAACTAGGCATCGGAATCAGTCCTCGGGGGGAATCTCAAGTAGACGGGGAAAGCCTACTGAAGAGGTCAACAATTGAACCAGGCCCCTCATTCCCGCCCTCACCGCAGCGGGTGCAACACGGAGCGGCCCGCCACCGTGGTCACCTCGTAGGCATCGATCTGATTCGCCCCCTCGCGCAGATACGGGCCCAGCATCGAGTAGAAGGACCAACTGTCGTCATCCTGACGCCGATAGCCACCAGCGACCCCCGCGACCGTGCCATTGGCCACCAAAACCACGTTGGGCGGTGGGTCCTCGCCCGATCCGGTGATGTTCCCTACGATCAACTGCGGCATCTGCCCCGCTTCGTCCGGCAATGAGGCGAACGAAGCCTCGTTGATGGCCGCCCAACTCAGCGCCGCCCTCTCTCCCACCTCAAGGTCGGCCAGCGCGGTGCCCACCAGCGGGCCCGGCTCCCCCACCGCCGCCAGGGCGATCCAGTCGTCGCCGTGGGGAAAGTCCGCCTCATGGCGGCGCACGAGGTCCAGGAGCGGTGCCAGTTCTTCGCTCACCGTCGGCGTGGCGCGGCGCTGGCTGCCATCCACCAGCGAGTGACCGTCCATGACCCAGTCGGTCTTGATGCCCAGGAGGTCGATCAGGGTGGGCAACAGGTCGATGGTCATGGCCACCTCGTCATTCACCACGGCACCGGCCTGTCCGGGTGTCTTGATGAACATCGGCACCCGGAAGATCTCGTCGGCATTATTGCCGGTTACCGCACGACCTAGATCGGGTCCCAGCAGGCTCGTGCCATGGTCGGCGGTCACGATGACGGTTGCGTCGTCCCACACCCCCGACGCCTCCAGATGGTCGATTACGTCCCCGAGGGCCACATCGGTCGCTCCTACCTGGAGGGAGTGGCGCTGGTAGCGCAGTTGCACGCTGCTGTTGAAGCCCGGCAGGGTCGCATCCTCAACCCAGGACGGTGTCGGAGGCATGACGCGAGTACCCCAGGGGGTGGAGAACCATGGCGAGTGGGGCAGCACCACATGCACGAAATAAAATCCGGGGGTGGAGTCCACCGCCAGCCCCTGTTCCACCAGACGAGCCGCCTGGGTCCCGGGTTCTCGTTCGGATGCGGCAAACGCACGGTAGCGGGCGAGCGGATCGGACTGGCCGAACCCATCATCAGGAGTGGCGCCACCCACCGAAGCCACGCTGATTCCCTTCCCGAAGGTCCCCCAGGCATCGTTGATAGGCGGCAGGTGCTGACGCAGATGCGCGGGCAGTACCCGGTGCTGGAATACAACCGCGGCGTCGGACAGCGCCTGACGAAGCGACTGTCCCGGTCGGGCCTCGCAGGCCTCGGGAGGACACATATTAGTGACGGCTTCGTAGCGCTCCACCGGCATACCGGCGCTCATGAGCGCCAGGATGTTGCGGGGGAGGTCCTGATAACTGGGCATCACACGGCCCCCCGGGATCACGCCCGTCATGATCGCCGGAACGGCCCTCTCGGTGGCCGGGCTCACGCTG
Source organism: Acidimicrobiia bacterium (assembly GCA_009694375.1). Lineage (NCBI taxonomy): Bacteria > Bacillati > Actinomycetota > Acidimicrobiia > Acidimicrobiia bacterium. The sequence continues at coordinate 148,981 of SHVB01000001.1, forward strand.
CTGGCGTTTCGATACCAGGTGGAGGCTTTCGCCAACCGGGCGAAGGCGGGATAGCGCGCCTCGTTGATTGTGCCGTCGGACCGCATCAAGGTGGACATCGGCAACTCGTCAAAGACGATGAACACCACTGGCCCCGACGGGGTTGGCACCGACACCTTGCCCAGCGCCTCCGGGTTGGATTCGTCGCTCAGCAGATCACTGGTAGGGCTCATCACCAGAAAACCAAACAGGAACAAAACGTTGGCCATCGCCAGGTACCCCAGGAGCATGCGGCCCCCCTTGGCCCGGGCCAGTACCACCGTGGCCGCCACCCCCAACACCGTGGCGAGCATCGCCACCACTCTGCGGTCCATCCCGAGCCCGCGCACGAGCACATTGCCGAAAAGTCCACCGAGTCCGCCCAGCAGCACCGCGTGGGTCCAGTTGCCCACTCGCGTCCCACACCACCGCGCCACTCCAAAGACCGCCACCACCACCAGCGAAGGTGCCACCGCCACTACCAAGGCGAACTCCACGACCTGGGCGGGGGTGTAGCGACCGGCGATGAAGAACTCCGGATTTTGACCCATCAGATCAAGCACGGGCTGGGTGATAGCGAGACTCGCCACTCCCGACAGCGCCGCCACCTGCCCCCAGACCGATGCCCATCCCCGATACGGATCGGTCACTGGTGTGTTCACTTGCGGACTCTACCGCCCCTGCAAGTGAACGCACCAGCACCACCAGATCACCCAAAAGCAACCACTGGATGAACGAAGCGACTAAGGTTTGGCCATGTTTAGTTACTTAGACGCCAACACCGGATCCATGATCCTAACGGCCTTGGCCGGTGGTGCCGCCGGTATTGCCGTGCTTCTCCGAATGTACGGCCACCGCTTCCTCGGGATTTTTTCCAAGAAGCATCGTGACCAAGCCGAAGCCAGCTTCGAAGACCTCATGGGCGAGCAGCCAGACTGAGTCCGGTGTCCCCCTTCGCCGATCCCGGTTCGTTTCGGGATCCCACATCACGCGTGTACCTCGACGACCAGGCGGTGTGGCGCGGCCTGAATACCCAGGCCTGGACCGATTTTCAGGCCTTCGCCGCCACCGCCACCTACCGCAACGCCCAGGCCGATGGTCGCCTGATCGCCACCACCGCGGTTGCGGTCGAGGATGCACCGGTGGACGAGGGTTGGGTTGCCGCGCTGCGCCACCGGCGGCTCCCGGTGATCAGCTATCCCTACGAGTGGTCCTTCTCAATGCTCCAAGACGCCGCCCTGCTGCAACTCGATCTGGCCCGAGAAGCACTGGCCGAAGGCATCCTCACCAAGGACGCCACCTCGTACAACGTGCAGTTCGACGGCAGCCAACCGGTGTTCATCGACCTCGGGTCCTTTGAGCGTTTGGTCTCCGGGCAACCGTGGCCGGGCTACCGGCAGTTCTGTGCACTATTCCTGAACCCGCTGATCCTCCAAGCCGAAGCGGAAATCCCGTTCCAGCCCTGGCTGCGCGGGGCGATCAACGGCATCTCCCCCACCCAGGCCGCGGCCGCAATCGGAAAGCGCCGCCGATTCCGCAAGGACCTCTTCACTCACGTCCGACTGCACGCCCGGGCCGAATCCCGCTTCGCCAATAGCGACAAGGACCATGATGTGGGCCGCGAGCTGCAACGAGCGGGCTTCGGGCCCAAGCTCATCGACGCGCAGCTCGCCAACCTGCAACGCTCGGTGCGACGCCTCGAGTGGACTGCAGCGGCGTCCGCATGGTCGGAATACAGCGACCGCAGCCACTACACCGATGACGATCTCGACGCGAAAGCCGACTTCGTGGCGCGCGCCACTCGGTCGTTGACGACCCCCACGGTGCTTGATCTCGGTGCCAACGACGGCCGGTTCTCCCGCGTGGCGCTCGATGCGGGAGCGGGTCTCGCCGTCGCGGTCGACGGCGATCACCTCACCGTGGACCATCTCTACCGGCAGTTGCGACAGGACGGCGAGTCGCGGATCCTCCCGTTGGTGGTCGACCTCGCCGATCCCTCCCCCGCCCTCGGGTGGCGCTCACGGGAGCGGCCCTCCTTCCTGGAGCGGGTGCGGCCCGATCTGGTGCTGTGCCTGGCGGTCATCCACCACCTGGCCCTTACCAACACGGTGCCCTTTCCTGAGATCGTGGCCTTCCTCGCCGACTTCCAGGCGCCGATCGTGGTGGAGATGCCCCACCGCAACGATCCGATGGCCGCCCGTCTCCTCAACCGCAAGCGCGACGGCCTCTTCGACCAGTACGACCAGCCCCAGTGGGAAGTCGCCCTGCGGCAACGTTTCCGCGTGGTGGAGCAGGTCACCCTGCCCTCGGGCACCCGCACGCTCTACCTCTGCCACCCGAGCTAGCGGCTCAGGACAGCAGGGCCGGCAGCACGTCGCTGATCGATCCTCGCAGCACAGCATCGGCGCGCTCGTCCATGGCGGTGGGGCTCTCGTTGAGGATCACCACCTGAGCCCCCGCCGCCGCCGCCGTCGGCACCATGTTGGCCACCGGGAAGACCCCCAATGTGGTGCCAACGGCCAGCAGCATGTCGCAGCGGCGGGCGGCGTTGTCCGCCCGCTCCAGATCGGCCGGCACGAGCGCTTGCCCAAAACTGATGGTGGCGGCCTTCAGGATCCCTCCACATCTACCGCAGGCCGGGTCCTGCTCTCCGGCCCGCACCCGGGCGAGGGTCGAGTCCATCGGCCCCCGCTCCCCACAGGTGAGGCACGCCACCGAGCGGGTCGTGCCGTGCACCTCCACCACCAGGGCCGGATCAGATCCCGCCGCCAGGTGCAGTCCGTCCACATTTTGGGTGACCAACGCCAAGAGGCGACCGCTCCTCTCAAAATCCACCAGGGCGCGATGCCCGGCATTGGGTTGTGGAGCCGGGCCGGTGATCTGGGCCCGCCGCCGCCACGCCGCCTTGCGCAGGTCGGCGTCGGCCACGTACTGGGAAATGTCCGATTTCTTCTCGGCCTCGGGGTTTTTCGTCCAGACCCCTTGAGGACCGCGGTAATCAGCAATCCCACTATCGGTGCTGATCCCGGCACCGGTGAGCACCGCGATCCGCTGGGCGTTCGCCACCCATTCCCGCACCACCGCCTGATCAGCCACGCACCCCAGACTACCCGTTGACGCTGGCGTGAAAATGCATGAAACTCCATGAAACTGCTAGAAATTTGAGGAGACTTCATGCCAGCCCTACCCACCTTCCCCATCACCACCCTGGCGGTGCGGCCCCTGCCCGATGCCGTCATCGACCAGATCGGCCACGACGCTCGCTCCGCGTATGTGGAACGCTTCTGGCTCGGCATCCTCGGCCCTAGTGCCACCTGGTTGCTGCGACGCTTGGTGGACGCACTCGAGGCCGCCCCCGAAGGCTTCGACCTCGATCTGGCCCTCATCGCCACCGAACTCGGCCTCGGCACCCGCTCCGGCCAGAACTCCCCCTTCGTGCGCACAGTGCAACGCTGCGCCCGCTTCGGGGTGGTGGCCATGGTGGGCACCACCGAACTACAGGTGCGACGAAAACTCCCGCCCCTCACGCAATACCAAATCGATCGCCTTCCCCCACATCTCCGCGAAGAGCATCACCGCTGGACGGCCAGTGAGCGGGCCCACCCCTCCCCCGATGAGCGTCGAGAACACGCTCGCGGCCTGGCGCTATCACTACTCGCTGACGGCGAGGACGTTGCCACCGCCGAGCGCTTGCTCCACGGTCGCGCCGTGCACCCGGCCATGGCCCATGAGGCGGTGGCCTGGGCCGTCGCGCACGGTGGGGTGACGCAACGACTCACCGCCGGTGACCGGCCCCCAACCGCCGCCTGAGGTCGGTTCAGGCGATCGGCTTCGGCTTCACGAAACCGTCGATCATCTCCACCAGGGTGCGCACTCCGAATCCGGTGCCCCCCTTCACGATCTCACCGTCAACTTCGGGAGCATCGGCCGGACCGGCGATATCGAGGTGAACCCAGGGGATGTCGCCCGCCACGAAGTGCTCCAGGAACACTCCCGCCGCCAGGGTGCCGCCGTAGCGCAGGCCGGTGATGTTCTTCAGATCAGCGATGTCGCTGCGAAGTTTGCCCTTCAGATACGGCGGCAGAGGCAGGGGCCACACCCACTCCCCCGCCCGCTCGGCGGCCGAGCACACCTGCGCTGACCATCCGGCGTGATTGCTCATCAGACCGGCGATGCGTTCGCCCAGCCCCACCATGCAGGCGCCGGTCAACGTGGCGAGATCCACGATGGCATCAGGCTCGTGCTCCGAAGCCAGCGACAGCGCATCGGCCAGCAGCAACCGACCTTCGGCATCGGTGTTGAGCACCTCCACGGTGGTCCCGTTGCGAATCGTGAGCACATCGCCCACCCGAGTGGCATCGCCACCGGTCATATTGTCGGTCAACGGAAGGAATCCCAGCACTCGCACCTTGGCCCCGAGGGTGGCGATCGCACTCATGGCCCCGAGCACGGCGGCGGCGCCCGCCATGTCTTCCTTCATGCCGACCATCCCCTCCGAGGACTTGAGCGACAAGCCACCGGAGTCGAAGGTGACTCCCTTACCCACGAGGGCGACGGTGCTGCGCGGTTTGGCGGGTTCATAGGACAACTGCAGAAAGCGCGGCGCCTGGAAGGAACCGCGGCTGATCCCGAGCAGGCCACCGAGGCGTTGCTGGCGGATCTCCTTCTCATCCCACACGGTCACGGTGAACCCGGCCCGCTGACCTTCCTTCACGGCCCGCTTGGCAAATTCGATCGGCGTCAGCGTGCCCCCGGGTTCATTCACCAAGTCCCGGGTGCGGTTCACCGCCTCGGCGATCACCACCCCGCGATCGATCGCCGCCTGCACCCGCTGACCGCCACCACCCAGGATGGTCACCCGCTCCAGTACCGTGGGGGTGGGGTCGGCCTTGTAGGTCAAGAAGCGGTAGCCGCCCAGCACAAGGCCCTCGGCGATGGCCTGGGCCACCCGAGCGGGGCTCAATTCATCCCGCACACACCCCGAGAAATCCACCGACAACGTGCTGTACCGCCGCGCCGCCCGAGCCAGACCGCCACAGGCATGACGAACGACATTGGCATCCACCATGGCCGCCGGACCGACCCCCACCACAAAAGTGACGTGCCCAGCCGAGTCCGACAGGACCCGCACCTCGCCCCGTCGGCCATGGAAACGCTGGGCCTCGAGGGAGACCCAGTCCACCCCGCCCCCGCTGCTTTGGCCCTCGAACATGGCCACGGCATGCGCCTCGAGCCCGGCCGGGATACTGCGAGCAAGCGTGATGGTCAGCGGCATGGTGGGGATCCTTCGAGGATCAGGTTTCTCGGGCGAGAAGTGGCACGCCTTCTACCCAGCGAGCGAAGGTCCACAAAAGGGAGGAAAGACGATTCAGGTACGGGATGATCTGGGAGCCATCCTCCACTACCCCCACCGAGGCTCGTTCCGCCCGCCGCACCACCGCGCGAGCAAGGTCCAGCAACGCCGAGGTTCGGTCCTGGCCGGGCACCACGAACTCGGCGGGAAGCACGAAGCGCTCGCTCACGTTGTCGATGATCACCTCGATGGCGGTCACCATGGCGGCTGAGACCTTCGAGGTGCCCTCGGTGAGTTTCGGGTGGTTGGCGGTATCGGTCGCCATCTCCGCCATAAGGACCCACAGATCTCGCTCAACCGCCACGAGGAACCCGTTCAGCTCGCCCTGAGCGGCCGTCTCGGCGCGAGCCATCCCGATAGCCGCCTGCGCTTCATCCAGGTGACCGAGGGCCTCGAACCGAGGAGACGACTTGAGATCACGACCGCCATAGAGCAGTCCGGTGGTGCCATCGTCTCCCTTGCCTGTCCAGATCTTTGTCACGGACGACAACCCTACCGGCGTCTCGCCGCGTCCCCGAATCACCAGGTATCAATGTTGGGCCGCTTCTTGCCCGTCCGGATCACCGTCGGGGCGGCGGCGAAGGTGGTGGCGATCCAGCGTCGAGAGTCGGCCGGATCCACCACGTCATCGATCTCAAAGTGGCTGGCCGTGTTCACCGCCCGGCCGTGAACATACATGCGGTCGACCATCTCCTCGTACGTGCGCTTTCGCTCGGCGGGGTCGGTGATGGCCTCAAGTTCCTGGCGGTACCCAAGACGCACAGCACCTTCGAGACCCATCCCCCCGAACTCGCCAGTGGGCCACGCGATGCAAAACAGGGGGGCCTTGAAACTGCCGCCCGCCATCGCCTGCGCCCCGAGCCCATAGCCCTTGCGCAGGATGATGGTGCCCGTCGGCACGGTGATGTTGGCCCCGGTGACGAAAAGTCGGCTCACGTGGCGCACGAGTGCCGTGGCCTCTGCCTCCGGGCCCACCATGATCCCCGGCGTATCGCACAGAAACAGCACGGGCAGGTCAAAGGCATCGCAGAGTTGCAAAAAGCGAGCGGCCTTATCGGCCCCGTCGGCGTCGATGGCGCCGGCCCGGTGGAGGGGATTGTTGGCCACGATCCCGAGTGGAGAACCCTCGACGCGGGCCAGCGCGGTAACCATGCCGGCACCGAAGGCGGAGCGCAGTTCGAGCACCGAGTCCACATCAACGATCGAGGCCACCGCGGCGCGTACGTCGTACACCGCCAACCGATTCTCCGGGATCACGGTGCGGGCCAGCGCAGGGTCCGGAGCCGTCCAGTCTTCGGTGCTGCCCTGAAAATAGGAGAGGTACTGCCGGGCGGCCACCACGGCGGCGGCCTCGTCGGGTACGGCAATGTCGACCACGCCGTTAGGGACCTGCACCGCCATCGGGCCGATGGCCTCCGGGGGAAACACGCCGAGGCCACCGCCTTCAATCATGGCCGGACCGCCCATGCCGATATTGGAGCCGTCGGTGGCGATGATCACGTCGCAACAGCCAAGGATGGCCGCGTTGCCGGCGAAGCAGCGGCCACTGGTGATGCCCACCAACGGCACGAGCCCTGAAAGTTGGCCGAAGAACAGAAAGGCCATGCAATCGAGACCGGATACGCCGGTGCCGTCGGTGTCGCCGGGGCGGCCGCCGCCGCCCTCGGCAAAGAACACCACGGGAAGTTGTTGACGCTCGGCCACATCGAACAGGCGGTCCTTCTTGCGGTGATTCTGCAGGCCCTGCGTACCGGCGAGGACGGTGTAGTCGTACGACATCGCCACCACCGGGTGACCCGCCACGGTGCCCATACCCCCCACCAGACCATCGGCGGGGGTGCGCTCGATGAGGTCCTCCAGCGGTCGGCGGCGGCGCTGGGCGGCGATAGCCAGGGGGCCGTACTCCACGAAACTGCCCGCATCGAGGAGATCCTCCACATTCTCCCGGGCGGTGCGCTGCCCGGTGCGGCGCCGCCGCTCCACCGCATCCGGCCGGGCCCCGTCGAGCCCGATGGCATGACGGGCTCGCACCTCGGCGAGGTCGTCACGCGTTCTCCCCAACTCCACCTCGGCCACCGCCGGTACGTCAGTTGGCTCGAGTACGGCCAACCGGTCCCCCACCGCCACCCCATCGCCGGGCGCCACCCACAGGCGCATCACCACACCGCCGACGCTGGCCTCCACCGGGTATTCCATCTTCATCGACTCCAACACGACCACCGCTCGGCCCGCCGGCACCGCCTCACCCACCGCCGCTACCCTCACCACGGTCCCCGCCAGCGGTGCGCGCAACTCAATCATCCCCGCCGTTCTAGCCCAACCCCACTCCCCGGCACGGTTTGGGTGCGAGGTGTGAGGGAGAGCACCGGTAACCTCTGGCCTCATGGGCACCACGACCTACCTCGAGTTACTCCGGGAGAAGGTGGTCGTCTACGACGGCGCTTTCGGCACCTACGTGCAGACCCTCGAACTCGGCCCCGACGACTTCGGAGGGGAACACTTCGAGGGCTGCAACGAACTGCTCGTAGCCACCCGGCCCGATGTGATCGCCGGGATGCACGAAGAGTTCTTCCGGATCGGCGTGGATGTGGTGGAGACCGCCAGTTTTGGCTCCTTCGCCATCCCCCTCGGCGAATACGGGATCGGAGAGCGCAGCCACGAGCTCAACGTCACCGCCGCCCGGATCGCCCGCGAAGTGGCCGACGGGTACGACGGGCTGGTGGCCGGCTCAATCGGCCCCGGCACCAAGTTCGCGTCGCTCGGCCAGATCCGATTCGCCGAACTGCGCGATGCCTACGAGGTGCAGGCCCGCGGCCTCCTCGAGGGGGGCGTCGACGTCTTCCTCGTGGAAACCCAGTTCGACCTCCTCGGGGCGAAAGCCGCCATGATCGGCTGCCGCCGGGCCATGGCGGCGGAGGGCCGCGACGTTCCTATCCAGGTGCAGGTCACCATGGAACTCACCGGCACCATGCTTCCCGGCACCGAAATCGGCGCCGCCCTCGCCGCCCTCGACGCCATGCGGCCCGATGCGATTGGCATCAACTGCGCCACCGGCCCCGCTGAGATGAGCGAGCACCTTCGCTATCTCAACCAACACTCGCGCGTTCCGATCGCCTGTCTCCCCAACGCCGGTCTGCCGTCGGTACTCAACGGCAAAATGCACTACGACCTCACCCCCACCCAACTGGCCGACTTCCAGCGTCGCTTCGTGACCGACTTTGGGGTGGGCATCGTGGGCGGGTGCTGCGGAACCACCGTCGAACACATTGCCGCGGTGGTCGAGGCCGTGAAGGACCTCACCCCGACCACCCGCACGTTCGAACACGAAGATGGCGCCACCTCCATCTACTCGTTCACCCCCTTCGAGCAACAACTCACCTACCTCTCCATCGGCGAACGCACTAACGCCAACGGCTCCAAGAAGTTCCGGGAGGCGATGCTGGCGGGCGACTGGGACATGTGCGTGGCCATGGCCCGGGAGCAGGAAAAAGAAGGTGCTCACGTCCTCGATCTGTGCGTGGATTACGTGGGCCGAGATGGCTCCGCCGACATGGATGAGATCGCGTCCCGTTTCGCCACGCAGGCCACCGTCCCGATCATGATCGACTCCACCGAACCCCAGGTGATCGAAACGGCTCTCCAGTGGATTGGCGGACGCGCCATTCTGAACTCGGTGAACCTGGAAGACGGCGACGCCCCCGGCACTCGCCTTGATCGCTTCCTGTCTCTCGCTCGCGAGTACGGCGCCGCCGTGGTGTGCACATGCATCGACGAGGAGGGCCAAGCCCGCACCCCCGAATGGAAACTCAAGGCCGCCACCGCCATTCACGACATCGCCGTACATCGCTACGGCCTCGAGCCCGGCGACTTGTTCTTCGATCCGTTGGCCCTCACCCTCGGGACGGGCATGGAGGAAAGCCGCGGCGACGGCGCCTCCACCCTGGAGGGCATCCGCCTCATCAAAGCGCACCTGCCCGGGGTGCACACCACCCTCGGTCTGTCCAACATCTCCTTTGGCCTCAACCCACCCGCCCGCCACGCCCTCAACTCCGTCTACCTGCACGAGGCCGCCCAAGCAGGCCTCGATTCCGCCATCGTGCACGCCGCCCGCATCATGCCGCTCGCTCGTATCCCCGATGAGCAAAAGCAGGTGTGCCTTGATGTGATCTACGACCGCCGCACCGACGACTACGACCCGCTCCAGGTGCTGTTGGCCATGTTTGACGGGGTCACCGCCTCGACGGTTGAAAAAGAGGACCGCTCCGACTGGCCCATCGAAAAGTTGCTGGCCACCCGCATCATCGACGGCGACCGCGATGGCCTGACCGCCCATCTCGATTTGGCTCTTGAGCAAGGCCACCCACCGCTCGCCATCATCAACGACATCCTCCTCGAGGGCATGAAGACCGTCGGCGACCTCTTTGGCAAAGGGGAGATGCAATTACCGTTCGTGCTGCAATCGGCCGAAACCATGAAGGCGGCGGTGGCCTACCTCGAGCCGATGATGGACAAGGTGGACGGCGAGTCCACTAAGGGCCGCATCGTGCTCGCCACGGTGAAGGGCGATGTGCATGACATCGGCAAGAACCTGGTGGACATCATCCTCACCAACAACGGCTACGAGGTGCACAACCTCGGCATCAAGGTGAACGTGACCGAAATGGTGGACAAGGCAGTGGAGGTCAAAGCCGACGCCATCGGCATGAGCGGACTACTGGTGAAAAGCACTCTCATCATGCGGGAGAACCTGGAGGAGTTGAACAGCCGCGGCTTGGCCGACATTCCGGTGCTCCTCGGCGGCGCCGCCCTCACCCGGGTGTATGTCGAGCGCGACCTGCGCGAGGTCTACGACGGTCGGCTCTTCTACGGCAAGGACGCCTTTGAGGGCCTGCACGTGATGGACCGCATCGGCGCCACCAAACGCGGCGACACTCCCGACGACCCCGACTGGGGTCGCATCCCCACCGACTCCACCATCGAGTTGAAAGGCCGCTTCGCCAAACCGGGGTCTAGCGACGCCAACCCGGTTGAGGTTCCCGCCCGCTCCCCCGAGGTGGCCACCGATAACGAAGTCTTCGTGCCGCCGTTCCTCGGCAGTGAAGTGGTGAAGGGCATCTCCCTCGACGAGATCGCTGGCTTCATCAACGAAACCGCCCTGTTTCGCAATCAGTGGCAGTTTCGCCCCACCAAGGGGGAGAATGACACCGCCTTCAAGGACCGCATCCGGCCGATGCTCAGGGAGGAACTAGCCAAGGCCAAGGCGGCGGGCATCCTCACCCCACAGCTGGTCTACGGCTATTTCCCGGCGAACGGCGACGGCGACGACCTCGTGATCTGGTCCGACGAAACCCGCACGGCCGAGCAAGCCCGCTTCCACTTCCCTCGTCAGCAGAAGGACAAGTTCCTCTGTATCGCTGATTTCTTCCGGCCCGCCGACGGGCCCACGGTGGACTACGCGGCGTTCCACATCGTGACGATGGGACCCGCCGTCAGTGAGGCCGCCGCCGTGCTGTTTCAGGAGGATCGCTACCAGGAATACCTGCTGCTGCACGGCTTGGGTGTGGAAATGGCCGAGGCGCTCGCCGAACTCTGGCACCAGCGCATCCGCACGGAGTGGGGCTTTGTGGACCAGGACGGCCCGGCGGTGGCGGGCCTGTTTCGCCAGCAGTACCGCGGCGGCCGCTACTCCAGTGGCTATCCGGCCTGCCCAGACCTCGAAGACAACGTCACCATCTCGGACCTCCTCGGCGGCCCGCGCATCGGCCTCGAGTGCAGCGAGGACACCGGGTTCCAGTATCAGCCCGAGCAGACCACCAGTGCCTTGATCTGTCATCACCCACAGGCCAAGTACTTCGTGGCCCGCTAGCCCCACCGCCCGGAGTAGTTAGTTAGGATAACTATCTGTTAGACTTGGGGTATGCCCGGCTCCCCCGCCCCAACCGACGTGGAAATCGCGGCTCGCCTGCGCCTCAGCGCCACGCGCCTGGCCCGCCGACTGCGCCAAGAAGGCGGCGGCGGGCTCACGCCCAGCCAACTCTCCGCCCTGGCGGCCGTCCACAACAACGGGCCCCTCACCCTGGGGGCGTTGGCCGACTACGAACGGGTCGCTCCCCCAACCATCACCAAGTGCGTGGCGAAACTCGAAGCCGCTGGTCTCCTCGAGCGCACCACCGACGGCACCGACCGACGGATTCATCGAGTGAGCACCACCAAATCCGGCGATGCCCTCATCGCTGAGACGCGTCGCCGGAAGACCACCTGGCTGACCCAACGCCTTGAAGCCCTCGACCCCACCGAGCGATCCCGCCTCGCCGCCGCGCTCGATGTGCTCGATCGCTTATGCGAAGAACCCCGATGACGAGCCTGAACGTCGCTTCCCGCCAGACCTTCAGATCACTCGGCGTCCGCAACTTCCGCTTGTTCTTCGTAGGTCAGTCGATCTCGCAAGTGGGGAACTGGCTCACCCTTATCGCCCAGACCCTGTTGGTGCTCAAACTCACCAACAGCGGGATTGCCCTCGGGCTCCTCGCCGCCGCTCAATTCGGCCCGGTACTGGTCTTCGGAGCGTTCGCCGGCCTGGTGGCCGACCGAAGCGACAAACGAAAACTGCTCCTAGTGGTGCAGTCGCTCGCCATGGTGCAATCCTTCGCCCTGGCCGCCCTCGCCTTCCAGGCCCATCCCCCGATCTGGGCCATCTATCTCATCGCCAGTTTCGGTGGCCTCGCCACCGCCTTCGACAACCCCGCCCGTCGGTCCTACGTCGTGGAGATGGTTCCCACCAGCCACATCCCCAATGCCGTGAGCCTCAATACCGCCATGATGACCGGCTCCCGCATCATCGGACCAGCGTTGGGGGGTCTGCTGGTGGCCACCGTTGGATTCGGATGGGCGTTCATAGTCGACGGCCTCAGTTACATCGCCGTGCTCACCAGTCTCGCCATGATCGATTCCCGCCAGGTGCGCCCCGCTCCGGTGACCCCGCGTGGTCGGGGACAGGTGCGGGCCGGCCTACTCCACGCGTGGCGCATCACGGAACTACGGGTTCCCATCATCATGCTGGCCGTGATCGGCACGCTGGCCTTCAACTTCCAGACCGTCCTACCCCTGTTTGCGGTGCGCAACCTCGGCGGCGCGGCCATCACCTTCTCGCTTCTGATGTCGGTGACGAGTATCGGCTCCCTCGCCGGAGCGCTCTACTCAGCTCGTCGGACCCACATCTCCATCGACAGCGTGACGTTGGCGGCGGCGAGCTTCGGCGCCGCCCTCCTAGCCCTGGCCCTCGCCCCCAACCAGCCCATCGCCTTCGCCATTGGCGCGGTCATGGGCTTTGCCAGCATCTCCTTCATGACCACCTCTACCGCCATCGTGCAACTCCGGGCCGACCCGATGATGCGCGGTCGCATCCTCGCCCTGCAGTCCCTGGTATTCCTTGGGAGCACCCCCATCGGAGGCCCGATCCTCGGGTTCATCTCCCAGCGCTACGGCGCCCGCTACGGGCTGGCGGTGGGCGGCTTCGCCGGATTGGGGGCGGCCCTCTACGGGGCACTGGCCGTGCGGAAGGCCCGCCGAGCGGGCGAACACCACGCGACGCGTTCGCCCGGCGAGGGCCAGGGCCTCATCACCCCCGCGGTAGCCCCCCAACCGGTGAAATCATGACGGCCGACCTCCCGATTCCGCTGCTCGAGGGCCTAGCCACCACGCGAGCGATCCGACGGTTCCGCGACGAGCCCATCCCCGATACCGACCTGAACCAGATCCTGTGGCACGCCACCCGGGCTCCATCGGGGTCGAACCGCCAGCCCTTCCGCTTCATCGTGCTCCGGGATGGGCCGGTGGCCATCGATGCCCGGGCACTCCTCGGGCGGACCTTCCGGGCGATGTGGGCCGACAAGCGCGCCGCCGATGCGTACGGCACCGGCAGTGGCACCGATGCCACCTCGCCCAAGGCCCGCATGGCCGAAACGATGCAGCACTTCGTGGACCACTTCGAAGCCACACCGGTGGTGGTGCTGGCGTGCATCAAGCGGGACCGCGACCCCGGACCCACCGAAGGAGCCAGCATCTACCCGGCCTGTCAGAACCTCCTCCTGGCGGCCCGAGCCCTCGGGTACGGCGGGGTGATGACCACCTGGCACGCCCTCGCCGAGCCCGCCCTGCGGCCTCTGCTCGGCCTTCCCGACACCGTGGGCATCTCCGCCACCCTGGCGTTGGGTCGACCCGCCGGGCACCACGGTCCCGTGCGCCGTCGCCCCATCGGGGAATTGGTGTACGACGACCGCTGGGAAGGCCCAGCCGCCTGGGCGCGCGACCCCGACGGCACCCGCCACACCACCGCCGGCCCCCGCCCTGACACTCCGCCCCGCTAGCACTTCGCCAAGAGCCGAGTTGACCGTGGCTACCACGGTCAGGGGGCGACACGAGCAAGTTCGGCCCGCACCGGCCCACCCGGTTCCATCAACAGGTGGTCTCGTTGCACCGCGGCGAGGCGGACTCCATTGGTCATCACCTTCATCGAGGTGTCAGGGCCCACACAATCGTTGAGACGAATCGTGTACGCCACCGCCTCACCGATCTCCGTAGCAAGTTCCTCCTCGATCCGCTTCGACCCGGGTCGGCCGCCCGGCGTGGCGGCGGGGTGTGGCCGATCAGCCCCCGCACCCCGAGCCCGAGTTCTAGACAACGCTTCGGAAGATACGGCTCGTACCGGAGCCGGCCTCTCCCGCGATCACCGCCACCGGGCGGGCGGCCCGGCGCGCACCTCGGCGGCGTTGGTCGCTCATGAGCGATCGGATTTTTTCGACGGCGCCTTGGTGGCCTGCCGGTCCTGGGTACGTCGAGCATGATCCTCGGCCCGCGCACCCGCCTCCATCGCCTCCTCCCGAAGCTCGAGATAGGCCTCAAGTCGATCCTCGGTGAGATTCCCCCCCGCCACGGCGGCCACCACGGCACACCCGGGTTCGCCAGTGTGGGCACAGTCGTTGAAGCGACACTGCAGAGCGAGTTCCTCGACATCGGTGAAGGTGGCGTCGACCGACTCCTCATCGCCGGCCAAGCCCACCTCACGAATCCCCGGTGAGTCGATGATCACGCCGCCGCCGGGAACGAGATGCAACTGCCGGTTCGTGGTGGTGTGGCGACCCTTGGCATCACCGGCTCGCACCGCCCCCGTGATGGCCACCTCCGCCCCCACGATGGCGTTGACCAGCCGGGACTTGCCCGCCCCGGACTCCCCCAACAGCACCGAGGTGCGTCCCGCCAGCCGGGTCCGAAGTGCGGTGATCCCTAACCCGGTGGGGGCAGCGGTGAGAAGGCACTCCAGCCCCGGGTGAACGTCGGCGATAGCCGCCAGCGTCTCCTTGAGGTCCGGGGCGAGGTCGGCCTTGGTGAGGACAAGAATGGGGAGTGCCCCCGCGTCCCACGCCAGCGCCTCGCCGCGCTGCACCCGCCCCGCCCGCACGAACCGATCCAGGCCGCACACCAAGAGCACCAGGTCCACATTGGCGGCCAGTACCTGCAGGTCATCTCCCCCGGCCGCCCGGCGCCGCAGCAGCGACGACCGCTCCAGCACCGCCACCAGGGTGTCACCGGTCAAGGCCAGCCAATCGCCCACCGTGGGGGCATCCGCCCCCCGGCGAAGCTTCACGATCCGCTCACCGCTGGCGGTGAGCACATTCACCGACACCCCGTCGTGGCGAAGCACCCGGCCCGGCTCCACCGCCTCACCGTGCTCGGCCAGCAGGGTGGCCCAACGCGAGCTCCAGCCAACGGGAACGAGAGAGTCGAAGGATGCCACGGCGCCCTAACGGTACAAGGGTGCACCGAGACACTACCGATCCGGCCGAAGGCGTCTTCGTGGGAGGATGGGGATCGTCCACCAGCATGATGAGGGCCCACCTTGCCGACCATGACCCGCCGATCTTGTCTCATCGTTCTCGCACTGATCGTGGGGGTGGTGGCGGCCTGCTCGGGCCGCAACGCTCCGACGACCCGACTGGGCGACATCCAGGTCCTCGCCGGCCATAACGCATACCACCTTGAAGGCGAGGCGGCGCTGTTGGCGGTGATCACCGCTAACGTGCCCGCCCTCACGCCCACCATTGAGTACTCACACCCCACCCTCACCGACTCGCTCAACGCCGGTTTGCGGTCCTTCGAACTCGACGTGTTCGAAGATCCCGACGGGGGCCGGTACGCCACCCCGAAAGCCCAGCCGATTCTCGGCCTTGCCCCCATCGACCCCGCCATGCTCGATGCTGGCTTCAAGGTGTTCCACGTGCAGGAAGTGGACTACCGCTCTACCTGCGTCACCTTCGTTCTATGCCTCGAGCAACTCGAAACCTGGTCTGATGCCCACCCCGACCACCTGCCGATCATCATCCAGATCGAAACCAAAGATGACGTCATCCCCGATCCTCTCCACCTCGGCTTCGTGCAACCCATCCCCGCCACCACCGCCACCTACGTCGCACTGGAAGCGGAGATCCTTTCCGTGCTGGACAAGGACCAACTGGTAACCGTGGCCGAGGTGCAGAGCGACGGGGACACCCTGCGCTCCACCATCGAGACCGTCGGGTGGCCCACGGTGGACAGCCTGCGAGGCCGCTTCATCTTCACCCTCGACCACACCGGCGGCAAACGGGACCTCTACCGGGCGATCCACCCCGACACCAGAGACCGGCTCATCTTCGTGTCGGCGGAACCCCCCGATGTCGATGCTGCCTTCATCGTCCTCAACGACCCGATTGCCGATGCCACTCGAATACGTGAACTAGTGATGCTCGGCTATCTCGTGCGCACCCGCAGCGACGCCGACACGGTCGAAGCCCGCCGCGGCGACACCACCCGCCGCGACGCCGCGTTCGCCAGCGGTGCCCAGATCGTCAGCACGGACTACGAAACGGTCGACCCACGCTTCCCCAACTATGTAGTGACTCTGCCCGGCGGCGGGGTGGCCCGGTGTAATCCGGTGACAGCACCCGATTGCGACGCCGCCGCCCTGCAGGAATAAGACCGACCTACCCCAGGAGGGCCCGAGCCACCAGATCGGTGACAAAAGCAGTGAGGATGGCGAGGTACAACAGGCCGGTGGCCGCCATGACGGCGGAGTATTGGCGCTCCTTCAGCGCTGCCCGGGTTACCCCCACCAGCACAATGGTGCCGATGGCGCACGCCGCCCACATCCAACCGAGAATCCCGGCGTACCCGTCGTCGATGGTGCCGTTGAGCACCGAGATCATCCCCACCGGCCAGAGCAGCACCAACATTTCGAGAGGCCAGATGACGGCCAGCGCCCGGATCAGTTCCAAGAGCGGACCGCGCGGCATACCCGGCTGCACGAGATACCAGTGTCCCAAGAGCATGGCGTCGGTAACCGCACCGAGAAAGGCCGCCCCCACCACCACCCGAGCCACCGACAACGCGGCCGGATCACCGGCGGAGATTCCGGCCGCCACCAGACCCACGAGCCCGACCACCGGTGCGATCAGGTCTAATCCAGGGGGAAACTCTGCGGCGGCAACATCCACCGCCGCCCGGGTGCGTTCGATGCCCGTCATCGCCGCCACCCGCTCGCTGCGCGCTTGCTCTCGACCGTGTTCGCCCGCCACCCCGGCCCGGCGACGCTGGACTGAAACCACGAGTGCAACCAGCGTGGCCACCACCACCGCCGCACTGGCGGCGTCGCGCACCGGCACCGGCTCGCCGTAGCGCACGCCGACAATCAAGGCTCCCACGGCCACCACCAGATAGGTGCCCCTCAGCAGCCACCCGTACCCCAACGACACCTGCCGCCGTCGTGTCGTCACCCACAGGAAGAACAGACCGCCCGCGGCCCATTGCAACAGCACCGTGGCAGCGTCAAGACGGATCATGGGCGCAGCGGCTACAACAGAGCGAGGTCGTGGTCAGCGTGGTTGAGGACATCGGGGCCAGAGACCGCCGCCACCACGATGTCCTCTAACCGAAATCCGAAACGGCCCTCCACGTAAATGCCGGGTTCGATGGAAAACGCGTGGCCCGGCTCGAGCGGGGTCTCGTTGCCGCTCACGATGTAGGGATCCTCGTGTTCCTCGATGCCGATGCCATGCCCGGTGCGATGCATGAACTCCTCGCCCCATCCCGCCGCCGTGATGATCCGGCGGGCGGTGGCGTCTACCTCTGCACACGATGTGCCCGCCACCGCCGCCGCCACTGCAGCCTGCTGGGCCTCGATCAGCACGGCGTAGGCCTCGGCCATCTCCTCGCTGGGCTCGCCCAGGTGCACACAGCGGGTGATGTCGGAGCAGTAGCCCACTCCGTGGTCATCGAACATCGACCCACCAAAATCACAGAGCACGACCTCACCGGGTTTGATCACCACTTCGCCTGGCTCATGGTGAGGGCTGGCCGCGTTGGGGCCCGCCGCCACAATGGCGAAGTTCACCCGATGGTGGCCTTCGGCTCGGAGGCGGCGACCGAGTTCGGCTGATACCTGCGCTTCGGTGCGGCCCACCAATTCGATCTCGCCGGTCTGCAGGGCGAACGCCACCCGATCGGCGGCGGCCCCGGCGGCGCGCAGAGCCTCCACCTCAGCGGCGTCCTTCCGGGCACGCAGGGGCCCCAGTACCTCACTGGCCTTGCGCCAGGTGGTGCCCGGCCGTATCCCTTGGAGGTCGAGCACGAACCGAGCCCAGGTGCGATCGCCTATCGCCAGGCGGCCACCGGTTCCCATGAGACCCTGCACGATAGCGATCGCGTCCTCCGTCTCACCCCAGGGCCTCAGCGTGAACTCGGGCCGTTCCATCACGCGGGGGGCTTCGAGGCGAGGAACCACCAACGTCGCTTGTCCCTCGGCCGGGAGTACGAGCATGGTGAGCCGCTCCAGGGGCATCGCCTCGTACCCAGTGAGGTAGGGCAGATCGGGGCCGACCGAGAGCAGGAGGGTATCTACCGCGCCCTCCACCATGGCCGCCCGCGTCCGAGCGAAGCGATCGGAAAACGGGGCGGCGGCCATCAACCCAGGATGACAGGTTGCACGGCACATTCCTGCCCCGTCGTGTCGCCACTCCCGATAACCACCGGCACTGCGGACGCAGCCTGGCGAGCGTGGTAGCTCGACCGGACCAGCGGGCCAGCCTCGACGTGGCTGATGCCCATGGCCTCTCCGGCCACCTTCAGGGCGGTGAGTTCCTCAGGAGTCCACCAGCGCGCCACCGGCAGGTGGTTTGAGGTGGGTCGGAGATATTGACCGATAGTGACGATGTCTACCCCCACGCCCCGCAGGTCACCCAGGGTCTGGAGCATCTCATGGGTGGACTCCCCCATCCCCGCGATCACCGAGGACTTGGTGGTGAGGCCGGCCCGTTTGGCCCGAGCCAGCACCGCCAGCGACCGAGCGTACGAGGCCGAGGGCCGCACGGCGCGCTGGAGCCGCGCCACCGTCTCGATGTTGTGGTTCAACACGTCCGGCCGGGCGGCGAAGATAACCTCCAGGGCCGCAGGGTCGCCCTTGCAGTCGGGGATCAGCACCTCCACCGACACGCCGGGAGTGCGGTCCCGAATGGCGCCGATCACCGCTGCGAACTCGGCGGCACCGCCATCGATGAGATCATCACGGGCCACCCCGGTGACCACCGCGAACTGCAAACCCATGCGGGCCACCGCCTCGGCCACGCGCCCCGGTTCGCTCCGATCGGGAGCCTCAGGATGACGCGTATCCACCAGACAAAACCCGCAAGCACGAGTGCATCGCTCCCCGTTGATCATGAAGGTAGCCGTGCCATCCGACCAACATTCCGACAGGTTCGGGCAGCCGGCTTCCTCGCACACGGTGACCAGATCGAGTTCGCGCATCGTGCGTCGAATAGCCATGACCTCAGGGGTCAGCACGAGCGGGGCTCGCATCCAGGCTGGCTTGCGGGCCGCCATCTCGATGCCCTCGGTTACCCCTGCCTCCACCAGGCGGGTGGCCCGCCGCGCCGTAGGACCCGGTCCCTCACCCCGACTGAAGGGCGCTAGATCCGCCGGAGTATGTCGCCAAGCCACCTCGGCCCGATCCACCCCGGCCGCTCCCCATCGCTCCCCCGCTCGAGCCACCACTGCGTCCACCACTTCGCGCATCGTGGCCGTCACTCCCTCCACCCGCAGGGAGGTCACCGCTTTGTCGGCGATGCCACAGGGAACGATGTGTTCGAACATCGCCAGATCGGGATCCACATTGAGCGCAAATCCGTGCATCGACCGACCGCGAGAAAGTTTCACTCCGATGGCGCAGATCTTCCGGGGGGCTACCGAACTCGGCTCCACCCATACCCCCGGGAACCCTGTGAGCCGGCCCACGTCGGTCAGGCCCAGGTCGTGCAGCACATCGATCACCAGTTGCTCCACCGACGCGACGTAAGCCACGGTGTCGGTGATCCCGCCGCCGCGCCGTCCGGGTACGGTCAGGATCGGATAACCCACCAACTGTCCGGGGCCGTGGAAGGTGACGTCACCACCCCGGTCGCTGTATTCCAGTGTGGCGCCAACCTCTTCGGGAGGTCGGCGAATGTTCCCGAGATCGCCCCGAATTCCGAGCGTGTAGACCGCCGGATGCTCCAACAGCAGGAAGTAATTCTGCGACGAGGACCCGACGAGTCCTCGCTGCAACGCATAGGCGTCGCGGTAGGCCACCCGGCCCAGCCACCGCACGCGCAGCCGGTTGGGGTGGTCCGCCACCGATCGGCCCGCCGCGTTGCTCACTAGAGCTCGGCTGCCCAGTCCCGTGTTTCCAGGAGGTTCCTAACCTGGTTCAGAAACGATGCGGCGTAGGCGCCATCGAAGGCACGGTGGTCCCATGACAACACGATATTTCCGACGGAGTGAATGGCGATGCTCTCTGAGCCGTCGGGTAGTTCAACCACCACGGGTCGGCGCTTCACCCCATCGGTGGACAGGATCGCCACCTGGGGTTGATTGATGATCGGCATGGTCAACAGCGTGCCCTGGGGTCCGGGGTTGGTGATGGTGAAGGTGCCGTTGGAGATGTCGTCGGGGGTGAGTTTCTTGGAGCGCGCCCGGGCACCGAGATCCCTGATTTCCCGGGCGATCGCCCGCATCCTCTTCGAGCCGGCATCGCGCACTACCGGCACCATGAGGCCCTTGAAGTCCAAGTCCACCGCGATGCCGAGGTTCAGATACTGATGCACGATCAGCGCTTCGTCGGTGAAGGTGGCGTTCACCTCGGGGAATTCGGAAATGGCATCGACCACTGCTCGAGTCACGAACGGCAGGTAGGTGAGGCTGAAACCTTCCGCATCGTTCCACTCCTCGCGATGGGCCCGCCGCACCCGGTCCACCGCTTCGAAATCCACCTCGGTGGCCATGTAGACGTGGGCGGAGGTGTCCAACGACCGCCGCAGGTGCTCGGCGCTACGTCGGCGGATGTTGCTGTGGGGGATGACCTGATCGCGATCGCCACTGTGCGGTCCCACTGCCGAATCCGAGGCCGGGGCTGGAACGTCGGGCTCCGCCGCCGACGATGCCCCAGTAGCCACGGTGGTGAGAGGCTGGCCGCCGGAGTCAACCACGGCGAGCACATCGCCACGGGTGATCCGCCCTCCAATCCCGGTGCCCACGATGGTGGACGGATCGAGGCCGTGCGTGGTCAGGAGGCGACGCACCACCGGCGACAACAACACCCCGGCGGCACTCGGTCGGGGAACCTCCGGCGGGGACACCGGAGCGGGCGCGGGCGCGGGCGCGGGCGGCAAGGTGGGCGCGGGCGGCAAGGTGGGCGCGGGCGCGGCCATCTCTGCCTCGCCGATCACGGCGAGCACCGCACCAACATCCACGGTCTCACCTTCGGCGACCCTGATCTCCAAAAGGGTGCCCGAGCACGGGGACGGCACCTCGGAATCCACTTTGTCGGTAGAGACCTCGTAGAGCACCTCGTCCTCGCCCACCAACTCGCCCACGGCCTTGAACCACTTCGTGATGGTGCCTTCGGTGATCGTCTCCCCGAGTTGGGGCATCGTGATGTCGGTCATGGTTTCGATGGGTCCTTTTGACTATCCGTGCAGCGAGCGGCCGGTGAGGCTGATCATGGCCTCGCCGAGCACCTCAGTGAGGGTGGGATGGGGTTGGATGAGAGCCGCCATGTCTTGAACGGTGGCCTCCCAGTTCACGGCCAGGTAGCCCTGACCAATCTGCTCGGTCACCCACGGGCCCACCATGTGCACACCCAACACGCGCCCCGCCCCACCGTCGGCCATCTTTTCGGCGATGACCTTCACCATGCCCTCGGGTTGGTTGACGATCATGGCCCGGCCGTTGTGGTTGAAGCGGCTCTTCTGGGTCACAACATCGAAGCCGGCTTCCCGAGCCGCCTCCTCCGACAGCCCCGTAAACGCCGCCTCGGGGCGGGTGTAGACGGCCCAGGGCACCTTGGCGTAATCCACCGGGGTTGGGTTCTCGCCGAGAATGTCCCCGATGGCGTGCATCCCCTCGATGAACGCGATGTGGGCGAGGGCGGGGGTGTCGATGGCATCCCCCACGGCATACACACTGGGCTCCGCGGTACGACAGCGGTCGTCAACCTCGATGAACCCGCGGTCCGAAACGGTCACGGCGGTGCCATCCAGACCCAGGTCAGTGGTGTTGGGTCGGCGCCCCACCGATACAACGACCACCTCGACGTGGACCGATTTCTCGCCTACCTGCACACTCGTACCGGTAGCGGCGGGTTGGTGGCCGCCCACCTGAACCCCGGTGCGAATGGTGATGCCCCGTGCCTTGAAGGACTTCTCGATGACCTTGGTGAGGTCCTTGTCCAGGCCCGGCAGGATCTTGGGCAGCGCTTCAAGAATGGTTACCTCGGTGCCGAGGTCGGAGAGCAAGGACGCAAACTCGCACCCCACCACGCCGCCGCCGATGATGGCCGCCGACTTCGGCAACCGGGCGATCGAGAGGAACTCATCGGAGGTCATCACCACCTCGCCGTCTACCTCGAAACCGGGCAGGACGCGCGGCACGGAACCAGGCGCAAGCACTACGGCACCACCGGTGAGCTCAACCTCACCCGATGCCCCACCCGCAACAGTGACGCGCCGGTCGGCGTGCAGCCGGCCGTAGCCGTCGAGCACGGTGACCTTGCGGCTCGTCAACAGGGATCCAAGACCCGCCACCAGCCCTGCCACGATGGAGTCCTTGCGATCAAGCGAGGTGGTCCAGTCGATGCGGGGCTCATCGGACACGATGCCGAACGCCCCCGCCTCTTTCACATGGCGGTAGGTGGCGGCGGTCTCGAGCAACTCTTTGGCGGGAATACACCCCACGTTGAGGCACGTCCCGCCGAGTTTGCCCTTCTCGATCATGGCGATGTTCAGTCCGGCGGCGGCACCGTAGAGCGCGGTGGCATAACCGCCGGGACCGCCGCCGATGACGACGACGTCGTAGTGCTCGGCCGTGGGAATCACCTCCGGGTGAAGTAGGCCGTGGACAGGAAGAACCGAGACAACCCTACCGGTGTGTCCACGCCCCTGGCGAAGAAGGGCCGTTAGCTCGCGCCGATGAGCACGAGTTGCAGCGCCCCCGCCATCAGGATCACCATGCCGCACAGCAGCGCAGCCACCAACAGGGCACGAGTGCTCATGGTGGGCCGCTCAGCGCCCGGTCAGGATGGCCTGAACGTCGGCCTCGCTGTCGGGGGTGACAAGGACCAGCACCTCATCACCGGGGGCCAGGCGCGTGTCGCCGCGGGGGAAGATCACTCGGTCGGCCCGCAATACCGCTACCACCGTGGATTCGTGGGGAAAATCAAGGCTGGCGATCTCCTGGTTGGCGGCCTTGGCATCGCTGGCCAGGGTTACCTCGATGAGCGTCGCCCGACCTTGATCGAAGCTGAGTAGCCGCACGAGCGTGCCCACCGACACCGCCTCCTCCACGAGGGCAGTGAGCAGATGTGGGGTGGACATCGCCACATCAACCCCCCAGCTCTCGTCGAACATCCAATTGTTCTTCGGATTGTTCACGCGAGCAATGACGCGGGGCACGGCGAACTCCTGCTTGGCCAGAAGCGACACCACCAGGTTGTCCTCGTCGTCGCCGGTGACCGCCGCTAGGACGTCGACATCGTGGAGGGGCACCTTGCGCAGGTTGTCTACTTCGCAGGCATCGGCCAGCACCCAGCGCACCCGGGCGGTATCGCCGGATTTCACCGCTCGCTCCACGCGGTCGGCCTCGATCTCGATAATCGTCACGTCGTGCCCTCCGCGCGTGAGCTCCTCCGCCGTGAAGGTACCCACGTTTCCGCCCCCCACAATGACGACCTTCATGACCCGCCTCCGTGGGTGGTCCCCAACAGATGGGCGTCGAGTTCCTCGATCCGATCGGCGCTCACCGTCATGTACACCACATCGCCTTCCTGAGTAACAAGGGTGGAATCTGGTACTTGGCCGACCCCAAGGCGGGACAGGGCGGCCACCCGAGCCAGACCGGGTAGCTCAAGGTCGGCCAGGCGGCGTCCCACCCAACTCGCAGCCACCGGGCGCTCCACCATCGCGATCTTCGCCGAAGGGTCCACCCATTCAGTGACGGAAACATCGGGGAGGATCCGACGCAGCACGCGGTCGGTGGTCCACTGCACGGTGGCGATCGTGGGAATGCCGAGTTTTTCGTAGATGGCCGCCCGGCGAGGGTCATAAATGCGGGCGATCACACGCTCCAAGCCGAAGACTTCGCGTGCGGTGCGTGCCACCATGATGTTTGAGTTGTCACCGCTGGTGACCGCCGCGAGAGCATCGGCGTGCTCGATGCCAGCCTCGCGAAGATGCGTACGGTCGAACCCAACGCCCTGAATGAATCGACCCGCAAAACCCTCGGGAAGGCGACGGAAGGCCTTGGCTTGCTTGTCGATCACGGCCACGGTGTGCCCACCGTCTTCCAAAATGCTGGCGAGCCCCGAGCCCACCCGTCCGCATCCCACTATGACCACGTGCACGCTGTACTCCTCCATCCCTGACCAGGCGACTTGCAGAGGCCATAGGCCTGCGCAGCAAGACCCTAAAGCCCCAACCTTTCGGGCACGAAACCTTGCGTCGATCAGTCGGAGACCGGGGCGGGCTTGAGCAAGTCCCGGATCTCCCGCAACACGAGGGTCTCCTCGCTGAGATTGCGCTCTTCGTCATCGGCTTCTCCGGCCAGACGCCGGGCGGCGATGGCCTTTGAGGGTTTGAGGATGAGGAAGAACAACACGAGGAGCGTGGCTAACAACGTGAGGCCGGCATCGATAACCCGGCCGTAGAAGAAGTAGTTTCTGCGCCAGGTGAAGGTCAAGGTTTTGAAGTCGGTGTCGAAAACCACGCCAATCAGAGGGGTGACCAGTTCAGAGGTGATGGCCGAGATGAAAGCGGTAAAGGTCACACCGATCACCACAGCAGAGGCCAACCCCACCACGTTGCCCTGAAACAGGAACTTCTTAAACTCTACGATCACTTTCTTCAACTCATCGATCACTTTCCCTCCAGTGGTGTCTGCAGCCGTCAGAAACTCGAACGCGATCGATAGACTAGCGAGCGTGCGTATCGCTATCACCGGTTCCAGTGGACTGATCGGTAGTGCGCTGATCCGCTCGCTCGAAACCAGCGGACATACGGCGATCCGAATCCTGCGAAGCCCCGGCGGCCCCGGCACCCTCCGCTGGGACATCACCGAGGGCCACATCGACCACGAGGGCCTCGAAAACCTCGACGCCGTCGTGCATTTAGCCGGGGAGGGCATCGCCGAGCGGCGCTGGAGCGACGAGCAGAAGCGCAAGATCCTCGAGAGCCGTACCCAGGGAACCGCCCTGCTCGCCAACGCGCTGGCGGCCCTCACCCACAAGCCCCCGGTGCTGCTGTGTGGCTCGGCTATTGGTTTTTACGGCAACCGCGGCGACGAGCACCTCCAGGAGACGAGCGCCCGCGGTAGCGGTTTTCTCGCCGAGGTGGTGGTGGCCTGGGAGGCGGCGGCCGCTCCGGCGGAAGCCGCCGGCATCCGTACCCCCCGCCTGCGTACCGGGATCGTCCTTGCTGACCATGGAGGGGTGCTCGGCCGTATCGCGCCCCTGGCCAAACTCGGCCTCCTCGGAAAACTCGGCGACGGAAAGCAATGGATGAGTTGGATCAGCCTGCACGACGAAGTGCGCGCCATCCGCTATCTCCTGGAGACCGATGTGACCGGTCCCGTGAACCTCACGGCCCCCGTCCCGGTCACCAACGCGGCCTTCACCAAGGCGGTGGGCAGTGTGCTCCATCGACCCACGTTGCTGCCGATCCCCCGGTTTGGGCCAAAACTCCTCCTCGGTCCCGAGTTGGCCGATGCGCTCCTGTTCGAGGGTCAGCGGGTATTCCCCGAGGTCCTCCAAGAGGCGGGGTTCCACTTCGACCATCCCGAGATCGACGGCACCCTCCGGAGCATCTTCAACCGCTGAGGCGATCGCTGCGTCAGGTCACTTCGGCTGCATGCGGACGCCACCATCCACGCGGATGGTCTCAGCGTTCATGTAACTGTTCGACAGCAGTTCGATGGCCATCGAGGAGAACTCCGTGGCGAAGCCGAGCCGATCAGGGAAGAGCACATCACGCTTCAACTTGTCTTTGAACGCCTCGGAGGCTTCGCCCTCGCCGTAGATCGGGGTGTCGATGAGGCCTGGGGCAATGCAGTTCACCCGGATCCCCGCCGCCGAGAGATCACGGGCCACCGGCAGGGTCATTCCCACCACACCGCCCTTGGAAGCGGAGTAGGAAGCTTGGCCGATCTGCCCATCAAAGGCCGCCACGGAAGCCACTGTGACAATGGCCCCCTTCTCGTTGTCGGCCAGCGGTTCGTTCTGGCCCATGGCGGTGGCCGCCAAACGAATGCAGTTGAAGGTGCCCACGAGGTTCACCTCGATCACCTTTTTGAAAATGGCAAGATCATGGGCCGAGTCGTACTGACCGTCGCGCCCGATGGTGCGGGTAGCCCAACCCACCCCGGCCGCAGTGACCAGCGCCCGCAGCGGACCGAGTTCCTTGGCGGCCTCCACTGCCGCGATCACCTGATCCGGGTCGGAGACGTCGGCCTGGGCGAAAACCCCACCGACGTCTTTGGCGACGGCCTCGCCCTTCTCCGGGTTCATGTCCACCACCACGACCCGGGCGCCGCGACTGGCGAGGCTGCGAACGGTGGCTTCGCCGAGGCCCGACGCGCCGCCAGTGACGATTGCTGAGATGCCGTTGAGATCCATACGGGCGACTCTATTGACGGAGCACCCACGAGGCGAAACCCGCCCCTGGCCGCCAGGATGCCGACGCCATCGCCCGGCTCCCGGCCCAGCCCCACCCCGCCGGCCCGTCGCTTGCTCCCGCGGTTGCCCGTAGGTCGTGACCTTCCCGCCGCAGATCAAACGCCGGGCGGTGGCGGGGTGGGAATCGATGATCAAGCCCCGGTTCACAACGGGGTAGTCCAGCTCGCCCCGGGAGGTGGTGCCCTTGCCCCCCTTTCCAGATGCTCGCCAATGCTGTCGATCAGCACAACATGACCCCCTGCCGCTGGTTTTCTGGCCTCGCCATCGCCCTGCTCGTAGGTGCCGTGGGCATCGCTCCGGCGGTCAGGGCCCAAACCGCCATGCCGCAGCAGCCCGCCATGAGAGCGGTCTCGATGGCGAGGAGCGCATCGTCCTCGCTGGACGCGGAGTTCCTCAGCCGAATCAACAGCCTGCGGGCGTCCAAGGGTCTCAGTCAGCTTCACCTGTCGGGCGAACTAGGGGGCGTGGCCCGAAACAGGACCGACCAAAGGGCGGCCGCTCATGCCATTTCCCACAACCCAAACCTCTCCGGGCAGGTCAGCGGAGCCTGGACCATGCTCGGCGAAAACGTGGGATCCAGCGGCCCCACCAACAGCGTTGACGTGCTCATGCCGGCCTTCCACGAGACCCTCGACCATGACGCCAACCGCCCCGAGGCCACTCGCCCTCCCGGGGCAGGCGACACGCCCCTGCGCATGGCGGTGCCGGCGACGGTGGTGGTACGGATCGACCGGCGCGGCGCGGTGACCGCCGCGATGTCCAATACGGGCCGTCCGCCAGAGCCGGGTGATGACCTGTGGGTAGCCCGCACCGGCCACCCCGACATCGAGCCGGCACCGCCCGCCCTCGTTCGCGCCGTCATGGCGCAAACCTGGCCGGGCCACTGGCCGGAGCCGGGCATCTGGAATCGGGCGGCCACCGATCCCGCCGAGAACCCCTAAGGCGAACAAACCGGAAGGTGTATGCCTGGTGTAGGTCTTTCCGTCGGTCCCTGTGATCGGCACTGGTGTCTCCTCCTGCCCAACAGGTTCATCCTCATCAGGTTCAGAGGTGTGCGACTTTGCACACCTGATGCGAGTGCATCCCGAACGCTGCCGTCACTGTCTCCGGTTGCGGATGCGATCGCCCGAATGCTCATACCCGACTCACGCATCAGCAGATCAAGCGGCACCTCGGCGAGCCATCTTCCGGCCACGCTCCAACATCCCAACCCAGATCCCGCAGGCATCCGAACTAGCAGCTGCCAAACACTCGCAGCGCATCGGGCAGGACGCACAGAGAGCGACCCGCGGGCGAACGTCTGCACCACGGGCCGGGAACCACTGCTCGACACCCTGCCCGCGACAAGCAGCCCGCTCATGCCACCGCAGGCGATGACAGATCAGATCGAGCAGCTCCTCCCGGGCCTCCACCAACTCGGCCCGGTCTTTACCGGCAGGGAAGCCGGAGGTGGCGCTGCGCCTATTCCCCCCACGCAGCGGAATGTTCACTTCGGGGGGCACACAGAACGGGGCGGGGTTACCGAGGTGGATGGCCTCGCCCGGTGGGACGGCCGGCCCCCCTTCGTGGAAAACCGTTGTGCGTGTAGGACGGAAGGGGCTGGGGTTTCCGGGGGTGTTGGCGTCACCGAAAGACCGGGTGCGGGGGTTTGTTGATGGTGGCTTTGGTCAAGGTGCGTTGCGACGGTCATGGCTCCTCGTGGGATGCTGGTTAGGTGAGCAGGTACGAGGTGACGTGGGCGCTGATGCGCCCGGTGACAGCGATGCGGCGCCGGCAAACGAAGCGGCGGCTGGGCGACGTCGAATTCGGAACGTTCGAGGCGAATCACTACCGGCCGTCGTTCGCCCGGTTCCGCGCAGCCGCCCTGGTCGACCCGTCGTTGCTGCTCGACGCCAACCTCGACGGTGGGGTGATCCTCGACGTAGGAGGGTTCGAGGGCGGCTGGTCAAACCGCTTGGTCCGTCACATCGGCGACACCCCTGTCCGCATTCTGGCGTTCGAGCCGGTCCCGATGATGGCCGACAAGTGGCGGCCGACCGACCCGCGAGTCGAGCTCCACCGCGTCGGCCTCGCTGGTAGTGACCGAACCGAGAAGATCACGCTCGCCGGGCAGGGATCGACCATCTTTGGAGCTGGAACCTTCGAGATCCAGATGCGCGACGTAGACAACCTGCTGCGCACCGAGGGAGTCGAGCGAGTCGACCTGGCGAAGGTCAACATCGAGGGCGGCGAGTACGAGCTGATTGACCGGATGCACGCCACGGGCCTGCTCGACCGGACCAGAACGCTCATCATTCAGTTTCACGACTTCGTGCCCGGGGCGCACCGCCTCCGGCGACGGGCCCGGCGACTGCTGGAGGAGACCCACGAGTGCACCTGGTGCTACCCCTGGGTGTACGAGCGCTGGGACCACCGCCCGGCCGCCACCAGCACTCCAAGGTGATCTATGGAAATCGGGCCTCGCTGCCCACCAGCATTCCTTCGAGGTGTCGTGACGGCTGCGAATCGCAGACGAGAACGCATTGTCGTACGGGTTGCCCATGCCCGGTATGAAAGCGGGCTGTGGGCCGCCCCTACGAGACCGTCGATTCGTGCGGGGAGGGAAAGGCAGGGGGCGCTGTTACGCCTAGGGGTTGGGGGGGTTACGGCGGGAAGGGGTGCCCGGTCACCATCGCCCGGTGGTGTGGGTCGGGGCTCTGTCGGCCCGTTTGCGGGCTTCGCCGATGCGTTGGCCGTCTCGGGCGTTGCATGACAGGTGCGAGGGCCGGAACCCGGTCGGGTCGAGGGGTGCGCCACCATGGGCGAGGGGGATCGCGTGATCCACGGAGAAGCTCATCCGATGGGCCATCGGAGTTGGTCGTCGATCGGTTGCCCGCCGAACGCGCCGCGGCCTCCGACCTGTTCACAGGCGTTCTTGTACCGGGCGGTGATCTTCGTCCCTCTCGCGCCTGAGCACACCTGACGTGCCGACGAAGACGACGTGACCGATCCTCGCTCTCCTGGCGGCTCACGGAGCCGATCGTGAGCCCGGTGGCCTCCACCCTGGCGATGAAGCTCTCCATCTCTTTCGGCGAACGATGCCGGCGGTCGCGATGCGACACCACGAGCGCGTCGTCGACGACCGGTCGGATGTCGTCGAGCGTGGCCTCGTAGAGCGGCCTGCGTTTGCCGTAGGCGCTGGCGTCGTTCTCCGGCACTACGGCGGCAACAGTCCACCCGGTGTTCTCGCAGTAGGCCCTGCAGTCCTCCTCCGGGCGCTTGATGCCTAGGGCGGTGCCAGCGTCCTTGCTGATCCTCGTGTAGATGACTGTTCGCAGGAGTACACCTCAGCCAGTCTTCCCTAACGCCACCCCCCGGATTGCCGCCACCGCCACGACCAGCCGCGCCGCCCTCCCCCCGCAGCGGGCAGGATGGCAGCCGTGCTGCTCCTATCCGACTGCATCCCGGTCAACCCAACCCCCGATTCCCTCTTCGATGCCTTCGCCGACTGGGTGACCAATCGGGGCCTTACCCTGTACCCCGCGCAGGAGGAAGCTCTGATCGACGTGGTGTCGGGATCCAACGTGATCGTGGCCACGCCCACCGGTTCGGGCAAGAGCCTCGTGGCCGCCGGGGCCCACTTCGCCGCCCTGGCCGCCGGCCAGCGCACCTTTTACACAGCACCGATCAAAGCACTCGTGAGCGAGAAGTTTTTCGACCTGTGCCACATGTTCGGACGCGAGACCGTAGGGATGATGACCGGCGACGCGGCGGTAAACCCCGCGGCCCCGATCATTTGCTGCACGGCAGAGATCCTGGCCAACATCGCCCTCCGCCGCGGTGAGCAAGCCGACGTGGGCCAGGCCGTGATGGACGAGTTCCACTTCTATGCCGACCCGGACCGCGGGTGGGCCTGGCAGGTGCCGCTCCTCACCCTCCCCCATGTGCAATTCATCTTGATGTCGGCCACCCTCGGCGACGTCACCCGCTTCGAAGCCGACCTCACCACCCGCACCGGCCGACCCACCACCACGGTCCGCTCGGCCACGCGTCCAGTGCCCCTCGATTACTCCTTCCGTCTCACCCCCGTGCTCGAGACGATCGACGACCTACTCGAGCAGGGGAAGGCCCCCATCTACATCGTGCACTTCACCCAAGCGTCGGCCAGCGAACGGGCCCAGCAACTGATGAGCACGAACCTGTGCACCCGCGAAGAGAAGGATCGCATCACCGAACTCATCGCCGACTTCCGCTTCTCTACCGGCTTCGGCAAGACGCTCTCCCGCTTCGTGCGCAGCGGGGTGGGGGTGCACCATGCCGGGATGCTCCCGAAGTACCGGCGGTTGGTGGAACGCCTGGCCCAGGCCGGGCTGTTGAAGGTGATCTGTGGCACCGACACCCTCGGGGTAGGCATCAATGTGCCCATCCGCACGGTGCTGTTTACCGCCCTGTCCAAATACGACGGAACCCGCACTCGCCACCTCGGTGCCCGGGAGTTTCACCAGATTGCGGGCCGGGCGGGCCGGGCGGGTTACGACGTGGAGGGATCGGTGGTGGTGCAAGCCCCCGAACACGTCACCGAAAACGAGAAGGCCGTGGCCAAGGCCGGGGACGACCCGAAGAAGCGCCGCAAAATCGTGAGGAAGAAGGCGCCCGAGGGCTTCGTGTCTTGGGGCGAAGGCACCTTCGAGCGACTCGTCGCGGCCGAGGCTGAGCCACTCACCTCCAGTTTCGCCGTCTCGCATTCGATGTTGCTCAACGTGCTCGACCGGCCCGGCGATGGCTGTTTGGCCCTACGCCGCCTCCTGACCGACAACCACGAAACACGACCCGCCCAGCGGGCTCATATCCGACGCGCCATCGGCACCTACCGGTCTCTCATGGCGGCTGGGGTGATCGAACGTCTCGATGAGCCCGACGAGCAGGGTCGTCTGGTACGCGTCACGGTGGACCTCCAGCGGGATTTCGCCCTCAATCAGCCGCTCGCCCCCTTCGCCCTGGCCGCCGTGGAACTTTTTGACCGCCGCGATGTTGGCTATGCCCTGAACATCGTGTCGGTGGTGGAAGCCGTGCTCGATGACCCGGGGGTGGTCCTTAGCGCCCAGGTGAACAAGGCCAAGGGCGAGTTGGTGGCCGAGCTCAAAGCGGCGGGCATGGAGTACGAGGAGCGCATGACCCGGCTCGAGGAGGTCACCTACCCCCAGCCCCTCGCCGACGAACTCGGGGCCGCCTTCGCCATGTACGCCCAATCCCAGCCCTGGGTGGCCGATCACCCGCTCTCCCCCAAGTCTGTGGTGAGGGATCTCTGGGAGCGGGCCATGACCTTCGCCGACTACGTGGGGTACTACGGCCTCACCCGGGCCGAGGGCACGTTGCTGCGGTACCTCAGCAACGCCTACAAGGCCCTCATCCAAACCGTGCCCGAGGCCGCCAAGACCGATGACCTCTACGACCTCACGGAGTGGCTGGGCGAACTGGTGCGTCAGGTCGACTCCAGCCTGCTCGACGAATGGCAAGCCCTCTCCCACCCCGAGGAGCTCCTTGAGGAGTCCGGGGCCGACGTCGACCATGCGCCACCACCGCTCACCGACAATCGGCGTGCCTTCCGGATTCTGATCCGCAACGAACTCTTCCGGCGGGTCGAACTCGCCGCCCACCGCCGGATCACCCAACTCGTTGAACTCGACGGCGACACCGGATGGGATTGGCACCGCTGGTCCGCCGTGCTCGACGCCTACTTTGCCGAGCACAACTCCATCGGCACCGACTCCGTGGCACGCGGGTCGGCCTTTTTTGAAGTGGACGAGAGCGGGCGCCGCTGGGCAGTACGCCAAGTGCTGGCCGACCCCGCCGGTGACCACGACTGGATCATCGCCGCCGAGGTGGACCTCGACGCTTCTGATGCCGCCGGCGTGGCCGTGGTGCGCGTCCTGGATCTCAGGGAGCGATGAAACGCGCCTGAGCCCACCTTTTCCGCAACCCGACCCCCGCCGGGGGCCCGGCCGCCCAGGGGGAACCACGGTAGCGATAGCGAGTGCTACCGCGAGGGCTGGACGAAGAGCACTTGGTCCGCCCCGAGGTGATCCTCCAGCACTCGCACGAGGCGACCGACCTCGGCGTCTTGGCGATCCCAGACCACCACCGCCGTGTCCACCTGCGTAGCCAGCCAGTCGTCCCGTTTCCCGAGTGCCAGTCCCGCCCCTTGTTTGGAGGTGGGTACCTTGCGATCGAGGGTGACGGCTTTTTTGGCCTGGGCCACAAGGCCGGCAAAGCGCCGTCGCGCCTCGGGCGGCCACGGAGCATCGGGGGCGGGGTACGGCAAGACCGCCACCAGCGGGAACCCCTGCTCCAGGGCGGCCTCGGCGCCAAGTTGCTCCGCCCCCAGGCGCAACCCGCTTACCACCGTGAAGGGTCCGTCGATGGTCCGCAGGCCCACGAGCAACTCGCCTAGCCGGGCCCGCACCGCGTCGGAGATGGGGTTGTCGCCGTAGCCACCCACGGCGCCGGGGCGGTGGCCCGCCACCAGCACCAGTCGCCCCGCCGGCAGCCGCTTATCGCGCCCGCCCCTACTAGGCCCCACCGCGTCGGGCGGACCCAGGTCGGTGGGCTCCCCCTCGCCGGTACGGCCAGCCTGGGTTACCGCCGCCTCCACCGCCAAGCGGTCCACCAGATCGTTCATCGGATCGCCGGCATGCCCCTTCACCCACTCGAAGTTCACATCCCCGCGCTCGAGGTACTCGTCGATGAACGGCTCCCACAGGTCCTGGTTGGCTACCGGCTCCCGCTTGGAGTTCTTCCAGCCCCGCTTCTGCCAGCCTTCGTACCACTTGTCACGGAAGCAATGAACCACGTAGGTGCTGTCACTCACGATGGTGAGCGGTCCTTGGATGGCGGCCAGGGCCTCATGAGCCGCCGTGAGCTCCATGCGTTGGTTGGTGGAATGGCCCTCGGCACCCGATGCGAACCGCCCTCCCGGGATAGCCCACGCCCACCCTCCCGGACCCGGGTTTCCCGAGCAGGCACCGTCCGTGTAGGCCACGTTTGGGTGGCGAGCCGAAGTAGTCACAGGGCGATGGTGGCGCATGGGGGCGCTCGAAGCGAGACAATGGACAGATGAGCATTGACGGCTTCCTGGATCAACTCCCCGACACGGACCCGGCGCAGACCCAGGAGTGGATCGACTCCCTTGATGCCGTCACCACCATCGAAGGGCGGACCCGCGCCCGATTCCTGCTGGCCCGGCTGCTCGAACGAGCCCGTGAGCTTCATGTGGGCGCCCCCGTCAGCGTGTCGACGCCCTACGTGAACTCGATCCCAACCGATCAGGAGCCGTTGTTCCCCGGCGATGAATACATCGAACGCCGAATCCGAGCCTTCATCCGCTGGAACGCGGCGGTGATGGTGGTCAAGGCCAACCACCACGATCAGGGCATCGGCGGTCACCTCGCCACCTTCGCGTCTTCCGCCGCTTTGTATGAAGTGGGCTTCAATCACTTCTTCCGCGGCAAAGACGGCGGCCGGGCCGGTGACCACCTTTATGTGCAGGGTCACGCCGCTCCCGGCATCTACGCCCGGGCATTCCTGGAAGGCCAACTGACCGCCGACCAGCTCGATCACTTCCGGCGCGAAATAGGCGGTGGCGGCCTGTCGTCATACCCTCATCCTCGGCTCATGCCGACCTTCTGGGAGTTCCCGACCGTCTCCATGGGCCTCGGGGCGCTGTGTTCGATCTACCACGCCCGCTTCAACAAATACCTTCACAATCGCCAGCTGGTCGACACCAGCGAATCCCGGGTGTGGGCCTTCGTGGGCGATGGAGAGTGTGATGAGCCGGAGACGTTGGGCTCTATTTCCCTGGCCGCACGCGAGGGCCTCGACAATCTCACCTGGGTGGTCAACTGCAACCTTCAGCGACTCGACGGTCCGGTGCGGGGCAACGGCAAGATCATCCAGGAACTGGAGGCGATGTTTCGCGGGGCGGGATGGAATGTCATCAAGGTGGTGTGGGGCCAGAAGTGGGACGAACTGCTGATGCGGGACGTGGACGGCGTGCTGCTGACCAAAATGCAGACCACCGTGGACGGGGAGTTCCAGCGCTACGCGGTGGAATCCGGCGCGTACGCCCG
Source organism: Acidimicrobiia bacterium (assembly GCA_009694375.1). Lineage (NCBI taxonomy): Bacteria > Bacillati > Actinomycetota > Acidimicrobiia > Acidimicrobiia bacterium. Next base: position 183,737 of record SHVB01000001.1, read on the forward strand.
GGAGCATTTTTTCGGCCCCGATCCACGCCTGACACAACTGGTCGAACACCTCAGCGACGAGGAGATCCGTAACCTTCCTCGTGGTGGCCACGACTACCAAAAGCTTTACGCCGCGTATCGCGCCGCCACCGAGCAAGTGGGCGGACCCACGGTGATCCTGGCCAAGACCGTGAAGGGTTGGACACTCGGCCCGGAGGTGGAGAGCCGCAATGCCACCCACCAGATCAAAAAGATGACCACCGGCCAATTCCGTGCCCTGCGCGAGCGACTCCACCTCCAAGACGAGGTGCCGGAGGAGGCCCTGGCCGATGACCAGGAGCCTCCCTACGTCACCGTGGATGCGGACTCAGACATCGGAAAATACCTCCGGGCCCAACGCCACGCCTTGGGCGGCTCACTCCCCCAGCGGATCGTGAACATCCAACGCCCGCTGGAACTCCCGGCCAAGAAAGCGTTCGAGCCCCTGTTGGCCGGCAGCGGCCACCAGGCGGCGTCCACCACTACGTCCTTCACTCGTCTGCTCCGCAACCTCTGTCGGGATCCCAACTTCGGCCCCCGGGTAGTGCCGATCATTCCGGACGAAGCGCGTACCTTCGGCATGGATTCATTATTCAAAGAGTTCGGGATCTACGCCTCCCACGGGCAGCACTACGAGCCGGTAGACCACGCCCTGTTGCTTTCCTACAAGGAGAGTCAGTCTGGCCAGATCCTCGAAGAGGGCATCACCGAGGCCGGCGGTCTGGCGTCATTTATCGCCGCCGGCACCAGTTACGCCACCCAAGGGGTGCCGATGGTGCCCTTCTTCACCTTCTATTCGATGTTCGGCTTCCAACGGGTGGGCGACCTGATCTGGCAGGCGACCGATGCCCGGGCCCGAGGGTTCCTCCTCGGCGCCACCGCCGGGCGCACGACCTTGATGGGTGAGGGGCTCCAGCATCAAGACGGCCATAGCCTCCTGTTGGCATCGGTGAATCCGGCGGTGGAGGCCTACGACCCGGCCTTCGCCTACGAAGTGGCCACCATCGTGCGGCACGGGCTGCGTCGCATGTGGCTCGACAATGAAGACACCATCTTCTATCTCACCCTCTACAACGAGAATCAACTCATGCCCGCCATGGCGGACGGCGTGGCGAAGGGGGTGGTGGAAGGCCTCTACCGGTGGGCTGAGGCACCCAGCGGCCCTCGGCATAAGGCCACCATCGTGTTCTCGGGGGCGGCCAACGTGGCCGCTCGGGAGGCCCAGACCGAACTGGCCGAGCGCTATGACGTGGCCGCCGAACTGTTCTCCGCCACTAATTACAAGCGACTACGCGAACAGGCGCTCACCACCGAACGGTGGAACCGTCTCCATCCGGACCTACCCCACCGTCGGGCTCGCGTCACGGAAATCCTTGCCGGGCAGGGTCCGGTGATCGCCGTCACGGACTTCATGAAGGCCGTCCCCGACCAGGTGGCCCGCTGGATTCCCCCGGGTCGACGCTTTACTCCGCTGGGCACCGATGGGTTTGGTCGCAGCGACACCCGCGAGGCGCTCCGGCGTTACTTCGAAGTAGACGCCGCCAACATCGTGGTGGCCACCCTGGCCGCACTGGTGGCCGATGGGGAACTCCAGGCTCCGGTGGTCACGGAAGCCATCCGTCACTACGGTCTCGACCCCGAGCGAGCCGACCCTCGGCTCACGCCCTAAGGCAAGACAACCACTCGGTCCTCCGAGATGGGCACGCAGGCTGCCAACCGGTAACCACTATCAAGACCCCCTTCACGGGCAACCCCGAAGCAGACGCCCTCCTCACCGAAAACCCGCTTGCTCTGCTCTGTGGCATGGTGCTCGACCAGCACGGGCAATGAAGGCACAGAAGCGTCCGTCAGTGGTAGACAGGCACTGTTGCAGATTGCTACACTTCAACCGTGGCCACGACGTCTCCCGCTCGTATCGACGATGACCTCTACGCCTCGGCGAAGCTCGCCGGCGAGGTCCAGAGTCGCAGCGCATCCCAGCAGGTCGTCCACTGGGCGAGGATCGGCCGGGAAATCGAGGCATCGGCCAGCATCGCGCAGAAGGACATCGCCGCAGTGCTCGCAGCGAGCCGGTCGTACGACTCCTTGAGCGCCAAGGACCAGGCCATCGTGCGGGCAGAGTGGTCCGCGCTGATGGACGATCGGCGAGCGGCGTTGAACCTCGCTGAGCAGTTCGCCCGGGACGGGCGGGCTTGGGTCGAGCTCGACGACAGCGGCACCGTCGTCCACCGCGACCAGGCCGCCGAACGCCCGCCGGATGCCTGACCCGGTCCTCCACCTCGTCGTAGGACCGAACGGTGCCGGCAAGTCCACCCTTCACGAACTCGTGATCGGCCCGACAACACGTCTCGAGCTCGTGAACGCGGACGTGATCGCCGTGCAGAACTGGCCCGATGATGCCGCCCGCCGGTCCTACGACGCCGCCGCCCTCGCGGCGACACGGCGGGCCGAGCTGATCGAGGCCCGGACTTCCTTCGTCACCGAGACGGTCTTCTCCCACCGCTCCAAGCTCGAGCTGGTCAGCGCCGCCGTCAACGCGAGCTATCTGGTGTCGCTGCACATCGTGCTCGTACCCGAAGCCCTCGCCGTGGCCCGCGTGGCGAACCGGGTCGAGGGTGGAGGGCACACCGTCCCGGAGGCCAAGATCCGCGAGCGATACGGGCGACTGTGGCCACTCGTCGCCGAGGCCATCACCGTGGTCGACAACGCCACCGTCTACGACAACAGCCGGGCCGCGAAGCCGTTCCGGATCGTCGCCACCTTCGAGCGCGGCTACGCCCTCGGCGACGCACCCTGGCCCACCTGGACACCCGAGGCCCTGCGCAACGCGGGCCGTTGAGCGGCGTCGCCTCGCCGTCGTCTCCTGCCCTGCCGAAGCCCAAGATGTCCGCCACCGGCATCCCAAGGCCGACCAGCTCATACAGCAACGAACAGAAGTTCCACGTCCTCTCATGCCGCCCCACGCACCGGCGTGACTGGCACGTGAGCGATGCCCCCCCCGCTTGGCCCACATCCGAGCTCGCCCAGACCCACCTTTGGTGGGCCCGTGCCACCGTGGCGCGGCCCCGACTAGGTGATGCCGCTGATGATGCAGGCGGTGGTCCCCGTTCGGACTCGCGCAACCTCCCGGAAACCGGCGGGTGGATCGAAGGACTCCGCACAGGCGTTTGACGTAGCTTGCGACCGCGATCCGGTTCCACCCAGACCCAGGAAGGTGCGGGCAGCCGCCCACGACACCACCCCGTGCACGGTCAGGCCGTCGGTGCTGCCGAACTCGTTGCGGCCGTCGAAAGCGGCGGCAGCTTCCTGGCCCGGGACGGCGGTACCGAAGTCGACGCCGCCACGTGGGAGGCGGAGACCGTTCCTCGTCCGTCGATCGAGTCGTCCTTCGCTCCCCGCCGCCTCGCAGGCCGACGATGAATCCGGGGTGACGAGCGGCCCCTCTAGATCGCAGCGCCGACCGGCGTGGCTCGGCCGTTCGGACAGGTCCGGCTGAGCCAAAAGGGTGTCGGGCGGCGCCGCGAGTGCGTCAGATCGGCAGTTATTGACCGCGAACGTCAGTACCGCTCCGTGTCGCCCGGTCCTCCCGGCAGCCTCAGAACACACCGGGGTGTGTGTCACCGGAGCAGCTCGGACACCGCTGTGGTTTGCGTCCCCGAACGCGCTCTCGCACCCACGGAAGACCGCAGTCGGTGCAGGTCAGCGTCTCGATCGTGGGGGCCGCCGGGACGGCCGAGCGGGGCGCAGATGGATGGGTGGCGGGTCGCGGTGGGGCGCAGTCCTCGCATCGGCGGGTGGACTGCGCTCCCGACCTGGCTCCCACCGTCCAGGTGGCGTGGCAGTCGGGGCAGGTCACGACCTTCTTCGTCTCGGTCGACGATCCGATCGCTTCGAGGGGGTCGCCGAGGCTGGCGCCGGCGAACTGGGTGGTCGTGATGATCGGGACCCCGTAGGACCGGGCTTTGGTTGCCTTGCCCGATGAGGTGTCTGCTTCGTAGACGACAAGCAGGTCGGTCTGCTTGGTGACGCTCTTGCCGACGATCAGTCCGAAGCTGGTGGCGCGGTCGATGAGTTCAGCTCGGGTGTGCGCCGGGTCGTCGCCCGTGAAGGTGACGCTCATCCCTTCGGTGAGCGGCACCGTGGTAGTCGTGATCCGGGCGGGCCGCGTGCGCTGTTCGACAGTCTTGGGATCGACTTCCAGCGCGCTACCCACCCGCAGAAGGACATCGAGCTCGTCGTCGGTCACGACGTCGTCCGCGAGGGCAGCATCGATGAGGTCGTTCATGTAGCGGCGGTGGGCTTGGGCGAGCTGTGCCTCGTTGAGTCCCAGCTCGGCGGCCCACACCGCTAGTTCGGCGCGTTCGTTTCGGTCGATGTGGAGGTCCGAGACGGCGCGTCCGAGGACGTCGAGGTAGGCGAGCATGTCCGCTTCGATGCCGTCGTGGTTGAGGGCGTAGGCGAGTTGAGCGACGTGCGGTGGGTCCGGTACCACGACGGTGGCGATGACGCCACGGCGAAGGACACGACCTGATCGAGTGAGGCCCACCGGAGCGGCGGCGGGACCGCCGGTGCCGCAGCCGCTGGCGACTCGGATGAGGAGCGTGGCGGTGGCGGTTGCGTCGGCGAGGGCGCTGTGGTGGTCCACGAGCGTGATGCGGTGTTCAGTGCAGGCGACTTCGAGGCGACATCGGGTTGCCGTGAGGGTGTCGAGCCCGGAGGGCGCGGCGAAGTCGGCGCCGATCCGCTCGTACTCGTTGGTAAGCATGCGCCGGTCGAAACCGAGGTTGTGGGCTGCGAGGCAGGCGCCGTGGAGGCGGATGGCGATGTCGCCGGCGATGTCGGCGAAGGTGGGTGCGTCCCGGAGGCTTTCGGCGGTGAGACCGTGGATGTGGGAGGCGCCGACGTCGCGCTGGGGCTGGACGAGCGTGTCCCATTCGTCGATAACCTGGCCGTTGAGGTCGACGGTGACGATGGCGATCTCGACAATGCGGTCGCTGTTGTAGACGCCGGTGGTTTCGCAGTCGACGACCGCGACTCGGTCGGCACCGCCGGTTAGCGCGGCGAGGGGAGCGGTGCTCAGGGGCGGTAGCGGCTCGAACGCGTCGGTGAGGTTCTTGAATCGGTCGAGGAACCTCCAGCCCCTACTTCCACACCGGGTCGAGCCGGGAGAAGTCGAACGAGATGGGCACGTAGGCTGCTTCGCAGTGACCACTATCAAGACCCCCTTCACGGGCAACCCCGAAGCAGACGCCCTCCTGACCGAGAACCCGCTTGCTCTACTTTGTGGCATGTTGCTCGACCAGCAGGTGCCGATGGAGTGGGCGTTCGCCTCGCCGCTGAGGCTCCAACAGCGTTTGGGCGTCCCCCTTGATGCTGCCCACATTGCCGAGTTGCCGCTGGAGGAACTCGAGAGGCACTTCACGGGCCCGCCCGCCCTGCACCGCTACCCGTCCTCCATGGCCAAGCGAACCCAGCAGTTATGCCACCACCTCGTGGATCACTACGACGGCAAGGCCGAGGCGATCTGGACCGGCGTATCCACCGGTGAGGAACTTTTTGACCGACTGCGCGCCCTTCCGGGTTTTGGCGGCGAGAAGGCCAAGATCTTCCAGGCCCTGCTGGCCAAGCGATTCGGGATCACTCCGCCAGGCTGGGAGGGGCCCGCCCAGCCTTTCTCGGATGCCACGCACCGATCCATCGCCGACGTCGACTCGCCCGACGCGCTGGTGGAAGTACGGGCCTTCAAGAAGATGATGAAAGCCCAGGGCAAGGGCAAGGACGGCTGAGCGTATCGTGCCCGACGTTCCTTCGTATGACTAGTCGCCGGGATAGTCCGGACCTTTGCGCACGAACGCTTCGTAGGCCTCTGGACCGATGATGTTAGAGACCCCGTTCTTGCGCTCGAAGGTACGGCGTGGGGTGTCCCCATTGTTGTCAAAGAGGCGAAGCTCGTCGCATAGGTCACGTTCAGCCGCTTCACGGAAGGTGCCTGACACGGATCCGAGGGTCCGGCGGATGATGTCCTCCGGGACATGCCGCCCTGAACTCTGACCTCCGAGAACAGTCCGGCGCACAGTTTCCTCCGTGTCGACTGTGGCGTAGTCGGCCACTATCCGCTGGGCACCGTTCATGATGCGCAACTCCCCCGGCCCCGGAGCCACCCCACCCACCCCCGCCACTACCTCAACACCCCGTTCTCGATCAGGTACTCGTACAGATCGGGCGCCAAGGTCTTGACGAACGAGCTCGTCAGATGGGTGAAGTCACTGTTCACGACCACGCCGTTCACGATCGGGTCGCAGATCGGCAGGAACGGGCACACCAACCCGTCCAGATCCAACGACCACACCTGGTCATCTGCCGCGTCCAGTTCCCGATACAGCGCTTCGAGGGAGCTGCGGGTGGGGTCCGCCACGTAGCGGCACTCGTCCACCACCTCGGCCTCCGAGAGGCAGCTCAGGGGGTTGAAGCCGTCACCCGCATAGGGGATGGGATCGAGCAGGACGACCTTGCGACCTCCGGCGCGCAGCTCGGCCAACGAGCGCGTCGTGGTCTCCTCGATCCAGTCCTCCAGCTCCGCGGATCCGCTCAGGAGCTCGTCGCCATCAGGCCCCAGCACGGTCATCATTTCGCCTCGCTCGTAGCCGAGGTTCATGGCGACGACGACGTCGGGGTCAAGCTCGTCGAGGAGCCGATTGTAGGTGTCCTCCTTCGCCCGCTCACAGGCCTTCCGCCGTGCGACAGGGTCGTTCTGCGGCACGACGTAGAGGTCGCGCTGCCAGGGGCAGGCCAGCCGGGCGGACACAGAAAGGGTGAGGTCGTGTTCTTCGGCGATGGCGAGGAACGCAGGGATCAACATGCCGGCGTGGCTGTCCCCGATGAGCAGGATGCTGGCGCCGTCGCCCGTGGCGATGGTGCAGGCGGAGGCGGGCTTGGCCAGGCAGTCCGGCAGTTTGATCCCGTTGTTGGACTTGATGGCGCTGTAGTCGAGGTCGGATGGGACAGGGATGAAGCCGCTGGTGGCGGTGGTGGTGGTGATGGGGGTGCGGGTGGTGGTGGGTTGGAGGATGTTGGGGATGAGGAGGAGGGCGGAGAGAGCGCTGGTGGCGAGGCCAGTGGCGATGACGGGGTAGCGGTGGCGGTCGAGGAGCTGGGAGAGGCGGATGGGGTGTTCGAGGAGCTGGTAGCTCAGCGATGCGAGGGCGGTGGCGACCACAACGGTGTAGGCGGTGGTGCTCCAGGGAGAGAGGCCGAAGGTGCGGGTGATGATCAGGATGACGGGCCAGTGCCAGAGGTAGGTCCCGTAAGAGATCTTGCCGAGGTAGACGATCGGGGCCAGGGAGAGGCCCCAGCGGGCGGGGCCGGTAGTGGTGGTCTCCAGGCCGATCAAGATGACGACGGTCAAGGCGGTGACGGCGGTGCCGCGCTGGATGGGGTCGAGGGTGTTGGTGGCGGAGGAGGCGACCAGCACGATCCCGGCGATGGCGGCCAGGGCGACCCATCCGGCGGCGCGGGCGTAGCGCCGGAAGCGGCCGATGAGGCCGGGGGTGAGGGCGAGGAGGGCGCCGGCGAGAAGCTGGTAGGCGCGGGCGTCGGTGCCGTAGTAGGCGCGGCTGGGATCGGAGTTGCGGAGCGACCAGGCCCAGGCCAGCGACAGGATCCCGGCGGTCAGGATGGTGCCTTGGCGGATGCGCCATTGGGCGCGTCCGAAGCGGCGGGTGATGGCGAACAGGCCCCCGAGCAGCAGGGGCCAGGCCAGGTAGAACTGCTCTTCCACGGCGAGGGACCAGAACTGCAGAACGGGGTTGGTGGCCAGGTCGGCCCCGAAGTAGTCGGCGGCTTGGTCGATGAAGTACCAGTTGGCGACGTAGAGGAACGCGGCCTTGAACCCGCCCACCGCGTCGGCGATCTCCACCGGGGACGCCAACGCGGCATAGACCAGGGCAGTGATTACCAACACCACGAACGCGGCCGGCAACAGGCGCCGGAACCGCCGGGCGTAGAACCGGCCGTAGCCGACCCGGCCCGCTTCGCTGGTCAGGTCCTTCAACAGCAGTCGGGTGACCAGGAACCCCGACAGGACGAAGAACACGTCCACCCCCACGAACCCACCCGCCCACCCGGCCACCCCCGCGTGGAACACCACCACCAGATACACCGCCACCGCCCGCAACCCATCCAACCACGCCCGATACCCCGTATCCCCGGGCCCCGGAGCCACCCCACCGACCCCCGCCACTACCCCAACACCCCGCTCTCCGAGAGGAACACATCCAACGCCGACCGCTCGTCATCGCCGGCGGAGATCGAGGCGCACCGGGCATGCATGGCCGTGCATGCTCTCACTCGCCGGCCGCCAATCGGTAATCAGCCTTGCGGCCGGCGCCTCGTGAGCTCGGGTAGTTCGCCCGGCCGGGCGATCCTCGATGTGGCGGCGTTCCAGCGACAACGATCTCGTAGGTGTGCGTGTACCCGTCTGTGCAGAGGTGCTGGGCCACCTGGCCCATCGGCCCTGACGCAGCCTCGACAGCGTTGCGGAGGTGGTCGAGTCGCTTGCCCTTGCCAGCCATACCCCAACGAGCGTACCGGCCTGCGACAACATCCGAGGTGGCGCGCTCAGCCGCCAGAGGGGACGGTCAGTAGCCGGACTTCAGACGGCTGTCCTTGATACACGGCATCGGGCAGTTCTGCAGCGTGGTCTTGCCGCCCGAGCGCCAGGGCTTGATGTGGTCCGCCCCCCTGCCGTCGAAGGGGCAGGTCTCCTCGCGGACGGGGCGCACGCCCTTCTGATCGAAGGCGGACCGCTTCTCCGAGTTTCGGAACTGCCGGAGATTCAGCCACTTCTCCTCGCCGGTGAGGACATAGGTGTAGTTCCCCTCGGCGGCCCTCAGCGCACCACCGGCAGCACGTCACCCGCATGGTCCGGCGCAGCCATCAGTAAAGGACCGGGACCTGACCGGCGGGGTAGGCCGACGGCGCGAAGAACCAGGACTCGATGGCGTGACGCTCCTGCGTCATCGCCGGGGAGGCTCCCGTGCGGTGGAGGAGGAGGTGGTCGAAGATCAGCGCATCGCCTGCCCCGAACTCGGGCCGCAGGATGGGGGTGTCCGCAGCAGCGGCCGCCACGGCCTCGTCGGACGCCGCCCAGTCGTAGCGGGCGCCGTCGTTGGGGACGATACCCTCGAGGCGCTTCGGCACGATGTCGAGCCCCGGCGCGTCGACCCCGCACGGCGTCAGCGCGAGCCAGCAGTTGAAGGCGGCCACGTGCTCACCGAGGAAGGCGCCGTCCTGGTACCAGCGACCGTCGGTGTCGACGTCCGGCGGCATCCGTCGGAGCGTGCCCTTGATGGCGGACATCACGGGCCGCTCGCCGAGGAAGTCCGTCATCAGCGGGCCGAGCCCCACCTCGTCGATCAGCTCGAACAGCTCGAAGAGCATCCGGGGCGAGTCGACCGTCCACAGGCTCCCCCGCGACCGGAGGAAGGCCCGGTGAACGTCCTCCGGCAGCCCGGGGCTGACGCGGTCGGGCATGGGGCCGGGGTCGTACCACCCCGCGTCCACTGACCCGCTTCCGGCGAGGGCGGCGTCGTAGGCGGCGGCCAGTCGCGCCGCCCGCTCGGCGGAGGCGAGCCCGGCGGCCAGTCGCGCCGCCCGCTCGGCGGAGGCGAGCCCGGCGGCCAGTCGCGCCGCCCGCTCGGCGGAGGCGAGCCCGCGTACCAGCACGCACCCACTGCGGGCAATCCCATCGCGCAGCACATCGGCGGTCAGCGATTCGGAAGCGACCTCGACGATCGTGCCGTCGGCCGGGACGGGGGCGATGGCGCTCGGCTGGCGCGTCTGGCCAAGGGGGAGGAGCTCGGCGCCATCGCGACGAAGCCGGACGAGGGCCCGCTCGAGGTCGCCGTGACGCTCGGTCCGGTTCGCTCGGGTGAGCACCTCGATGGCCTCGTGGACCGCATCGTCAGCCGCCAGGTCGTCGGCCCACGCGACCGTGGCGACGACTGCCGCGGACGGGCCCGCCTCGATCACCGACCCACCTTCCTGCATCCACCCACAATGCTACGCGCCGCTCCGCGCATCATCTGGCGGCCAGCCCCGTCAACGGGCCGCGCTTGCCCGCGAGGTTGTCGGAGGAGCATGTCGGCTCGGCGCCGCACCCAGGCGTCAAGCGAAGCCCCTCACGCAGGGCAGGGGCCGACCTGGAGGTGCTGTGGATGACTGACCCCGCTCCGATCCCCTACCTCTCTGCGAACGGAGCGCGGGATGCGACCCGCGCCGTCTTCATCCCCGCACGGGCGAGCGCCCCAACGTCCATCATGAAACCGATGGCTACCAGGTCAAGGATGAAGTGCGTGCTGCCGCCAGTGGTCGCTCCGCAGCGCACGTTGATCGAGCCGTCCACCAAGGACAACCACGTGAAGGCGTTGTTGGCGATCGTCTGACCTTGTCTGTCCCAATTGATGCTGGAGGTTCCCGGCCACTCTTCGTCTCCCGGGAACAGGGACAAGTATCCGGTAGACCCCACGGTTCCGGTGAGCCTCACGTTGAAGCAGTAGGCAAACTCCTCGGGCTCAGCAAACTCACCCCCGAGATTCCGAGTCTGGTTTCGGCCGATCCGACCGCCCCCTTTCGCGGGAGTCGTACAGCCGCATCGGCCCGAAGGGCAGGTAGACGGGAACGAGCGGAGCCGCCCCCGCGGGCCCTGCCGTGACCACGGACGATCCGACACCCGCCGCCTGCGCACCGCGATGGTCGGCAAACATGTCACCGGCTGGTGGGCCTACGCCCACGTCAACGGCGGCGTCGACAAGTTCATGCTGCGTCGTCACACCGTCGCGCGGCCCATAAACGGTGACGCTGGAATCTCCTCGTAGTTTCGGCCGCCAGCAGCAGCTTCAAAGAAGCCCACGCAGACTGCCGACTAACGGACGTTTCTCGTCGCCGACCTGGGTGACCGAAACCGGTGGCCGACGTTTGTCGCCGCCGCAGTCAAGGCGGCCACAAACGGTGTTACGCGAATCAAGCGTGGGTTTCGGTCGCGACGACTCGAGATGAACGATCGAGATTCGGCCGCCGACTATCCCTCTAGTACGACACGGCCACGCCTGGTCGGTGGCGAAATCGACCATCTGTGGGCAGCATTCAGTGGCGGTCGTCAATCTCGCGGCCGTTCAGTCTCTGCCCACCGGGACCCCGCTGCAACCCGGCCTCGAGGCGAGTGCCGCTGCCCGTGAGCTCCACCCATGCTGATCGGTCTGGCCACGATGGCGCCCCCGGCGGATCGTGCTCGCGAGGGGAAGCACCGCCATCGCAAAGCGAAGGCGCCACTAGTCGTCGGCTCAACCAGACAACCAGCAGGCACCCTTGCCGTCGCTGGCCTGATCCGAGGTCGCGAGGTAGTTAATCTTCAATTTTCCGCCATCGGCGTTGAAGTCGTAGGGCTGGCAGGAGAACCTTCTCTGCCACTGGTCTGGGTTGCTGTCGCTCTGCGATTCAGTCAGGGTGAGGACATATGCGTCCTGCGGTTTACCCAGCGGAATGGAGTTGTCTTTGACGAACCTATCGAGTGAGGAACTCAGGCTAGACCTTGCTGAAGGGGACAGTTCACTGATCGTCTTCATGCCAGCTGGAAGTTTGACGACGATGCTGTCCCAATTGCTCGGACTGCTGTCGATGCTCTTCGATACCGGGGTTTCATTCCAACCCCAGTAGTACTTCATCCCGTCTTGATCGGTCAGATTCCGCTGCCCGTCCGGAGCCTGAGGCACTAGGCCGTTGAACCAGCTCGCGCGGGTCCGCCAAAAAGCATTTTGCAGAGCGACCAGGTCGTTGATGTCTGATACCCAGCAGGATGACCAGTCCATTGCAAACATTGGGGCCTTGCCCGCCTGTCCGCCTGACTCGTTGTAGGGGGTGTTCGTGTCGTTACCGGTGAAGTAGGTGTATTGCGGCAATATGCCCGGGTGGTTGCTGGCGTACTTGAGCCAGTGATCAATCCAGTCGGCCCAACCGTTCCCGCTGAGTTTAGCTTCGCACTTGCATGTCGGGTCGGAGACTAACTTCAGTCCATCAGGGCCTGGAGCGTCTACCTGCGTCGGCTGGCAGCCTTTGCCGTCAACACTGCCTGCCCCACCCTTTCCGTCAGAGCCCGGGCATTCGTAGGCCGAACCGTTCCAACGGCATCTCTTGTCAGTCGAGTTGGAATCCGTCGGGTAGTAGATGCCGCTATCAAATCTCTTTAGCTGTGTTCCGACAACCACCCCGACCGCAGCCTCGAGGAATGGGTCGACGCCGGCAAGCTGGCCCCTGCCATCGGGTGGTGAACTCGAGTCTGAGCAGAAATCGATAACAAATTCCTGCGCGCTCACATAGCCATCAGTGGCGCTTTCGTTCCCCGTGCCAGTGCATTGCGGCGGGTCAACATACATCTGCGTAGGAGGGTAGATGTCGTTGCGTGTGAAGGTCGCCGGCACGACTGTGCCGTCAAGACCGTCAGGGACTCGCAGCAGCACGCCTGAGCCACTCGGTTCGAGCATGGAGTTCAGTGCACTGGTGATGTCGGTCTGACCTGAGTCAGAGGGCGACGATTCCCCGTCAGAGGGCGACGATTCCCCGTCAGAGGGCGAGGATTCCCCTGACGACGAGCACGCGGCGACCAGGAACAGCACCACCAACACAGCAAGCAGCCGAAGCCACAAATTTGCGAGCGCGGATCCGACCACACGAGGAGGGTAGTCTTCCGCACGTTGGCTTGGAAAGTTGAGGATCGGCATCGGAAGAATTCATAAATGCTTCGGGATGTGGTCGAGGATCACCCGTGGTTGTGAACGCCACGAACACCCAGAGCTCGGCGCACGGGCATCCATCCGGAGTGCCTCAACGCGCTTGCTCAGTGCGGAAGATGTAGCGAACTGAAATGGACGTTTTCGGGCGGCTGATTCAGCAGCAGGGGTGGCAACTAGCTCCCAACAATCCGCGCATTTTGTCACCCACATTCACACTCTGAGACATCTATACCGACACCAGAGCGGAGAGCTGTTTATCCACAAACAGGGAGACATGCGCGGGGGAGCCCCAGAAATTGAGGAACACGAGCGGGATGGCCAACGACCACTACGGAACAGTCCTCACATTCCCCAGCGGCAAAGCCGCCCCTGACAGTGACAACACGATTGCCGATGAACTCGACGACATCGAGAAAGCCTTGACCGCCGCCGCCATACGGCTGCGCCAGATGTCGCAGAACCTCGATCGACAACTGCAACACGGGCACCTCGACCAACTAGACGACCCGTTCGCCGTCACCGCCGACGTGGGGGACCGGATCGACCAGGCGTCGCAGGCCGCCACCCTCGCCGCCCCGCAGCAACGCACGCCGATTCAGGCGGTCTTCCATCGCGTCATCTGTCATCTGTTTCTCCCCGGTCGTTATACGCCCATTTCTTCTTCCCATGAACCCGGTGCGACAACGTCGAGGGTGGTGGTGGGGCGGTCACGCGGCCCGTCCACCCCACGCTGCATCAGTCGAGACGGTGCCGTTGGCGATCGAGCCATCCCAGCAGGACCGCCACCGCCCGAGGGTCGTGACGGAGGCGATGACCAGCACCGTTCATGATGCGCAACTCCCCCAGCCCGGAAGCATCCGCCAGAACCCGAGCGTCGAATACCGGCACGAGGTCGTCTTCGCTGCCGTGGATCACCAGCAAGGCCCGGGGCGCGATGGCGGGGGCAAAGGCCACCGCCCGCCACTCCCGCAACTGACCGGCCCAGGCCGCCATGTCGGGCGGGAAGGTGGCATCGCGCACCATGCCCACCTCCCGAGCGTGCTCCAGTAAGCGGCCCGGATGCGATGCCCAATCATCAAAATCGGCCGGCGCTCCGAGCGTGGCGGCACCCTGCACCTCGGGATCTTGGGCGGTGGCACAAATAGCCAGCGCCCCTCCGGTGCCAAATCCTGCGATCCACACCGCGCTCACACTGGCATCGTTGCGCAGGTGGGCGGCGGCGGCGGCGATGTCCTCGAGCCAGCCGCCGAGTGAGAAACTTCCTTCGGACTCGCCACAGCCGCGCAGTGCCACCACCATGACCACCCAGCCCAACTCGGCGGCAATACGATCGGCCAACTCCGGCAGCGCCGCCGCCACCATCGAGGCTTCGGTGACGTCGCTGGGGTAGCCGTGGACGAGCACCAGGGCCGGGCTCTGGGTCACATCAGCCCGCATCGGCGGACGGGCCAAGTGGGCGGCGAGAAGCTGCCCGTGTGAGGGGAAGCGATACTCCAACGCGCTCAGTCGGGCTCGCCGTAGGGAGACGCGGCGCGATAGCCACGGTTGCGCGCCTCGGCGAGCGTGTCGGGCCCGAAGGAAAGGAAGGTTTCGGCGGCCATCAGTTCGTCGATCACCTCAGGTCGGTCGAAGGTATCGAGGTCGTAGACGGTTTGGGTGCGCTTATCTCCGAGCCAACGGGTGTGCTCGAAACGGGTCGGACGGTCCATCCCTGCAACCTATCGGGAGACGCGGATCGGGGATCGCATCGACATCGTCGACACGATCCCCGTTTCCGTTCGTACTGGGAAGAACCGGAGGGCATCACCCTGACGGGCTGAGGGGTGGGACCACGTTCCCAACGCGTCTCCGGCGGCGGCTGGCTTGGTTTCGCCAGCTGGTCCAGCAAGCCGCGCTAGCGGCCAGCCACCTCCAGGGTCCCGCAAGAACAGTCGTTCATTGGACGGACCACCTCCTCTCTCTGGTAGCCCCAGTGAACCACGTCATCGGCGGTTTGAGGCGACCATTTTCTTATTCGGCCAGCGGACCCAGGGCCCCGATGCGCCCGAGATGGTCGAACAGCCCTGCGATAATGACGTGAGCGTCGGAGTCGCTGATCTCCAACCCGTCTTGATCCAGGGCGCCCAACACCGATGCCACGGTCTCATCGTCAGCCACGACCACCTCCGGCCGCTCGCCGATCACCCGCACATCGCGCCCGGGGGCGGCGCTGAGACCGTTGGCCGCGAGGTGGTCCAGAGCGGCGAGGATCGCCCGGCGCACCTCCGCGTAGCTCACGCGGGCTTGTACCTCGACAGGGAGCCGATCGCCCACCGCCCGCACGGCCTCATCTACATCGAGGATGGCCGAGGGCGTTTCATGGGCCAGCCGGAACGTCTCTGATCCCACCAGCAAGGCCGCGATCGCAAACACGAGCACGCCAGCTACTCCGACAAAGACCCAACCCATTGGGCGAGGCTAGAGCGCAGGAGAGCTCATCGGACAAGCTCCGCCGCTCTCGAGACGCTTAGATCCCGATGCGCTGAGCAAGAAGCTCACGGTGATAGGTGGGATCACCAAAGAGGAGCTCGGAACTCTTGGCTCGCTTGAAGTAGAGGTGGGCCGGATGCTCCCAGGTGAATCCGATGCCGCCGTGGATCTGGATGTTCTCCGCAGCTGCGTGGAAGTAGGCCTCGGAGCAGTACGCCTTGGCCAGGCTTGCCACCGACGGAAGTTCGTCGTTCAGCTCGGCGGCGCACCAAGCGGCGTAGTAGGCGGCGGACTTGGCCGACTCGACCTCCAGAAGCATGTCGGCGCACTTGTGCTTGATGGCCTGGAACGACCCGATCGGGCGGCCGAACTGCACGCGATCCTTGGCGTACTGTACGGCGGTCTCGAGCACCTTCTGGGCCCCACCCACCTGCTCGGCCGCCAGAGCTACGGCGGCCAGATCCAGCACTCGATCAAGGGTGACCCACCCGGCACCATCGGAGCCGATGAGGGTACCGGGGGTGTCCACGAAGTCGATCTTGGCTTGCTTGCGAGTCTGGTCCATGGTGGCGAGGTTCGTGCGGGTGACACCGGCGGCGGAAGGGTCCACGGCGAAGAGGGACACCCCCGCGGCGGTCCGGGCGGCCACGATCAACAAACTGGCCTGGGCCCCGTCGAGCACAAACATCTTGGAACCGGTAATGGCGTACCCGTCACCGGCCGGGGCGGCGGTGGCGGTGATGCCGGCCTCGTCCCATCGGCCGTTGGCCTCGGTGAAGGCCAGCGTGGCGATTGTCTCGCCCGACGCGATGCCCGGGAGGTACTCCTTCTTGGCGGCGTCATCACCCGAGTGCAGCAGGGCACTCGTGGCCAGCACACAGGAAGAGAAGTAGGGGGCGCACAACAGAGCCCGCCCCATCTCCTCGAGCACCACGGTGAGTTCCACAAAGGTGAAGCCCTGGCCGCCGAACTCCTCAGGAATGATCATGCTCTGCAGGCCCAACTCGTTGGCCATCTGACCCCACACGGCGGCGTCATAGCCCTCGTCGGTATCCATCAAACGACGGACCTCGGCCTCGGGAGACTTGCTCTCCAAGAACTGGCGGGTGATACGGCGGAGCTCTTCTTGCTCCTCGGAAAAGGCGAAGTTCATGGGTCAGGGTCTACCGCGTGCGTCCGCTCTTGGTCCAACCGCAGCGCGTACACATGCGTACACTACGGCCATGGATCAAATCGGGGCCCGGGAGCTGCGGGCCAACCTGGCCGCCACGGTGCGCCAAGCCGGGGCCGGTGAACGGGTCATCATCACCATCGATGGCCGCCCGGTGGCGCAGCTCGGCCCCATCGAAGCCAATGGGACACCGTCGCTCCCTGACCTCGCCGCCGCCGGCCTGATGGAAGCACCCCATTCCCCCCACCGCCCCGCCCCGCCCCGCCCGGTGGACACGGCGGTGGATGTGCGCCTCGAACGGGTGTTACGCGAGGTGCGAGGCGGATGAGTTTGTACGTGGATACCTCGGCATTGGTGCGGCGCTACCTCCAAGACCGCCACCGCCGGATCGTGATGGACACCATGGACGGCGACGACGCGTGGTGCGCCTCGGCCCTCGTGCGCACCGAAGCGCAACTGGTACTGCACCGGGCCGCGGTATCCGGGCGCCAACAGGCGGAGTTGTGGCGAACCCTGCGCCGGGAATGGGATGCCTTCTGGGTGGTTCCCCTCGATGATCGCGGCTTGGCCCGGGCGGTGGAGATCGGCGCCACCTACGGCGTGCCCCTGGTAGATGCCATCCACCTCGCCGCCGCCGATCGCCTTCCAACCCCGGTGCGCTTCTTGACCTTCGACCCCCAGCAGATCCCCGCCGCCGATGCCCTCGGCTTTGAGGTGCTCAGCCCCCTAGCCTGAAGGTATGAGCGACACGCTGATCTTCACCACCACCGGGGTGGAGATCCACCAAGTGGTGGTGGGCCCGGTCGATAACAACGTCTTGGTGCTCCGCTGCACCCAGACCGGCGAAGCGGTCCTGCTTGATGCCGCCAACGAACACGAGTTACTGCTGGGTCTATGCGAACAACTCGGCGTCCGGCGGGTGCTGGAAACCCACGGCCACTGGGATCACATCCAGGCGGTACCGGCGCTGCGAGACGCCGGGTACTCCGTGGGAGTCACGGCGGCAGATGCCGCGATGCTCCCGTCGTATGACGAAGTGCTCGAGGACGAGTCGGTGATCGAGGTGGGCCACCTTCGACTCCACACCATCGCCACCCCTGGCCACACCCCAGGATCGATGTGTTTCCGGCTCGAAGGGCACCCCGTGCTCTTCAGCGGCGACACGCTCTTCCCCGGTGGCCCGGGAAATGCCACTTTTGCGGGCGGCGACTTCTCCACCATCATCGAGTCGGTGGATCGCCGCCTCTTCACCCTCGCCGCCGACACCATCGTGCTGCCCGGCCACGGCGACCGGACCACCATCGGGGCGGAACGGCCCAACCTGCAGGCCTGGATCGACCGGGGCTGGTAGATGGGCGCAGCCCGGTCCGATCACGAGCGGCCCGATGACCACACTCGGTGCCACACCCACGAACTCCCCCCCACGCCCCTCCGCGACCGAGCCATCCCCGCCACGGCCTGGGTGGAAGCCCCCGCCGAACTTCTCCGCCTCGGCGAGGACCTGCCCCACCAGCCGATCGCCCGCTACAAACGCCGCATTGGCCCCTGGCTGCTCTGGCGGGCCGGCCCGGCCCGCCATGCCGACGCCCGATACTGGGCGGCGCGCGCCAGTCACCTGGCCGACCAATGGACCTTCACCCTCACCCCCGACGGGCACGATCACGGGGTGGGCCCCTCGGGGATCCGCCACGATCGCTTCCGGGCCTGGAAGGAAGACCTCCGGGATGCACCCCCGCCCGCCGCCGCCCCCGGTACCAGAAATAATCCCTGAGGCTTTTCCACTATCGAGATAGTGCTAATACACTGATGGGTATGCCCCCCGCCATCCCCCTGTTTGAGATCCGTGACCTCCACGCCCGCCCCGCCGGTGGCTCCGAGGCCTCCGAGATCCTGCAGGGCATCGACCTCACCGTGCTCCCCGGCGAGGTGCACGCCATCATGGGTCCCAATGGCTCGGGGAAATCCACCCTGGCCTCCACCCTCATGGCCTCACCGGAATACGAGGTCACCGGCGGAACGGTGTTGTTCAAAGGAGACGACATCACCGAGTGGGACACCGAGATTCGGGGCAAGGCGGGCATGTTCCTCGCCTTCCAGTATCCGCAGCAGGTGCAAGGGGTGTCGGTCCTCAACTTCCTTCGTCAGGCCCTCTCGGCCCGCAAGGGCATCGACCTGTCGATGCTGGAGTTGCGGTTGTCGATCATGGAGTGGATGGCCCGGCTCGACATGGACCCGTCCTTTGCCGACCGCTTCCTCAACGAAGGCTTCTCCGGTGGTGAGAAGAAGCGCAACGAAATCCTGCAAATGGCCATCCTTGAACCCGAGATCGCCATCCTCGACGAAACCGATTCCGGCCTCGACATCGACGCCCTGAAAGTGGTGGCCCAAGGCGTACAGGAGGTACGGCGCGACCGCCCCGACCTCGGCGTCGTGGCCATCACGCATTACCAACGCCTCCTCGATCACCTCGAGCCCGATGTGGTGCACATTCTGGTGGACGGTCGCATCGTGGAGTCAGGCGGCATGGAACTAGCCGAACGGCTTGAACACGACGGCTATGAGGCCTGGCGGGTCACGGCGTGAGCCACGGCCTCGACGTCGCCGCCATCAAAGCCGACTTCCCCATCCTCGACCGGGAGGTGCATGGCGGTCGCCTCATCTACCTCGACTCCGCCAACACCAGCCAGAAGCCCCGCGCCGTCCTCGATGCGATGGATCACTATTACGCCAACTCGAATGCCAACGTGCACCGTGGCACCTACCTCATCGCCGAAGAGGCCACCAACGCCTTGGAGGAAGCCCGGGCCAAGGTGGCACGTTTTATCGGTGCCCCGGCGAGCCGGGAGGTGGTGTTCACAAAAAACGCTACCGAGTCACTCAACCTGGTAGCCAAGGCCTGGGGTCGCGCCAATCTTCGGGCGGGCGACGTAGTGGTGCTCACCGAGCTCGAACACCACGCCAACATCGTGCCCTGGCACCAACTGCACGACGAGTTGGGTATCGAGTTGCGCTGGCTCCCCATCACCGCCGATGGCCACCTGGACCTCACCGAAGCAGATCGGATCATCGACGGAGCCAAGGTCGTCTCGTTTGCCGCCACCTCCAACGTGCTGGGCACCATGCTCCCCGTCCGCCGCCTCGTGGATGCTGCGCACCAGGCCGGGGCCATCGCGGTGGTCGATGCTTCTCAGCACGTCCCCCACGCCGCCACAAACGTGGCCGCCTGGGGTGCCGACTTCGTGGCCTTTACCGGCCACAAGATGCTCGGCCCCACCGGCATCGGAGTGCTGTGGGGCACCTCGGAAATCCTAGAGGCCACCCCCCCGTTTCTCAGCGGTGGAGAGATGATCCTCAACGTCACCAAGGAAGGCTTTACCACCAACGACATTCCCTGGAAGTTTGAGGCGGGCACCCCTCCGATTGCCGAGGCCGTAGGACTCGGGGCGGCGGTGGATTACCTCGAAGGCCTCGGCATGGACGCGGTGCGCGAGCACGAGGTGAGCCTCACCGGGTACGCCCTGCGCACCCTCGCCGAACGCTTCGGCGAGGACCTTTGCATACACGGCCCCGCCGATGCGGCCGAACGCGGCGGGGTCATGTCGTTCACCTTCAAAAATCTTCATCCCCACGACCTCACCCAGGTGTTCGATCAACACGGGGTGTGTGTGCGGGCGGGTCACCACTGCGCCAAGCCACTGATGCGGGTGCTCGGTGTCGCAGCCACGGCGCGGGCATCGCTCTACGTCTACAACGACGAAGCCGACGTGGATGCCCTAGCCGCCGCCATCGCGGCGGCCGCCGAGTTCTTCTCCTTCTAGAGCCCACCCCGTTAGGATCACCAGCCAGATGCCCGGCCTTGAAGACCTCTACCGAGAAATCATCCTCGACCACTACCGCTCGCCCCGGAACCGTGGCGAACTACCCGCGCCACCGGCCACCAGGGTGGAAGGCTTCAATCCGCTCTGCGGCGACGAGATCGTGATCTTCCTCACCGTCGCCAACGGCGCCGTGGAAGACATCCGCATCGGCGGCCAGGGCTGCTCGATTAGCCAGTCCTCGGCATCGATGATGTCGGCGGTGGTCAAGGACAAGACCGTCGATGAAGTTCGCCGCCTCACCAATGCCTTCAAGGCCATGATGTCGATTCACGTAGGCGGCGATGAACACGGCGACGCCCTCCCTGATCCGGACGTCAAACTGGGCGACCTCGAGGCCCTGCAGGGCGTCGTGAAGTTCCCCGTTCGCATCAAGTGCGCCACCCTTTCCTGGAACACCCTGGCGCAGGCCATCGATGAAGCGATGGCCAGCAAAGATCCCTGACCGCTAGGAGAGGCTCGCCTCGCCATGGGCGGCGGTGAACTCGCCGTAGCCGGTGGTTTCCAGTTCCAGAGCCAGTTCTGGTCCGCCGCGACGCTGGATCACCCCGTGAGCCAACACGTGGACGTAATCGGCCCGCAGTTCGTGCAGCAGGCGGTTGTAATGGGTGATGGCCACGACACCGAGCCCGGTCTCTTCGGTGGCCGCCTCGATCCGACGGGCGCACGCCCGCAGGGCGTCGAGGTCGAGGCCGGAGTCGATCTCGTCCAGGATAGCGATGGCCGGTTGGAGCACCCCTAACTGCAATGTCTCATTTCGCTTCTTCTCGCCGCCGGACAAGTCCACGTTCATGGCTCGGTCCAGGAACCGATCGTCGAAGCCGATCCGGCTGGCCTCGGCGCGGAGGCGCTCCGGCACCTCGGTCCGGTTGCGCCCCGATGCCTCGAAAGCGGCCTCAAGCACATCGACCACCGCCACCCCCGGCACCTCAGTGGGATACTGCATCGCCAGAAAGAGCCCGGCCTGCGCCCGCTCCGATGCCGTGAGGGCGAGAATGTCGAGGCCATCGAGCGTGACACTTCCCCCCAACACTTCGTAGCCCGGGTGGCCCATGATCACATGGGACAACGTGGACTTGCCCGATCCGTTCGGCCCCATGATGGCGTGCACCTCACCGGAGCGGACCGTGAGGTCAACTCCCTTGAGGATCTCCTTACCCGCCACCCCGGCCCGTAGCCCTGTGATCTCCAACACATGCTCGCTCATGGAATCCGCACCTCAATCTCGCCATCGACGACGCAAACTTCGTAGACCGGCACGGGCTTGATGGCCGGCAGCGACTGCGGCAGGCCCGTCTCCAGGGAGAACGCGCTGCCATGCTTCCAGCACTCGAGTTGCTTTTCGTGGCACAGCACCTCGCCCTCGGCCAGGGAAATGTCCTGATGGCTGCAGCGGTCGTCGATGGCGTACACGGCATCGTCGATGCGCACAACGGCGATCCGGTGCGGGCCGATGATGACCTGCCGGGCACTGCCGGGGGCCATGTCCTCAAACTTGCCGATCCGCTCGACCATCGTCATGCGAGCACCGTGCGCACCTTGACGGCCACCGCGGCATCGAGTGCTGGGCGCAAGTCCGTGGTGGGAAAAGCGCTGAATACCTCATCAAAAAACCCGGCCACGATGAGGCGCTCAGCCACCACCGTGGGCACGCCGCGACTCTCGAGGTAGAACCGCTGATCCGCATCAATGGGACCGACTGCCGAGGCATGACTGCAGTGCACGTCGTTGTTCTCGATCTCCAGGTTGGGCACCGACTCGGCCCAGGCCTCTTCGGACAGTTTGATGTTTCGGTTCGTCTGGAAGGCGTTCGTACCACGCGCTTCTTTTCCCACCCGGATCAAACCGGTGTAAACAGACCGAGACCGATCGCTCACGGTTCCCTTGAAGAGGAGGTTGCTGGTCGTGTCGGGGGCCACATGCTCCTGGAAGGTGCGGTAATCGAGCGTCTGGTCACCGTCGCCGAAGTAGGCGGCGAGCAAGGTGCCCGTGGCGCCGCGGCCGATAAGAGAGCAATCAGTGCGCACGCGGGCGTAGTCGCCGCCGAAGCCAGCCAATCCCGCCGTCACCGTCGCCTGCGCCTCAATGGCCATCTCCAGGGTGCCAATCGTCCAGGCCGATCGGTGAAGTTCCTGAAACCCCACGTAGCCAACCTGGGCGGCGTCGGCCACCTGCAACACCGTGCGGGGCAGGACCAGACCCGCACCCCCGCCCTCGAATCGTTCCTCGACCACCACCCGACTGTTGGCCCCCGCCCTCACCACTAGGTGGGGGGCACTGACGCACCCATCGGCTGTCCCAACGTGGCGCACCACGATCGGCTCCTCGACGCTTACCCCGGCCGGCACCACAATGACGATCGGATCGACCGCCAAAACCTCGTGCCACCACACGAGGGCGTCGCCCTCCGCGGGCGCCTCGGGGAGCAGATCAACCGCCTCCGAGAGCCGGGCCACCACCGCCGGGCCCAGATCGCCATGAGTGACGGTGACCCCGCCCATGACCGGACGAAATAGGGCCATATCGAGTTCATCCACGCGGCTGTAGCGCCACACCTCCTCGGCCGAGGTGGGCATGGTCGCGTGATCAAGGCGCTCGAGGGCCGCCATCCGGCGCGCGTCGAGGCCCATCGGTCCGGGGAAAGCAGCAAGAGTGAAAGAGCTCAGGGGAACGACCTCAAGAATGTGGCGCTACCCGGTTCGTCGGGGCGTCGGGGGAACCCCAGCCTATCGGCGCGCGGGCGAGGTTCCCAAGGCTCAAGACTTCGCTGGGCGGCGGAAGAAGCGCCGAAACCGGCCGCCGCCGCTCTGCTCGGCCTCTACCTCGGCCAGAACCTGGGCCCCGATGGAGTTCACATAATCCTCGGCTTCGTCGAGCACGGCCGCCACCGAGCCATCGCGGCGCTCGAGGGCGTCCATCGGCTCCTCGGGCGTGGGGGGGGTGACGAGGGTTCCGTGGCTCCAATTCACATCAGCCAGCCGACGCTCAAACTTGGAGCAGTCATCGGGGCAGCGCCACGGGGCCTCCGGCGCGAGGTCCAGATTGCACTTCCGCACGGCATCGCCATTCGGATAGGTGCGGCTCTCGAATTGTTTGCAGTCCTGGCGCATCGGCACGACGTCAGCCTACGGAGCCTTCCATCTGGAGTTCGATCAGGCGGCTCCACTCAACGGCGTACTCCATCGGCAGGGTGCGGGTCACGGGCTCGATGAAGCCATTCACGATCATGCCCATCGCTTGCTCGTTGGAGAGGCCCCGACTCATCAGATAGAAGAGTTGTTCATCGGCCACCTTGGACACAGTGGCCTCGTGGCCGATCACCGCATCGCGAGAACCAACCTCCATGTACGGGTAGGTATCGCTGGTGGAGTCCTCGTCGAGAATGAGGGCGTCGCACTGCACATGGCTCTTGCACCCGTAGGCGTCTTTGTCCACGTGCACTAGGCCGCGATAACTGGTACGTCCCCCATCTTTGGAGATGGACTTGGAGACGATCTTAGAGGTGGTCTCCGGGGCTGCGTGTACCATTTTGGCGCCGGCGTCCTGGTGTTGCCCGGCTCCGGCATAGGCCACCGAGAGCACCTCACCAGAAGCCTTGGGACCCACCATGTACACCGCTGGGTACTTCATCGTGAGCCGACTGCCGATGTTGCCGTCGATCCATTCCATGTGGCCCTCAGCCTCAACCCGGGCCCGCTTGGTGACCAGGTTGAACACGTTGTTCGACCAGTTCTGGATCGTGGTGTAGGTCACCCGGGCCGACGGCTTCACGATGATCTCCACCACGGCGGAATGCAGCGAGTCGGTGGTGTAGACCGGGGCTGAGCAGCCCTCGATGTAGTGCACCTTGGAACCCTCGTCAGCGATGATGAGGGTGCGTTCGAACTGGCCCATGTTCTCCGCATTGATGCGGAAGTACGCCTGAAGCGGCATCTCTACTTCCACCCCCGGCGGTACATAGATGAAGGAACCACCCGACCAGACCGAGGAGTTGAGGGCGGAGAACTTGTTGTCGTTCGGCGGAATGATTTTGGCCCAGTACTGCTTCACCAACTCCGGGTACTCCCGCAGGGCGGTATCCATGTCGCAGAAGATGACGCCCTGGCGCTCCAGGTCTTCCCGATTGCGATGAAATACCACTTCACTCTCGTACTGAGCGGTAACACCGGCGAGGTACTTCCGCTCGGCCTCGGGGATGCCCAACTTCTCGTAGGTGTTCTTGATGGCATCGGGAAGGTCGTCCCAGTTGTCAACCTGACCGGTGGTGGGCTTGATGTAGTAATAAATGTCGTCGAGATAGATCTCGGAGGTATCGCCGCCCCACGTTGGCATCGGGCGCTTCTGGAAATGCCGGTACGACCGGAGCCGGAATTCGAGCATCCAATCGGGCTCGCCCTTCATCCAGGACATCTCCCGGATGATGTCCTCGTTCAGACCCTTCTTGGGCTTGAACACATAGTCCTCGGCATCACTCCAGCCGAGCTTGTATTTCGAGAGATCGAGATCGGTAACAGCCATCGTGCGGCCTTTCAGAGCGACGCGGGTATTTCTCCTACCCTGATAGTAACAATTCTTGCCCGTCGTTCCCACCTGCTGGATCCACCCGACGCACCGCTAGTGTGGAGAGGTGGGAGGCGCCGTGGACAATCTCAGCGACAACGTGCCGCGGCACGAACTCCTAGCCCTGTCGTTCCAGCACTCGCCCCACCCGCAGTTCATTAGCCATGCCGATGGCTCGATCGTGCTAGCCAACCCCGCCTATGCCGAGTTCATAGGTAGCCCCATCGAAGCCGTCCTCGGCACCGGGCCGGCGGACATCAGCCATCCCGACGACCTTGACGTCATCCTCGACGGCGGCCTCCGCCTCCTCCTGGGCGAGATCGACCGGATGGAGATAGAGGTCAGACTGCGCCGGGCAGACGATGAGATTCGCATATGCGCCGTGCGCTCCGTCCTCGCCCACGACTCCCGCGGCAACATCATGTATGTGACCGACCTTGAGGACGTCACCCCGAATCGACTGGCGGAGGCGGAGTTGAGCGCCAGCCGAGTTCAGTTTCAAGCTATGGCCGATTCGGTACCGGTTGGAATTCAATCGCGGGACCAGACGGGTCGCCTGACGTACGTCAACAAACGATGGTCCGAGATCACCGGGGTGTCCGCCGCCACCGCCATCGGTCGTCGGCTAGCAAGCATCATTCACCCCGACGATCTCCCCCAGGTAATCAAACGATCTGCCGAATTGGCTGAAAAAGATGCGGCCTACGAGACCAAGTACCGGGTAGAGCGACCGGACGGTTCCATGCGATGGGTGACGAGCCGCAGCCTGAAGATACCCGAAGCGGACGGCCAGCCAACCAGCTACGTCGGGTCGATCGACGACATCACCGATCTGGTAAAAGCCCAAATGGATGCGAGCCGCCTCGCCACCATCTTGGAGACCACCAGCGACCTGGTATGGATCATCGACGAAGCCTGGCGGGTGACCTGGAGCAACGCCACCGCCCGAGCAGCCTTCGGCCTGGACCGTTTACCACTACCCATCAGCGCCGATCTGCTCTACACCGCGGAGAGCCTCGATAAAATCGATAATGAGATACGCCCGAAACTTTTGCAGGGCGAAAATTGGGTTGGCGAACTCGCAATGAACGGGGCCGATAGCACTCCTTTATGGATCCGGCAATCCTTGAGCCCCCAGTTCGATCCCATCGAAAACACGAACTCCATCGCCGCGCTAGCCCACGACGCCAGCGAACGACGAGAGATCGGCATGCAACTGACCCATCGGGCGAACCACGATCCACTCACTGGGCTTCCCAACCGGGGCCTGCTGCTCGAGCGCCTCGCCTCCGCCATCGCAACCCGCAGTGCCCCAGACGAAGCAATCGCCGTACTGTTCCTCGACGTCGACAATTTCAAGAGGGTGAACGACCAATTCGGGCATCAGGTTGGCGATCAGTTTCTCCATACCGTGGCCGAACGCTTGTCGTCCGTCCTGCGCTCCTCCGATCTGGTGGGTCGATTCGGAGGCGACGAATTCGTGGTCGTCTGCTCAGGCCTGCGCCATACGGCGGTGGCGAACCTCACCGCTCAGCGCCTCCTCACGGCACTGTCACAGACTCCCATCAGTGCCAGCGGGAATCTCATTCCCGTCACCGCCAGTCTGGGCGTCACGTTCCTGGCCGGCGCTGGCGAGTCTGACCCGGAAACTCTTATTCGGGAGGCCGACAAGGCGATGTACCGGGCCAAGAGCCTCGGCCGAAATCGAATCGAATCGTACGATGAGTTGCTGCGGTCGCCTCTACCGAGCGAGTAGTTGCGCCGCTCCGATCACCCCTCGCAACCTCAACGCACCCGTCGCTGAGCACGACCACACCCACGGTGATGTGACGACGATCCCGTCGCGTTGGTCTTCACGGTGCTTTGCAACAGATCGATTCCGGGTCTGATCTGGCCCGATTCCCGCCTACAGATTCCCAACTTGCCTGCCGATACTTACTCGCGAGAGGAGCCTCGTCCATGCGGTTCGATGAGTTTGTGCTGTCGATGGCCGATGACCCGTTCCGGGTGAAGTTCCACCCGCGCCTAACAGTGCTCGCCGGATTGCCCACCGCCGAGCGCGAGGCACTGACCTCCAGTATTCTCTCGGCCCTGACCGGGGGAGGCGAATCCACCGCCCTTCGCTACCAAGACGCTGACAATCGCACCGTGGATCTCCTCAGTCACGATGGCACCCTGGCCTCCCGTTACGACGATGACGGTTCGCCCGCTCCCCTTCCCGTCGGGTACTGGGCACCCACCCGGGAGGCGCTGGCTACCGCGATCCTCCTGCAGGCCAGCGATGTTGTCGCAACCTCCCGACCCATACCGGGCAACGAGCCGCTTGAACTTACTGATGCTCGTGCCATCCTGGCGCAACTCACCGAAGAGGTGGAGGCGGCCCGAAGCGAATCACAGAAGGCATCGACTCTCAAGGCGGAGCTCAACACGATCGACGAACAACTCCGCACCGCCCATGACACCATGGCCCAACGGGCGTACGCCTCAGTGCTCGCCCGGCTCGATCGCCTACGGGCCGAGGTTGCCGCCCTCGATGCCGGCACCGTTGGAATAGCGGCGGATCAGAAGCTCGGGATACAAGCCGCCCAGGTTCTCGAGTTGGCGGCAGGGTGGGAACACGCCCTGGCGACGCTTCAGGAGGGAACAGAACTCGGCGTACCCGAGGAATCCCTCGATGCGGCCGCCCTGGCGGAGGGCCAGACCATCCCCGGCGAGACTCCCGACGGACTCGACGAGGCCATCGCGGCACTCGTGGAGGCCCATACCGATCGAGAGAACCTTGATCACCAGCTTCAGATCATGGCGGTGGCGAAGCTCCCCGCACCATCGGATCTCATCGTCAGCGAACTAGGGCTCGTAGACCAGACCCAGCTCTGGGGTGCCGCCGAGAACCTCCAAGCCACCTCTGCCGAGTTGGCCCGCATCCAGATCACCCTCGGCGGCCTTGGCCGAGACGCCGGGCCCGGCCCCTCCATCATCGAATCCATCGAGGCCAACCACCTCGAGGTGGAGGATGCCCGCCACCGGGCCGAGAGCCTCTACGTCACGGGCGCCACCGCCGTCGCCGTGGGCAGCCTCGTGGCGCTCGCCGGCGCGCTCAGCACGGCCGTGTTGATACCAGTGGGGATAATCGGGGCGGTTTTGGCGGCCACCGTCTTGTTCCTCAGGCCGTGGCGTCGCCTGGCTAACGCTGTCAAGGTCGAGAGGACCGCGCTCGAGACCGTAGGGGCGACGACGTATCTCGCCTTCCACATCCGACGCGTCGATGCCACTATCGACCCCCTGCTGCGTGAATCCGTCCATGTCGCCACGGCCCAGCAGCGTGCGGCTCGGGCCATCTGGGTAGAAATGGCCGGCTTAGAGGTAGACGTGGAAAGGGCCCTCAGCCTCCAACCGGAGGTGCGTGCCTACCACGATGCCGCCCGAAACCTCGGCGGGGCGGCCAGTGAGATCGTGCACCTGCGTCGCGAGCTCGCCGAAAATGCCCTACCGGCGGAAGCCAGCGCGCAGGCCCGAGTGGAGGAACTGTGTGGTCCGTTCGGACTGAGCAGTTCCGAACTGGCGGTGGCAACCGACATCAACCGGGCCATCCACCAACGGGTCCACTTCGGTATGGCCGCCCGCCGTCAGGCCGGACTGGCGGAGGCAGCCGCCCAGGAAAGGCAGGCGGCTGCTCACCTCGAACACATGCTGGGCCAATTGGGGTTCAACGACGGCGACCTGGCCGAGCGGGCGGCGCGGATTCACGAGGTGGTAGAGCAAGCCGCCGAGCGGGAGGATGCCCGGGCCCGGTCTCGCCCCCGCCACGAAATCGACGCCGAATTCGACTACCTTCAGGAACTCGCCCGCCAGCAACGCCGCCCCGAATGGGCGACGGTCACCGCCGCCGATGCCATCGCCCCCGACATCGCAGACCTCGAGCAGCATCGAGAGAACATCCTGGGTCGCCTCGCTGAGGTGCCCCCCACCATTGACCTCGGCCGCCTCCAAGATCGCCATGCCGCCATCGAGCGGCGCATCGAGAGCCTCGAGATCAAACACCTCGGCCACGAAGCTGGCGCCGACCCCAGCGCAGTCGAGGAGATTCAACGCCTTCTCGTATCCCACCTCACCACAGCCGCCCACGCCGGTCCCAACGGAGACCCCATGCCCACTCTGCTCGATGAGGTCTTGCTCCGGGTGCCCGCCAAACGCACGTGGGACCTCCTCGATGTTCTGCACCGGCTGTCCGAGCAGACCCAAATCATCTTGCTTAGCGACGATCCATTCGTGACTGCGTGGGCCCGCCAACAGGCCCCCGCCGGTAGCCTGCGACTACTCGAGCCCGCTCCCGCCTAACTCCCGAGCCCACCGTCAGTCGAGACGACGGAGGTGCTGGCGATAGGTCCGGCCGCGTTCAACGTAGACGAGCATTCCGACCCGGATGGAGTCCAGCGATGACAGCGCATCGAGCCGCAAGGTCGCCGGTACTCCCAAGGCCATCGCCCGGCTCGGAACCCTCAGGTTCCCTGGCACGAGGGCACCGGCCCCCACCAACGCCTCATCCTCGATGACCGCCCCATTGAGCACTACGGCCCCCGATCCCACCAGGCATCCGTGGCCGATCGTGCAGCCCTCCAGGTGAACGAGATGCCCAATAACGCATTCGTCGCCCACCACCGTGGGGGTCATCGGGGTGGTGTGCACCACCGAGCCGTCCTGGATGGAGGTACGCGCGCCAATGACTATCCCGCCGGGGTCGCCCCGCAGCACTGCGCTGGGCCACACCGAAGCCTCCGGACCAAGGGTGACCTGTCCGATCACCACGGCATCGGGATGCACATAGGCCGTGGAGTCGATCACGGGCTCAGCGGAACCCAGCGCGTAGATGGGCACGGGCTCTACACGGCGAAGCGGCCGTAACCACCTCGGAAGAACAGCAGGGGGGCACCCTCATTACTCATGCCCAGGTCGCGCACTCGACCCATCACCAAAAAGTGGTCGCCAGCGTCGCTCACCGACTCGATGTCACAGTCGATCCAGGCCAGCACACCATCCAGGAGCGGCGCCCCTGATCCGGCGGTCTTCCATCCGAGACCGGCGAACTTGTCCTCCGAGCGCGAGGCGAACCGTCGGCAGATCTCCTCTTGGGTCTCGGCGAGAATGTTGACGCAGAAGTGCCCGGACTCCTCGATCTTGGGCCAACTCGAAGATGCCCTGTTCGGGAAAAACGCCACCAAGGGCGGGTCGAGCGATACCGAGGCGAATGACCCAACCGCCAACCCCACCGGAGTGCCCTGTGCGTAGGCGGTCACCACCGTGACACCGGTGGAGAAGTGGCCGAGGACCTGGCGGAACTTGGCGGTGTCGAATGCGAGTGGTTCGCTCATCGGCGGGAACCTACCCGCTCGCGCCGCAACGCACGACAACCGGCCTAGTCGAAGGAAATGACCAGGCCCTCGTGGGCGGCCATCACTTCTTCTACTCCGGTTCCTCGGGCCAGCCCTCGAGCCCGGGCGAGGATCTCATCGACGGCCTCATCACCATGGCTGGGATCGTGGTGGAAGAGCACCAGACGGCGGGCTCCGGCCTCGTGAGCAACCTGCAGGGCAAACTCGGCGGTGCAGTGGCCCCAGGTAGACTTGGCCTGGAACTCCGCCGAGGTGTACTGCGAATCGTGGATGAGTAAGTCCACTCCATCGCAGAGTTCGAGAACGGCATCAGACACGGTGAGTGGGCCCTCCGAGGGCATTTGGTGGTCGGGGATGTAGGCCACCGTGGTACCCCCCATCTCAATCCGATACCCGCTGGTGGGGCCCACATGCGGAACCGCCCGCGCCATGACCTTGGCCCCTTCTATGTTGAGGTCGACATTCCACGCTTCGTGGAATCGAATGTCACCAAGAAGTTCCTCCGCGGTCACCGGGAAGAACGGTGGACGCATGATGGCGTTGAAGGCTCCCTCCACGCTGCCCTCCCCCGACTGGGGCGGCGCGTAAACATCGAAGCGAGCACCCGGACGCAGCACCGGCGTGAAGAAAGGAAGACCCTGTATGTGGTCCCAATGCAGGTGGCTGACCAGCGCCGACCCTCGAAAGCACTCCGTCTCATCGAGGGTGTCGCCCCAGAAACGCAGCCCGGTACCCAGGTCGAGCACGATGGGAGGCTGACCGGACGTTTCGAGCGCCACGCAGGCCGTGTTGCCTCCGTAGCGACGGGTGGAGTCACACGAGCACGGGGTAGAACCGCGCACTCCGAAGAACGTGACATTCAGCAGTTGCTCTCCCCCTTGGTGGTTTCCCCGATGTAACTCAACGGGGTGAGAGTATCGGGCCACCCGCCCCCGCGATGCTCGTGTGACCGAGGTCTCAGCCGCTGGCGCGAGCACAGGCGCGACGCCCGCGAGCACCCACTACGTTACGTTGCATGTCCATCGCTGAAGGTCACACCACCGCTAACGATCTTGACTTCGCCTACTTGGAGGCCGGCACAGGTCCACTGGCGCTTTGCCTCCATGGATTTCCTGATTCCGCCCACACCTACCGGCACCTCCTTCCCGCACTAGCGGCGGCCGGGTTCCACGCCGTCGCCCCCTTCATGCGCGGCTACGCGCCCACTGCCGTACCCAGCGACGCCCGATTCCAAACGGCCGCATTGGCGCTCGACGCGGGGGCGCTTCATGAGGCGCTCGGCGGTGACGATCAGGCGGTGATCGTTGGCCACGACTGGGGGGCGATGGCCACCTACATCGCGGCAAATCACGAACCCGAGCGATGGAAGCGCGTCGTAGCCATGGCCGTACCACCGGCCGGCGCAGTGACCAGCAGTTTCCTCACCTACCCCCAACTCAAGAAGAGTTGGTACATGTTCTTCTTCCAGCACGGTCTGGCCGACATCGTGGTGGGGATGGAGGACCTCTCCTTCATCGATGCGCTGTGGGCGGACTGGTCCCCCGGCTACGACGCCACCGAAGACCTTGTCGGAGTGAAAAACGCGCTGCGCGATCCAGCCAATCTGGCCGCTGCGCTCGGGTACTACCGCGCCACCCTCAGCGGGGTGGGGGTGGATCCCGCTCTGGCCGAGATCCAGAACAAGGGGAACGACATAACCTCCCAACCCACTCTCTATCTCCACGGTCGCAACGACGGCTGTATGGGCATCGAGGTGGCCGAGGCCGGGGCCGACTTCCTCACCTCCGCCGGCTCTCGCATGGAGGTGGTCGACGGAACCGGTCACTTCCTCCACCTCGAAAAGCCCACCGAGGTGAACCGGCTGAT
This sequence comes from Acidimicrobiia bacterium, assembly GCA_009694375.1. Taxonomy (NCBI): domain Bacteria; kingdom Bacillati; phylum Actinomycetota; class Acidimicrobiia; species Acidimicrobiia bacterium. Next base: position 215,871 of record SHVB01000001.1, read on the forward strand.
CGTGGACCATCTCATTGGCTGAGCCACCTCAGGCCAGGGCGTAGCCTTCGCCCTGCCGACACACCAGCCCATCGTCGATGAGCGTGCCCGCCACGCGCTGGGCCCGCTCGGGGTCCTCGGGCCATCCCATCGTCGCCGCCACCTCGGCCAGCGCGACCTCGCCGAGGCGCAACGCCGCCACCAATGCACCGCGGCCTTGGCGATCACTGCCCGAGAAGGTGGGCTGCCCGACCGACACCCCCGTGGTGCCCTCGGCAGGATCCGGATCCAGCCGACCCGACGAATGCCACGCGCATCCCGCCGTCACCGGACACTCCCCACAGCGAGGAACCCGCCGCAGACACACGGTGGCACCGAGGTCAAGCATCGCCTGGTTCCACGTCCATGCCTGCCCCGCCGGAACGGCCTCATCGGCCGCGTACTGGACCGCGACCGGCCCGAGACGCTCGCCCGCCCAACGGGCCAAGACCCGAGCCGTGTTGGTATCCACGATGCCCACATCTCGCTCGAAAGCGAACGCCAACACCGCCCGAGCCGTGTAGGGACCAACCCCCGGAAGCGCCAAGAGGCCCTTGAGGTCATCGGGCAGCACTCCGCCATGCTGCTCGACAATCACCGTGGCGCCCCGGTGGAGGTTCAGAGCCCGGCGGTTGTAACCCAGGCCGCTCCACCAGCGGACCACCTCGGCGGCTGGCTCCCTCGCCATGGCGGCCGGAGTAGGAAATCGGGCCAGAAACGGACCCCAGCGTTGCGCCACTCGCGCCACCTGCGTCTGCTGCGCCATGACCTCGCACACGAGAATGCCCCACGGATCTCGCGTCGGTCGCCAGGGCAGATCACGGCGCCATTCCATGCCCCAGGCCAGCAGGCTTCGCGGGCGGGTTGTCAGAGGGCTCGACACCACTGCACCCGGCAGGTGTAGGGCATCGGGAAGGGTTCCGGCAGGCGGCTGACCAGACTGATGACCTCAGCAACCAGCCGCTCCCGCTCGGGCAGGGGCATCACGGCGATGTAGCTAATGGAGCGCACCCGCTCTCCGAGGACCTCGCTCGTCATCATCTGGTCCCAGGCCACGGTGCGCTCCTGGAGGCCGTCGAAGTGGCCCGACTCCTCCACCACGGTGGCCCAATTTACGTGTTGGTAGCGAGACACCGTGCGCTCGTGCCACTTGATGATGCGACTCATCTCCGCCACCCACGCAGAGGACTCGTCCCGCTCGTTCCACAACAGGGCCAGACCCCCGCCCGGCCGCAGCACCCGGGCGATCTCCCTGAGCGCCACGGGGGCGTCGAACCAGTGGAACGCGTGGGCCACGGTGAGGACATCAATCGATGCGTCCGGTCGCGGGATCGCCTCAGCGGTGCCATCCACCGCTTCCACCCCCGGCAGCACCGCCGCCAACTGCCGGCGCATTCCTTCCACCGGCTCAACCGCCACGACATCGGCGCCGGTTTCCACCAAGCGCCGAGTGAGCTTTCCCGTGCCAGCCCCCAGATCGCACACGACCATGCCCTCGCCCAGACCGAACTCCTCCACCAGCAAGGCGAGAGCCGCATCGGGATAGCCCGGCCGGGCCATTTCGTAGGCCGCCGCCCCCGCTTCAAAGCCGCGAGCGGCCAGATTGTCGATCGCCATCAGAGGGTTCGTTCCCGCAAGGCGGCGCGTAGCGGCACCCCGGTGGCCGTGGCCCACAAGGCGTAGCCGGCATCGCTCGGGTGGTATCGGTCGGCGGCGAAGTAGCGCCCCGTATCAGAGCGCATCACCGGACCCGTTTCACCGGCGATGTCCACGAACACCGCCGCGTTTTCGGCGGCCGCCGAGCGGGCGACGGCCCCGAGTTGGCGACCGCGAAAGGCGGCAATGTCTCGCAGAGGCTGTCGATATCGCGGGGGCGCCCCCATGTCGGGCACACCCAACACCACGAGGAGCACACCAGAGGGGATCGCCGCCACCAGCGCATCGTAGCGGTCACGGAAGTTGGCCCGGGAGGTGAGGTGCACCACGTCGTTACCGCCGACACTCACCAGCACCACATCGGGATCCAACGCGGCGAGGCCACCCACTTGGTCTTGCACCACATCGGCCACCCGGGCCCCAGAGACGGCCAGGCTAGTGACCTCCACCGGGCGGTGAAGGCCCACGGCCACCAGGTTGGGTAGGGCATGGTCGGCATTGGTGGCCCCCACCCCCGCCGCGGTGGAATCGCCCATCCAGACCATCCGCAGGGGAACCCCGGCGCGGCCACCGACGGCACCGTCAAGGTCGAACGGCGGCCGATCGGGGAGGTTGCGGCCGGTCCGAGCGAGTTGTACCTCTACCCCCAGCAGCATCAGCGCGGCCAGTGGCAGCACCACGAGACCGACGGCGGCTCCTCGAAACCCCCGGCGCAATCCGTTACTCGCCGTCGCTGAAGATCGAGTTGTCGTCGTAGGGGAACTGACGCGGTGGCGCGCTGTCGCGCTTCCACACCATCAACTTGCGGCGAAAAGAGCAGACCTCTTCAGAGCGCTGGTTGATGCCTTTGGTCTCCACGGTCACGATGCCGCGATCACCGGCGGAGGTCTCCTTGACGGCGAGCACCTTGGTGACGGCGTAAATGGTGTCACCGTGGAAGGTAGGCCGGGGGTGACGAAGCGACTCGACCTCGAGGTTGGCGATGGCCGCTCCGCTCACGTCGGGCACGCTCATACCCAGGACCAGGGAGTACACGAGGTTCCCCACCACCACATTCTGCTTCTGCACCGACTCGTTCTCCGCAAACCATGCGTTGGTGTGCAACGGATGGTGGTTCATTGTGATCATGCAGAAGAGGTGGTCGTCGTACTCGGTGATGGTCTTGCCGGGCCAGTGCTTGTAAAGGTCGCCGGGCGTAAAGTCTTCGAGGTGGCGGCCGAAGGGGCGGTCGAACGTGGTCATCGTGGTGCTGCGCCTCCTTTGTTTCAACTCACTCTGCGGCCTTACGGTAGAAGAGGTACCCCCCGAAGCGAAATCGCCACCGGCCGTCGAGGGTGTCGGCGCCTCCCCGCCGCCACGATTGTGGGCGCACCCCTTTGCACCGGTGGCCAGGCCCTAGCCTGAGCCAGCGCCGGAATCGACCGCTAGGAGGCCACGGTGAAACTCGGAGACATCGCCAATGCAGGGGCCCAGGGATACGGCAAGCCGCTCGAGGGGGTGCGCATTCTGGCCGCCGAACAGATGCAGGCCATGCCCTTTGCCACGCAGTTGCTGGCCCGATTGGGGGCCGACGTGGTGAAGGTGGAGCACCCCACCAGCGGCGACTCGGGCCGAGCATCGAGTCCGTTCCTGCTCGACCCCAACGGCGCCCGAGTGGGGGCCACGTTCCTGCGGAACAACTTCAACAAGCGCAGCGTGGGATTGGACCTGAAGAGTCCCGAAGGCCGGGAACTATTCTTGGAACTTGTCCAACACTTCGACGTGGTGGCCGAGAACTTCAAGGCCGGCACCCTCGACCGCCTCGGCCTGGGCTATGACGTCATCGCCGAACGCCACCCCACCGTGATCCATGTGTCGCTGTCGGGATTCGGCCACGACAGCCCCTACCGCGACTGGCCTGCGTACGCCGCCATCGTGGAAGCCATGTCTGGGATTTACGCCTATAAGAACCCCGATGGCCCCCCCACCACCATCCCGGTGGGTGCCCTGGGCGACATCAGCAGCGCCCTGTTCGTGGTGATCGGGATTCTGACTGCCCTGCGCCAACGCGATCAGACCGGGGAAGGCCAGCATGTAGATGTCGCCATGCTCGACGCCATGGTGGCCATGACCGACATCGTCACCAACCTGTGGTCGTTAGGTAACCGACCGGATGGCACCACGCCCATCGGTGTCATTTGCGCCGGATTCCGATGCTCCGACGGCTACGTCGTGCTGCAGGTGGTACGTGAGCATCAGTTCGAAAAACTCGCCGAGGTCATCGGACAGCCGCAGTGGCGGGAGGACCCTCGCTTCGCCGACCGCTACGGATGGGAACGCCACCTCGAAGAGATCATCCGACCGGCGGTGGAAGCGTGGTCCTCCACCCGCACCCGGGCCGAGGCCGCCGTCGCGCTGGCCGCCGCGGGCATCGCGGCCGGTCCGAGCCAGACCGCCCCCGAGGTGATCGCTGATCCGCATCTCGCCGCCCACCACATGCTCGTTGAGATGCCCCGCCCCGACGGTGCTGAGCCGGTCATAGTGCCCGGTAACCCGGTGAAACTTTCCAAGATGGCCGAAGGCCCTGAGACCCGGGTGCCCTGGCTGGGCGAACACACCGACGAAGTGCTCACCGCCGAACTCGGCTTGAGCGTTGACCGCCTCGCCGCCCTGCGGTCCCGCGGCGTGATCGGCTAACCGACGCGCCGCTCCCCCGCCCCTGGCGGGCTCCTCGGTTTATCTTGCCACCATCGCGCACTACGATCACGGGTAATCTGACGATCCGTCAGATTCGGGTCAACCGCACCACACCCCCGTCCCCAGGAGCAACCATGGACTTCGAGTTCTCCCCCGAACAGCAGGCGTTCATCAAGGAGGTAGAGGCCTTCCTGGATGCCCATGATGACCCTGAGGTGTTCGACGTGACGCGGGAGAACATGGCCCAGATCGTGGATACGCCACCGCGCCGAGCCTTCATGGCGCTGCTCGGCGAGAGGGGCTGGCTCGGCATGACCTGGCCCGCCGAATACGGCGGGTCCGATGGCGAAGGGGTGTACGAATACCTCCTCAACGAACGCTTAGCCGGTCGCGGTGGCCCACAGATCGGCAAGGGCGTCGGCATCATCGGCAAGACGCTGATCGCCCACGGAAACGACTTCTTGAAGGAAACCTTCCTCCCGAAGATCCTCCGCAACGAGGTGGAGTTCGCGGTGGGCTACTCCGAGCCCGATGCCGGCTCCGACGCCGCCGCCATGCGGCTAAAGGGCGAGCGCGGCGAGCGCGACGGCCAGACCGGATGGATCCTCAACGGCCAAAAGACCTGGACCACCTCGGCCCACTTCGCGGAGTGGTATTGGCTCGGAGTTCGCACCGACCCCGACAACAAGCACCGCGGCATCACCCTCATGCTGGTGCCGCTGGATCAGCCGGGCATCACCATCAACAAGATCGACACCATGGGCGGGGTCCCCATGGGCGATGAACGCACCAATGAGGTGTTCATCGATGACGTATTCGTGCCCGATGACTACGTGGTGGGAGAGGTCAACTCGGGCTTCCAGTACATCTCGCAGGCCCTCGACCTCGAACGCTTCACCATGTTCACCTTCGCCCCCATCAAGCAGCGCCTTGACCTGCTGTGCGACCACGTGCGCACCGGCACCCGCGATGCCGAACCCCTCAAGAACGATCCCATCATCCGCCAGCGCATCGGCCAGTTGGCCACCGAGGCGGAGGTGGCTCGGGTGATGGGCCTGCGGGTGGTGGCGGAGTCGATGAAGGCCGATGCCGTAGCGGGCACCCCGCCGCCCACCGTGGAGTCCTCGCAATACAAACTGTTTGCCACCGAGTTCTCCCGCCGCTTGGCTGATGCCTCCATGGACATCGGTGCCCCCGGCACGCAGTTGCGGGTGAAAACGGCCGACGCCCCCATGGAGGGACGGGCCGAGAGTACCTACCGCTACACCGTGATCGACACCATCGGCGGAGGGTCCTCGGAGATCCAGAAGAACGTCATCGCCCGCCGGGGTCTCGGACTCCCGAAGAATTTCTGACCCTCATGACGTCCTCGCTCCTCTCCGGCCTCACCGTCGTCGACCTCGCCAGTGTGGGCCCGGCCGCTCGCACCTCACGCTGGCTGGCCGACTTCGGTGCCCGGGTAATCAAGGTGGGACCGCCGCCGCAGCAATCCGGCGTTCAGATCGTGCCGCCCTTCTACGCCTACGGCGGACACCGAGGCATGGAACGAGCCCAACTGGACCTCAAGGCCGCCGAGGGGCGCGACGCCTTCCTGAAGTTGGCTTCCCTGGCCGACGTGGTGATCGAGAGTTTCCGACCCGGCGTGGTGGATCGTCTCGGTATTGGCTTCACCGACGTGCGGGCGGTGAAGAGCGACATCGTCTATTGCTCCACCACCGGCTACGGACAGACCGGCCCCAAAAGCCAGTGGGCGGGGCACGACATCAACTACCTGGCCGTCGGCGGATATCTCGACTGCTCGGGTCGCACCGCCCTCGGGGGCCCGGCCCTGCCCGGCGCCACGGTGGCCGATAGCGCGGCAGGGGGCATGCACGCCGTCATGTCGATCCTGGCCGCGGTGGTGCATCGCCAACACACCGGGGAGGCCCAGCATCTCGATGTGGCGGTGGCCGACGGCGTGATCGCCCTCATGTCGCTCCCCATCGACGAATACCTAGCCACCGGAACCGTGCCCGGGCCCGGCCACAACATCCTCACCGGGCGTTACGCCTGCTACGACCTCTACCGCTGCCAAGACGACCGGTGGGTGGCGGTGGGCGCCATCGAGCCACGCTTCTACGCCAACCTCTGCCGCGCCTTGGGCTGCGAGCAGTGGCTCGACCACCAACTCGACGACGCCGTTCAGGACGAGATTCGAGGCGCCTTCGCCATCGCCTTCGCCGGCCGCACCATGGCCGACTGGGTGGAGATCCTCGCTCCGGCCGACACCTGCGTCTCCCCCGTCGCCACCGTCCCCGAACTCGTGGAAGACGAGCAGTATCGAGCACGCGACACCATCATCACCGCCCACCGGCCCCACGATCCTGCCTTCGAGCAGGTGGGCTTTCCGCTGGCGGGCATGGCCCATGACCAGGCCGCTCCGGTGATCCGAGATGCCACGCTGACCGACACCGATGCCTTGCTCACCGAGGCCGGCTACGACGCCGACGCCATCGCCGCCCTCATCGCCCAAGGCGTGGCCGCATGAGCGATCAGACCCCTCTGGACCCCGCCCTTCCCGCCACCGTGGCCGACCTCATAGGTCAGATTCAGTACGAGACCCTCGGCGACTTCCCGGTGGAGCAGGGTTACATCGCCACCTCGTGCGCATCGGTCGAGAACGGCAACCCTCTGTTCTGGGACCCGAAGGTGGCGAGCGCGCTCACCAACGGACCGATCGCCCCACCCACGATGATCTCGGTCTGGTTTCGGCCCCACCACTGGGCCCCCGGCCGCACCGAGGAGGCACTCCCCCTCCAGGTGCACTTCGACCTCAAGGTCACCTTCGATCTGCCCGAAGCGGTGATGACCGACAACACCATCGTGTTCCACGATCCGGTGCGGCCCGGGGATGTGCTCAAGACCAGACAGATTCTGAGGTCGGTCAGCGGCCCCAAAACCACCAAACTCGGCACCGGCCGGTTTTGGGTGATCGATGTGGAGTATCTGAACCAGCACGATGCCCTGGTGGGCGTCGAGACCTACACCGGATTTGGTTACCGACGGGACACCTCATGACCGCAGCCGCCGCCACCCTGCTCCTGGGCGATGTGCACGCCGGAGACCGCGTGGCCGACCTCGCCTATGACGTAACCGCCACCACCATCGTGCTCGGCGCGTTAGCGGCGCGCGACTGGCGGCCGATGCACCACGACTACGACTTCGCCGTCCACCGCAACGGCACCCAGAACATTTTCATGAACACCCCGAATCAGGCCGCCTGGTTCGAGCGCTACGTCACCGACTGGACGGGCCCGACCGGGCGCCTTGGCCGCATGAAGTTCCGGATGTTGGGATCCGTGTACCCCGGCGACCGCATGGTGTTCAGCGCCAGCGTGGAAACAGTGGCTACCGATGCCGTTGGCTGCGGATGGGCCCACTTGCTGGTGACCCTCGCCGTCGAGGGTGAAACCAAAACCCACTGCTCCGTGGCAGTGGCCCTACCCACCTCCCGCGATGACAACCCCTGGGACCGTCGCGGCGAGCACTGGCTCCCCTGACCCCTTTCCCGTCGAAGCGCCCACCTGAGGACTGAACCATGAATCTGGAATTCTCCGAAGAACAAAACATGCTGCGTGATCTCGTACGAGGCGTCTGCAGCACGTACGCATCCCTCGACACCGTGCGCGCCATGGAGGACGACCCCATCGGCTACCCGGCGGAGTTCTGGACCCAACTAGCGGCCCTGGATCTAACCGGGCTGATGATCCCGGAGCCATACGGCGGGTCGGGCATGACGGCCCTTGAAGGAGCGGTGGTCTACGAGGAGTTGGGACGGGCCCTGGCTCCCTCACCGCACTTCGTGAGCGCCATCGTGGCCGCCGGTCTACTCCTGCGACAGGGGTCCGACCGCCAGAAACAACAGTGGCTACCCGCCATCGCCACCGGCGACGCCATCATCACCACGGCCTCGCTTGAGCCCAACGGCGGCTTCGGCCCCCGGGGCGTGCAGACCACCGCCACCGCCGACGGCGACGGCTTCGTCCTGGACGGCACGAAGTGGCACGTCCCCTTTGCGGCCGCCGCCACCCAGTTGGTCGTCCTGGCCCGCACCGGCCCCTCCCCCGCCGACGTGGATCTCTTCGTCGTGGATCCCGCGGCCCCCGGGGTCACCCTCACGCAACAGTTCAGCCTGGCCTCCGACTGCCAGTACCAGGTGCACCTGGCCGGGGTGCGGGTGCCCGCGACCGACCGCCTGGGCGACCCGGGAAGCGGTTGGGCTGCCTGGGAGGCGGTGCGCTTGGAGGGGTTGGTGTTCCTGGCTGCGCAGGCCATCGGGGGCGCCGGTTACGCCCTGGAGATCACCGTTCAGTACGCCAAGGATCGCCAACAGTTCGACAAGCCACTCGGCGCGTTCCAAGCCATCTCTCACTATCTCGCCGACGCCGCCACCGACGTCAACGGTGGGCGCATCCTCGTGTACGAGGCGGCGTGGGCCTTGGCCAACCACACCCCAATCGACGCACTGGCTCCCATGGCCAAACTGTTCGCCGGGCAGACCTTCCGCAACGGCACCGCCATGGCCCAGCAAGTCTTCGGCGGGGTGGGCTTCACCCTTGACTACGACATCCAACTCTACTTCCGCCGGGCCAAAACCCTGCAGGTAGCCTGGCTCGATGATGTGACCCTGCGCGAAATGGTGGCCGCCACCGTGCTCGACCAGCCGGCCTGAACCCGACCCGTCACCCGCCTACCGCAGGGTTCACGGGGACGGTGGTGAGCTGCTCGGCGATCCACTGGGCTACCCAACCGGCCCCGACCCGCGAAAAATGCAGCCCGTCGTAGCGCCAGCGGGGATCGAACTCGCGGGCCGGACGGTCACAGTTGTTGGCCGGACAAATCTGCTCAAAAAGATCGAGTACTCGAACGCCCGGGTGGGCCTGGCCGTACGCCAGCAACTCGGCTCGCATGGCCACCTCGCGCTGGCCCCCGACATCAAGGGCATTGGCGGCGGCCCCTACCCGGGGAGGCAGTACCACAAGGGCCAAGTGGCCACCGTTGGCCTCGGCCGCCACCTGGAGCTCGTTGAGCAACTCAGCCAACAGGTCGGTGTGGGCGGCGGACCCTAGGGCCACCACGTCCCCATCGATCAGGCGACTCGATGCGTCGTTGGTCAACGCCACGATCAGCACCGCCCCGGGGCGGGCGGCGAGCGCGGCGCGTACATCGCCACGCCAATCCCCACAGAACGCACTGAGGTCGGCGGCCCCGAGGTTGACGTTCAGAGTGCCGCCGGGAAGAAAGGCGCAGGCGGGCTTGGCCACGCTCGACAACACGACCTGTTGCGGATCAAAGGGACTCTGATCGGGGGTCCAGGGGTCGAACACGGGAAAAGCCCCCACGGTCCCACCGGCGATCGTGTGGGCCACTGAGTCGCCGAAGATGACCACCTCCACCGGCAGAGGCACTATGGGGGGCGCCGGAGCATCCACGGCGGGAACAAACCGGTCGCCGGCGGCTGACTGATCCCTCGAGGGGGTCGCCACCGTGGCGACCACCACCAGCGCCACTACCGACACCACCCCCACCGGCAACATCACCCACGACGCTCGCCCGAGCCGCCGGGAGAGCGCACCTTGCCGCACGGGTCGCTCCACCAGCCGGTACGACAGAGTGGCGACCGTAAGGGTGAGAGCGATCTGCAGCAGTCCGAGCATCACTCCGCTCAGCCCGGTGCGCGTCTCATTCACCACCACGATGATCGGCCAGTGCCAGAGGTAGACACCGTAGGAGATCACCCCAAGGGCAACGAGGGGCCGCAGCGACAACCCCCGGCGCAGCCAGGGTGCGCCCTCGATCCCACTGATGATGCCCGCCATAGCCAGGGCCACGATGAGAAATCCGCCGTGCTGGAGCACGCTCGATGCCTCGCGGCTGTTGACCACCGCTACCACCATCACCACGAACCCCACCGCCGCCGCCGATGCCGCCACCCTCCCCCGAGCCCCCTGGCGCGGGGGTCGACCGAGCAACACCGCTCCGAGCGCTACCCCCACGAGGAGCGAGTGCACTCGGGTATCGGTACCGAAATACCCGCGGGAGGCGTTGCCCACCCCGCTCCAGCGAACCGCCATCCAGCCGGCACTCGCCAACGCGCCCACCACGGCCACCCCGAACACCCCCCGTCGCCAACGGGGAAAGGACCATCGGCTGGCCCATCCGATGAGCACCACCACCAGCGGAAACACCACGTAAAACTGCTCCTCGATGGCCAGCGACCATGTATGGCGGAGCGGAGACTGGCCCACCACGAGGTCGGTGTAAGTGGTGCCATCGGCAATGAACCGCCAGTTGGCGAGGTACCCCAACGACCAGAGCGAGTGGTTGCGCAGTCGGCCCACTTCACCCGGGGCCGCCCACACCTCGGCGTAGAGCGCGCCCGCCGCCAGCAGAACCAGCAGGGCCGGGGCCAATCGGCGCAACCGGCGCACGTAGAAGGTGGCGATGTCGATCGAGGCTTCGGCACGGGCCTCGTCGAGCAACAAGGACGTGATGAGAAAGCCAGAGAGCACAAAAAACACGTCGACACCGAGAAACCCGCCGGGCACCGCGGCGGGGGCCACGTGATAGGCCACCACCAACGCCACCGCCACGCCGCGTAACCCATCGAGGGCTCGCAGGTGTGGGAAACGGAGAGAAGTGGACGTGTCGACCGGCGCAGGGTACCCGCCCGGCAGTAGCGGCTCGCACGATGCCGCCGCCGGCGGTGCTCATCACTAACGTGCGCAGCATGGCTGAGCTTGACCTCATCGCGGCAGCAAACGTCTTGGAACTGGCCCAACGGGTGGTGCGGCAAGGAACCGCCACCCTCGCGTCGAGCGGTGGGCCCGATGTGGCGCAGGCCCTCGCCTACGACCTCGCCCATGCGGCCGCCGCCCTAGAAGCGGCCCGTTCCATGCTCGAATACGGAGCATTCGGGGAAACCGAGGCCGCCCTCACCTGCGCGTTCATGGCCGATGTGGTGGGCGAACTGGCCAGCCGCCTGTTTGGCCGGGAGGCCACCTGGGGCATCGACCCCACCGCCTTGGACGAGGCCCGCCCCTTCTGTGGCGTCTACCGCGACCCGGTCTTTCTGGCCGGTTTGGCAGGACAGGAGGGCCCCCGCCACCTCGACGACGACTTCGAACTCGTGCAGGACACGTTCCGCCGCTTCGCCGATCAGAAGCTCAAACCCATCGCCGAGCACATCCACCGCCACAACGCCGACATCCCCGAGGACATCATTTCCGGACTGGCCGACATGGGCGCCTTCGGCCTGTCGATCCCTGAGGAGTACGGCGGCTACGGAAGCGGCGGGGAGTCCGAATACATCGCCATGGTGGTGGCCACCGAAGAACTCTCGCGCGGCTCCATCGGGGCCGGCGGGTCCCTCATCACGCGACCGGAAATCCTCACCCGGGCGCTTCTCAAAGGCGGCACCGAGACCCAGAAGTTGGAGTGGCTACCGAAACTGGCCACCGCCGAGGTGATGAACGCCGTGGCGGTTACCGAACCCGATTACGGATCCGATGTGGCTGGTCTCACCGTGGCCGCCACCGAGGTGGAGGATGGCTGGCTGATCACCGGCGTCAAGACCTGGTGCACCTTTGCCGCCCGCGCTGATGTGCTCATGCTGCTCGCTCGCACCAATCCGGATCGCAGCACCGCCCACCGAGGCCTGTCGATGTTTATCGTGCCCAAGGAGCGGGGCGAGGGCCACGGCTTCGTGCTCTCCCAGCCCGGTGGCGGAAAGATGGAAGGCCGTCCGATCGACACCATCGGCTACCGCGGGATGCATTCCTACGAAATCGCTTTCGATGCCTGGAAAGTTGATGCGGCCAACCTGGTAGGAGGCACCGACGGGCTGGGCAAAGGCTTTTATCTCCAGATGGCCGGCTTCGAAAATGGGCGGCTCCAAACCGCGGCCCGGGCCGTCGGCCTCATGCAGGCCGCCTACGAAGCGGCTTACGAGTACGCCCAGGACCGCAAGGTGTTCGGACAGCCCATTGTCGACTTCCAACTCACGCAGGTGAAGTTGGCCCGCATGGCCGTGACCATCCAAGCATCCCGTCAGGCCTCCTACGCGGTGGCCCGACTGATGGCGAAGGGAGAAGGCGCCCTCGAAGCCGCCATGGTGAAGGCCTACGTGTGTAAGGCCGCTGAATGGGTGACCCGAGAGGCCATGCAGATCCATGGCGGCATGGGTTACGCCGAGGAGTACGACGTGAGCCGATACTTCGTAGACGCGCGGGTGCTTTCGATCTTCGAGGGTGCCGACGAAACCCTCTGCCTCAAGGTGATCGCTCGGCGGATGGCCGAGACGGCCTAGCGCCGAGGGCCCTGGAGATGGCCCGGGATGATCGGGCGTTGGGAAGCGGAGTCGTCGCCTCTCTAGGGTGGGGGGATGCGCTCTGCGAAGGACTTCTTCCGCCCGCTCGCCGTCGGTGCCCCCGAGCCCCTGCGGGAGATCCCATTCCCACCCTCCCGGGTCATCCATTTCTTCCCGGGCTCCAACCCCAAGATGGTGGCCAAGGTGCCCACCATCGCGCCCACCGTCGACATCCTCCTGTGCAATCTGGAGGATGGTGTGCCCGCCAGCGACAAAGAAGCGGCGCGCGCCGGCCTGGTAGAGGTGGGCCAGGGGTGGACTACCTCGGACACCCAATTGTGGACCCGCACCAACTCACTGGACTCCCCCTGGGGGCTCGATGACCTGATCACCGCGGTCACCGAGGTAGGCGACAAACTCGATGTGATCATGATCCCCAAGGTGGAAGGAGCCGAGGACATCCACTTCGTGGACCAACTCCTCGCCCAACTCGAAGCGAAGGCCGGCCTCCGCCGACCGATCCTCGTACATGCCATCCTCGAAACTGCCCGTGGCGTGGCCAACGTCGAGGAGATCTGTGCCGCCTCCCCTCGCATGCAGGGCCTCTCGCTCGGCCCCGCCGACCTCGCCGCCAACCGGCGCATGAAAACCACCCGGGTGGGGGGCGGCCACCCCGGCTACCTCGTTCGGGAAGATCCTCGCGATGACGACATCCACGGGCCTCGCACCACGCACCAGCAGGACCTGTGGCACTACACGGTGGCCCGCATGGTCGATGCCTGTCAGGCCAACGGCATCTTGGCCTTCTACGGCCCCTTCGGGGACATCAAAGACACGGTGGCCTGCGAAGATCAGTTCCGCAACGCCTACCTGCTGGGCTGCGTGGGGGCGTGGAGCCTGCACCCGGTACAGATCGACATCGCCAAGCGCGTGTTCTCCCCCGATCCCGCCGATGTACGCCACGCCCGGGCCGTGATCGCTGCCATGGGCGACGGCACCGGCGCCGTGATGCTGGAGGGGAAGATGGAAGACGACGCCTCGGTGAAGCAATGCCAGGTCATGATCAACTTGGCCGAACAGCTCGCCGCCCAGGACCCTGCCCTGGCCGCCCTGTACGCCCAGGCCGCCGACGCATGACCGTCTCCGCCCCTCGGCCTCGGCGCTCGGTCCTCTACATGCCCGGGGCTAACGCCCGGGCCCTTCAGAAGGCCCAGACGATTCCCGCCGATGCCCTCATCTTGGACCTCGAGGATGCGGTGGCCCCCGACGCCAAACCGGCGGCCCGCCAGAGCGTCTGCGAGGCCGCCAACTCTGGCGATTACGGCACCCGGGAAATCGCCATCCGGGCCAACGGCATCGGTACGGAGTGGCACGGGGCTGACCTCGCCGCCATTGCGGCCGCCGGTCCGGCCGCCATCGTCATCCCCAAGATCAACTCCGCGGCCGACGTACACCTGATCGAGCGTGCCCTCGAAGCCGGAGGCGCCCCCGATCACACCCAGATCTGGGCGATGCTGGAAACCCCCATTGCGATGTTGTCGGCCCTGGAAATCGCCACCAGTTCCGAGCGTCTCACGGTGCTGGTGATGGGCACGAACGACCTCGCCAAGGAACTCCAGGCCGTCCCTGTGCCGGGTCGCCAACCCCTTTTGGCCGGGCTGAGCCAGTGCCTGCTGGCCGCTCGGGCGGCGGGCAAGATCATCCTCGACGGCGTCTACAACGACATCACCGATGCCGCCGGTTTCCTGGCCGAATGTGAACAGGGTCGCGACCTCGGCTTCGACGGCAAGACCCTGATCCACCCCAGCCAGGTCGATCCGTGCAACATCACCTTCGCTCCCAGCGCCGAGGAGGTGACCAAGGCGGGTCGGGTCATCGCCGCCTTCGAGGAAGCCCAAGCCGAGGGCCGGGGGGTGGTCACCGTCGATGGCCGCATGGTGGAGAACCTCCACGTCGACGCCGCCCGGCGCACCCTCGCCATTGTCGAGGCTATCGACGCCAGCACCACGTAATCCCCTCGATCACCCAACCCACCCCTGCTTGGGGCATCATCGGGACATGAAGGTCGCTCTGTTGGCCGTCGCCGGTGCCGCTGGCGCGCTCACCCGTTACGGCGTGGGAAACTGGTTCGGCACCCGGACGTTCCCGTGGTCCACCTTGGGTATCAACCTCGTCGGCTCGTTCGCTCTCGGCGTGATCTTGCAACTCGGCGACCTCCGGGGCTGGTCCGATACGCGCACGACACCGTTGGCCGTCGGCTTCCTCGGCGCCTTCACCACGTTCTCGGCGTTCTCCTATGAGGTCCAGGAACTGCTGCGGGCCGATCGCATCGGTAGCGCGGCGGGCTACGTGGCACTGTCGGTGGGTGGTGGGGTGCTCGTCGCCTTCGCCGGCTACGCCGCCGCTCGCACCTTCGCCTAGGGCCGTCGATGGGGACCCGGGGCCAGGATCAGTAGGCGCCGGCGAGTTTGTTGTGGTCCCAACTCACCACGCGCTCACCGGTGATCCGCACCCCGAAGCGCTTGGCGCCGGTGGCGTGCACATGCGGCCGGACCTCCTCAGTGACCTCACCGAAGTAGCGCTCGTAGACCGCTTCACCGATCGCCATAATGGCGTCGTGGTCGGTGATGACCTCGGCCCGGCCCACGATCTCCACGCCCATGAGGTGTTCGTAGTCGGCTCCAGTTTCCACCAGGCAGGTCACCCGCGAGTCGCGCTGCAGGTTGAGGATCTTCTGGCTCTTGCCGAAGGTCCAGAACACGGCGTCACCGTCGATCATGGCGTACCACATGGCCACCAGATGGATCGTGCCATCGTGGTTGAAGGAGGCCACGTTCATCGTGTGGCGGCCATCGAGGTACTGGGCCACCTCGGCTTCGGTCATCTTGATCTGGTCACGACGAGACATAGATCTCTGTCTACTGCCTGTAGGTACCCGGAGCGTTACCGGGAGCAAAGAGTTCGGGAGCCACGGGACAATCGGTGCGCCGGACGGCTTCGGCGGGCGCCTCCAGACCGGCCGGGCCGCATACCTTGTCCACCAGGGACAGCGGCACCACCTCTTCGTCGAGGTCCCAGGGATCCGTGGGCCGGATGGCCCGTCGATTGGCAAGGGCCTCCCACATGCGCGGCGGCAACAAGCGCCCGGCGCCCACCGTGAGCCACACGGGCACCTCCGCCGCCTGGGCCACTGCGGCGGCCGCGTAGGAACCGCTCACCCCCACAAATCCGCTGGGCCCGCAGGCCACCGCCTCGAGCAAGACGACCTCGGAGTGGACCACGGCGGCGGCGAGGCCGGCCGGGGCAACGTCTACCGCATCGATACCAGCCTGCTGCAAACGACGAACGAGGCCGCTCCCCTCCCCCAGCACATCGACCGCCAGCACCTCCACGTCGCCGCGACCGGGCAGGGCCTCGCCCACCAACTCCGGCCAGCCGATCACGCACACGGTGCCATCTTCGGGTAGGGCAAAGGCCAGTTCGCGCCCAGTGGGATCGGAGTCGATGTCGTCGACCGCTTGCCATGCCTCCCGCCGACCTTCCGGCGAGGTGAGCACCCGCGCACACAGCCACCACAACGGACCAGAGGTGGGATGGCGGTCCACGATGCGTCGGCAGGCCGCCACCAGTCCGGCCGGATCATCATGAAAGGCGGCGAGGGCCTGGGCGGTCTCGCGCACCAGCACGGCCTGATCGATCCCCGATGCTCGGGCCACATAACGGAGCCGCTCGATCGGATGCATTGCCTGAACCTACCGGGGTTCGGTCCAACGCCCTTCCCCCTTCGCGGCCGTTAGACCCCGGGCTTGAAGAACATGAGATACCCAAGCGCCAGGAAGACCACGGTGGCGATGTCATTTCCCCATCGCAGTTGCCGCCCGGCACTGGCCTCTCCCGCCGCCAGGCGACGCAGCGCCGGCCCGGTAATGCCGCCCACCACCCCACACAGCGCCAGCCACAGCAGCAGAGCCAGGGACAGCCAGGTTTGGCTGAAATCCCATGGCGAGCCGGAGGCGAAGACCAGCGCCAGCCCGAGGAGGCCGGTGACTACCAGGGCCGGCAGGTGAACCCATTGTGTATTGCGGGCCAGATGGTCCGCTACCCCGCTGGCTCCTAGCTCCCCCTGGGCCTGCGTCCCGAACCGACCCCGCCAGCCCACCAACGGGGCGAAGGCCACCGCGAAGGAAAAGACGTGGCCCATCAGCAAAAGGTTGTACCAATGAGAGGCGTAAACGGCGAGGACCATACGGGAGGACCTTAGAGAGGCTCGGCGGAATCTGCTCGCGCGGAACCTAGCGCGCTACCGTCGGGACTCGTGGCGACCGACCCCCCTGCCGATCTCACCCTTACGCCCATCAACGGCGAGTCCCGCACGGTGAAAGGCTGGGTGACCACCTTTCAGTTGGCCGCCGTGGTGCTCGACCCGTTCACCAACGAGAGCGCCTGGCTTATCGCCACCGCCGGACGGATTCTCACGCACTTCAACGGCGCCGACTGCCGGGCCGCCTTCATCATCACCGGAACCGCCGAAGAGGCCCGCCAGTTCCTCGGCCCGTGGGCCAAGACCATCCTCACCTTCGCCGACCCCACCCGTGCCGCCGTCAGCGCCCTCGGTCTCCAGGAACTACCAGCGTTCGTGCAGATTCAGGGCGACCTGCACGTGGCCAGCGCCGCCGAGGGCTGGGATCCGCCCCAGTGGCGAGCAGTGGCGGCCAGCCTGGCCAAGGCCATGAGTTGGTCCTCGCCGCTCATCCCCGAACCCCACGACCCCTCGCCCTACGCCGGCGCCGCCGCCGCAGGCTGATCGGGCTCCGCCCCCTTAGTAAGACCGAGCAGATCGAGCCGGGCGTCGAGTTCGGTAGTTTCCATGAGCCGGCGGGCGATCACTAGCTCACGGATACTTTGGCCGGTCTTGGCCGACTCTTGCACCAGTGCCGCCACCTGGTCGTAGCCGAGCACCGAATTGAGCGCCGCCGCCACCTGGGGGGTGGCCTCGGCATACCGCCGCATCCGTTCCTCGTTCGCTTCCAGGCCGCTGATGCAGCGGTCGGCAAAAAGGCGCGTGACGTTGGTGAGAAGTCGGATGGACTCCAACAGATTACGGGCCATCACCGGCAGAAAGGCGTTCAATTCGAAGCTGCCCTGACTACCGGCGAAGGCCATGGCGGCATCGTTGCCAAATACCTGGACCACCACCTGGCTCACGGCCTCGGGCAGCACCGGGTTCACCTTGCCCGGCATGATCGACGACCCGGGCTGGAGGTCGGGAAGGCGGATCTCCGCTAGTCCGGAGGTGGGGCCCGACGCCATCCAGCGTAGGTCGTTGGCAATCTTCAGGAGCGCCCCCGACAGCGCCCGCAGTTCTCCCGACAGGCTCACCAGCGCGTCTTGAGCCCCTTGAGCGGCGAAATGGTTACGCGCCACCCGCAGCACCACATTGCCTCGCTCAGCCAGTAGGGAAACCACGGCAGCGGCAAACCCCGGCGGGGCGTTGAGGCCGGTGCCGGTGGCGGTGCCCCCCAACGGCAGTTCCCCCACCACCACCACCGCGGCGGCAATCCGTTCGCCGGCCTGGCTGATCTGGGCGGCATAGCCACCCATCTCCTGGCCAAGGGTCACCGGCGTCGCGTCCATGAGGTGGGTACGACCGGCTTTCACGACGGTGGCGTATTGGTGGGCTTTGGCGAGCAGCGTTCCGGCGAGATGATCAAGGGCCGGCAGCAGACCGTGGGACACCGTCATCACCGCCGCCAGGTGGATGGCGGAGGGAAACACGTCGTTGGACGACTGCGAGGCGTTCACGTCGTCGTTGGGATGGACCACTCGACCCAGACGCTCGGCGGCGAGGAAGGCAATCACTTCGTTGGCGTTCATGTTGGTCGACGTGCCCGATCCGGTTTGAAACACGTCGACCGGAAACTCGTCGTCCCACTGCCCCCGGGCCACTTCGCGGCCCGCCGCCGCCACCGCCGCCCCTACCTCGGGCGCTAGCACTCGGAGGGAGACGTTCACCTCCGCGGCGGCGGCCTTGATGGCGCCGAGGGCATGGATCAGAGACGGCTCCATCACCATTCCCGACACGGGGAAGTTCTCCACCGCTCGCTGCGTTTGGGGCCCCCACCGAGCCGTGGAGGGCACCCGAACCTCGCCCATCGAGTCGTGCTCAACCCGGAATCCGTCGTCCGACATGACCCCACGCTACGCAGGGGCCTAGCGTTAAGGGGCGATGAGTGACCTCCCTTTCACCGAACTGCTCCCCCTTGGTCCTGACGACACGCCCTACCGCCTCCTCACCACCGAGGGCGTGGCGACGATCGAAGCGGCCGGACGGAGTTTTCTCGAGGTGTCCCCCGACGCCCTGACCCTGCTCACCCGTACGGCGTTCCGCGACATCGCCCATTGGCTTCGACCCAGCCACCTCGCCCAGTTGCGACGGATCATCGACGATCCAGAGGCCTCGGCCAACGACCGTTTCGTGGCGATCGATCTGCTGAAGAACGCCAACGTGGCCGCCGGTGGGGTGCTGCCCATGTGTCAAGACACCGGCACGGCGATCGTCATGGGCAAACGCGGTGAGCGGGTGCTCACCGGCGGCGACGACGAGCGGGCGATCACCATGGGGATCCAACAGACGTACGAGACGTCGGCCCTGCGGTTTTCCCAGATGGCTCCGATCACGATGTGGGACGAGATCAACACCGGTACCAACCTCCCAGCCCAGATTGAGCTCTACGCCACCGGCGGCGATGCCTACACGTTGCTCTTCATGGCCAAGGGAGGGGGCTCCGCCAACAAGAGTTACTTGTATCAGGAGACCAAAGCGGTGCTGAATCGCCCCTCCATGCTGAAGTTCCTCGACGAGAAACTCCGCACCCTGGGCACCTCGGCCTGCCCGCCGTACCACCTCGCCATCGTGATCGGCGGTCCGTCGGCGGAGTTCGCCCTCAAGACGGCGAAGTACGCCTCGGCGCACTACCTCGACACCCTCCCCACTACCGGCTCCCGCCTTGGTCACGGATTTCGCGACCACGAACTCGAAGCCGATGTGCTCACCCTCACCCAGGGATTTGGCATCGGGGCCCAGTTCGGAGGGAAGTACTTCTGCCACGACGTGCGCGTGGTGCGCCTCCCCCGCCACGGGGCCTCCTTGCCGGTCGCCATCGCGGTGTCCTGCTCCGCCGACCGTCAGGCTCTGGGCAAAATCACCAGCCAGGGCGTGTTCCTTGAGCAACTCGAGCAAGACCCGGCGAAGTACCTCCCTGAGATCACCCAGGACGACCTCGTCGACGCCGATGTGGTGCACGTCGACCTCAACCAGCCCATGGCCCAGATTCGTGCCCAACTATCCCGGTACCCCGTGAAGACCCGGCTCTCCCTCAGCGGGCCCATGGTGGTGGCCCGAGATCTGGCCCACGCCAAGATCAAAGAACGCCTCGATGCGGGCGAGGCAATGCCGGCCTACCTCGTGGACCACTGCGTCTACTACGCCGGCCCCGCCAAAACCCCCGAGGGCTACGCCAGCGGATCCTTCGGACCAACCACCGCCGGGCGGATGGACTCCTACGTGGCGCAGTTCCAAGCCGCCGGTGGGTCGCTGGTGATGCTGGCCAAAGGGAACCGGAGCCGAGCGGTCACCGATGCCTGCGCCGCCCACGGCGGCTTCTACCTCGGGTCGATCGGTGGCCCGGCCGCTCGGCTGGCGCAGGACTGCATCCGTCGGGTGGAGGTGCTCGAATATCCCGAGTTGGGCATGGAGGCGATCTGGATGATCGAGGTGGAGAACTTCCCCGCTTTCATCGTGGTGGACGACAAGGGCCACGACTTCTTCGACCTCGTGAGCACGCCGGTGGCCATCACCTGATCCCGCCGCCCCGGTTCGCTCAGGCCAGTTCCACCAACTCGAGATAGCCCTCGGCCCAGTGGTCGAGCGTGCCCTCGGGCATGAGCAACACCTTGTTGGGTTCGAGGTCGCGCACGAAGTCGGCGTCGTGACTGACCAACACGATGCTCCCCGGCCAGCCTCGCAACCCTTCGGCCACGGCCCGGCGCGAACCCGGGTCGAGGTTGTTGGTGGGTTCATCGAGCAGCAATAGGTTGTGCCGCCCCGCCACGAGAATGGCCAGCGCCAGTTTCGTCTTCTCGCCGCCGGAGAGCGTGCCGGCATCCTGGTGGACCTTGTCGCCGGTGAGGCCCATGGCCCCCACGATGGCCCGCAGATCGGGGTCGGCGGCGTGGGGCACCTGCTCCCGGAGGTGCTCGAGGATGGTCCGGCCCGCCTGGATGCCCTCGTGCTCCTGGGCGTAGTACCCCGCCACCACGTTGTGACCTAGCCGGAAACTGCCCTCCTCGGGCTGGCGTTGGGCGGCGAGCACCCGCAACAGGCTGGTCTTGCCGGCCCCGTTGAGCCCCATGATGAGGAGTCGTTCTCCCCGTTCCAGCGCAAAATCGACATCGCGAAACACCTCGTTGTCGCCGTAGCGCACCGCTAGGCCCGCACCATCGAGCACGAGACGACCGGGAGGGGGCGGCGGCGGAAATTTCACATGCACCGAGCGATTCCCCTTCGACACCTCCACCTTGGTGTCTTCCAAACGCACGATGCGCTTCTCGATGCTGTGGGCCATCGACGCCTTGGAGGCCTTGGCCCCGAAGCGGTCCACCAGGGTTTGGAGTCGATCGATCTCCTTGGCCTGGCGCTGAGCGACCTTGGCCAGGCGGATCTCGTCTTTGGCGCGGTTGGCGAGGTACTCGGTGTAGGTGCCCTTGTATTCCTCCATGGCGCCGAGGCTGGCGTCGTCGTATCGGTCGAGATGCAACACGCGCGTGATGGCTTCGTCGAGCAGGTCGAGGTCGTGGCTGATCACCAACAGCGCGCCCCGATAACCACGCATGAAGCCCAACAGCCACTCCTTGGCATCGCTGTCCAGGTGGTTGGTGGGCTCATCAAGGAGAAGGACGTCGCTGCCGGCGAAGAGGATCCGGGCAATCTCCACCCGGCGCCGCTGCCCGCCCGAGAGTGCCCCCACCGGCAGTTCGAGGCGGTCGGCTTCGAGACCCAGGCCCGCCGCGATGCGCAGCGCTTCGCTCTCCGCTGAATACCCGCCATCCACGCGAAACTGCTCTTCGGCCCGGGCGAACCGCTCGACGGCTCGCTCCGAAGGGTCTTCCTCCATCTGCAGCCGGAGTTTTTCAATGCGGGTCATGGCTTCGTCGAACCCGCGACCGGACAAGATGTGGCGGATAGCGGGCATCTGATCGTCAACGCCGTCGAGGCGCGGGTCCTGAGGGAGGTACCCGAGCCCCCCGGTGCGGTTCACCACGCCGGCGAAGGGGTCGGAGACACCGCCGAGCACCTTGAGCAGGCTGGTCTTGCCCGCTCCGTTGCGGCCTACCAAGCCCACCTTGTCCCGGGCGCGAATCGAGAAACTGACCCCGTCCATGATGACGGAGCCTCCAACCTCTACGGCGAGTTCTCGAACCTGCAGCACCTCACCATGGTCACAGTCGCCCACTCCGTTGACCAACTCGTTAGGTTTGATCGCTATGGCGTTGGCCTCAGAATCCCGGGCCGCACTCCTCGTGGTGGCGGCCGCCACCCTCTGGGGAACCAACGGCACCGCGCAGGCCTTGGGCCCCGCCGGGGCCAGTCCGATCGCGGTGGGCGCCACCCGCACGGTGGTGGGCACGGTCGTGCTCGTGGTCATCGCGGCCAGCCGAGGTCGTCTGTGGGCCGGAGCTCGCCACCTCCAGCGCCGACCACTCGTGCTGGCCGCGCTGGCCATCAGTAGCTACCAACTCTGCTTCTTCGGGGGCGTGCGGTTGGCCGGAGTGGCCATCGGCACGGTGGTGGGGGTGGGGTCGGGGCCGCTGTGGGGTGGACTAGTGGGCTGGTTCGGTCGCGGCGAACGGCCGACGCCGCGCTGGGGCATCGCCACGGTCTTGGCGTTGCTGGGCGCCACTTTGCTCGCCACCACCAAGACCAACGGAGTCCGGGTGAACCCGGTGGGGATTGCGCTGGCGGTGGGGGCCGGGGCGAGTTACGCCCTGTTCACCCTTTGGTCCAAGACTCTCACCGACCACCACGACCCCGACCTGGTGATGACCTGGGCCTTTCTGCTCAGCGCCATACTGCTGCTCCCCCTCGGCCTGGCAGCCGGCATTGGCCCGATGTGGTCGGGCGTGGGCGTGGCGATGGCGCTGTGGCTTGGGTTGATGAGCCTCGCGGTGGCCTACTTGCTGTTCGGACGGGGCATCGCGGTGGTGGCGGTAGCCACGGCCACCACCTTGTCCCTCGCCGACCCTCTCACGGCATCGGTGTTGGGGGTGATTGTCCTCCACGAAGAACTCACCCGCTCGCACCTGGCCGGGATGGCTTTGGTGCTGGCGGGCATGGGGGCCCTCACGCTCAGCGTGCCACCCATCCTCCGTCGATCGTAAGGGTCTGACCGGTCATGTAAGACGAGGCATCACTGGCCAGAAACAACAATCCGCCGTCGAGTTCGTGGGCGTCGCCAGCACGGGCCATCGGACAGTTGCGCCGCATGAACTGATTGGCGCTTTCGTCGCTAAACATCAGTTCGGTCATCTCCGAGGGGAACCAACCGGGAGCCAACGCGTTGACCCGTACGCCCTTGCGCGCCCACTGCACCGCCAGTTCCCGCGTGAGGTTCACCACCGCTCCCTTGGTGGCGCAATAGGAGGCCTGCTTGATCGGAGCCGAGGCCACCTGGCCGAGCACCGATGCGATGTTGATGATCGAACCCGACCTCGCTTCGATCATGTGGCGGCCCGCCAGTTGGCTCAGCAGAAACAGAGCGTTCAGGTTCACATCCACCACGCGACGAAAGTCCTGGATTGCCTCGTCCTCGGCGGCCACGGGAAAACCGAGTCCGGCGTTGTTCACCAACACATCAAGATGACCTTCCCGAGCCACCGCCGCCGCGATGAGTTGCTCACAGTCATGGTCGATGGACACATCGCAGGTCATCGGGACGAGGCGATCACCGAGTTCGGCGGCGAGGGCTTCCAACCGGTCCGTGCGCCGGGCCGCTGCCACTACCGTGGCGCCCGCCGCGTGCAGCACGCGAGCGAAGCGGTCACCGAGACCGCTGGAGGCTCCGGTAACAACGGCGACGCGTCCGTCGAGACGAAACGGGGCAGTGAGATCAATGGTGCTCATGGCCCAGAACTTACGAGGTGGCGAGGGCAGGGGGAGGAGTCGTGGCAGGCTGAAGCCATGAAGGTGCGCATCGGGTACGGGCTGGGCACGCGGGCCTCGTGCGATGCGGAGGGGTTCTCCACCCTGGTCACCAGCTTGGAAAACCACCGATTCGACTCGCTTTGGCTGTCGGAACGGGTGGGGAGCCACTGTCCCGATCCCATCGTGGGGCTCAGCATCGCGGCGGGGTTGACCAGCAAGATCAAACTCGGCTTCTCCGTGTTGGTCGTACCCGGCCGCAACCCGATGCTCCTGGCCAAACAACTCGCCACCCTTGACCGCCTGGCGCACGGACGCCTGTTGTCAGCGTTCGGCCTTGGAGCGGTGGATCCCGGCGAGCAGCAGGCCTTCGGAGTAGCGCGAGGAGATCGCGCCAACATTTTCAACGAGGTGCTCCCTCTCCTGCGGCGGTTCTGGGCGGGCGAGACTGTGGACCATGACGGCGCCGCCTACCGCTACCTCCAGGCGGTGGTGCGACCCGTTCCCCTGCAGGACCCGTTGGAGATCTGGTTGGGTGGCATCGCTCCGTCGGAAATGAAGCGGTGCGGTCGCTTGGGCGACGGGTGGCTTCCGTCGTTCTGCACAGCCGAGGACGTGCAGAAGGGCATCGCGGTGATCCAGGCCACCGCCGCCGACCACGGCCGCGTCCTTGACCCGGAGCATTTCGGCGCCGTGTTGCCCTACTGCCACGGTCCCATTCCCGACCCGGTAGTGGCCGGTCTGGCCGCCCGGCGGCCCGATGTTCACCCAAGCCGGGTGGTCGCCAGCGGACTGGACCGCCTGCGGGAAATGATTGGTGAACACATCGAGGCGGGCGGATCGAAGTTCGTCGTGATTCCCCTGGCCGAACCAGACCACTGGGAACCGCACCTCACCGAGGTGGCCGAAGCCCTCCTTCCCCTGCAGAACTAATCGCCTCGGGCTCAACGAAACCGCCCTCGCTCAACCCACGCCAGACACCCTGCGAGCACTCGCGAAGCGCTACGGCGTTCGCTACCTCGTCGTCGACAAGATCAACGGCAGCGCCGCCGACCTGACCGCGCTGGCGAGCCTCACCACCCCCGTCTACGAGGCCGCCGGGGTATCCGTCTTCGCGCTCGGTGAGCCCTCGCCGGCCTAGCGGCTCCATGGACTGAGCAATCCATCCGGAACGAGCGGACTCACGCGCACCCCAGCGGCGGGTATACCTGCCGCCGCGATGGCAGATCGGGTAGTCAGCTCTTCCGAGGAGTTCGCGGCGCCACCGGGGGTCGGGCGCTCGATGTGCGGTGCCCGGGGTGGGATTCGAACCCACATGTCGCCAAAGCGACAGAGGGGTTTAAGCCCTCCGCGTCCACCATTTGCGCCACCCGGGCGGGGGCTACTACCTCAGGCTAGGGCCTCATCCACGCCGACCAGCGCGCCGTCGCCGCGTAAGTGGTGTTGGTGGCCGTCACTGAAGAGAAGTAGCGCAGGGCCCGCCAGGACAAGACCGTCGGGAGTGTGGGCGTGCAGATGGTGGCGACCAGGGGGAACGTGGCGCCGATCCGGTGTAGTCACGGTGGCCTCCCAGTCGTTGGGACCAGGGCGATGGTCGCCTTCCCGCAGGACCACGAAGAGATCGGCGTAGGTCACCTCGACGGGGACATCGTTGATCGCCAGGTCGCAGAGCAGGAGGCGCCAAGACTTCACCCGAGAACCGTACCGGGCGAAGTCATGCCGCTTGTTCGTCGCGTTCGGGGGGCGACTCCAGAGCCCGCCACAACTCAGCTCTCGCCCGATCCGAGGCCGGGCTCACCAGGCCATTGGTGGCGACAATGCCCTCCACGAGATCGGACTGCACGGCGGGCCAGGGTCGACCCCGCACCACTACCGCCACCGTGGCCCCACCAGGCCACCGCGTGATTGATCGTTGCACCCCAACGAGTCGGGGAGGGCTGCGGAACCCGGGCACCACGAGACCAAGAGAACGGGCGGAAGCGGCCAGGACGTGGACGGCCCGAGCGAAGTTGAGCGAGGAGGACTGCATCACCGTTCCATTCAACCTCGCAGGTGTGACAGTCTCCCGGCGTGGATCACGATGCTCCCGCTCCCGCGCTCAACCCCGCCCAGAGCGCGGTGATGGCCGTGCTAGGTGCCCGTCCCCACGAACGTCCTGCGTTCGACCCCCGCCTTCGTTACGAACTACGGAAGCAACTCGAAGACGCTCTCACCCCCGTGGCCGAGCGCATCCCCGCCGGGGAAACACTGTGGCTGTCGAAATACCTCCTCGGCCTCGTGCACGGATGCGAAGGGCTGTTCCTGGCCCAAGACGGCGCACCGTTTGCCTGGTCGCCCGCCACCGTGCGCGGCACCATCTCCCACAAGGCCATCGAGTTGTCGATCGCCTGGCGGGGCGATCCTGCCGCGGGGGAACTCGTGGACGCCGCTCTCGCCAACCTGATCGCCAGTACCGACAGCATCAGCGACTACCTCACTGCCCTCACCGACGGCGAACAAGCCGAGGTGCGCGGCGAGGCCACCGAGCGGGTGAATCTGTTCCTTGAGTGCTTTCCCCCGCTCGAACCCCGCTGGCGACCGGTGGCGGAGAGTCGCCTGCGGGCGGACCTGAACGGCGACCGGATCGTACTGGCGGGCAAGGTGGACCTCAGCGTGGGACGAGCCCACGGCACCCAGGCCGGCAAGGTCCTCATCGACCTAAAAACCGGCGGCTTCGCCCCCCACCATCATGAGGACCTCCGGTTCTACGCCCTCATCGAGACGCTTCGGCTCGGCGTGCCGCCCCGGCTGTTGGCGAGCTACTACCTCGACGGGGCTCGCCTGCAGGAAGAAGTGGTCACCCTCGACACCCTCGGTTCCACCGTGGAGCGAGTGGTGGCGGCGGCGGGTCTCATTGTCGCCTTGCGTCACGATGGCCGCCCACCGGTGCTGAAACCGGGCCTGCAGTGTCGCTGGTGCCCTCAGCGGAGCACCTGCGACGTCGGGCAGCAGCACCTCAGAGAGCACGACGATGCGAGCGGCTGGTGATCACACCGCTGTCAAGAACTACCATCAGCACCGATGGCGCCGTCGGAGAAACCCACCAAAACGGCCACCAAAGCTCGCCGGGTAGTGAAGCTCCCGGTTCCCGCTGAAGCCCGCACGCCCTCGGTGGCGCTCGTAGCGGTGCCATCGCAGCCGGAAGCCGACCAGCATGGTGATCTGCGATGCTCCGATGTAGACGAGTGGGGCCGCTCGGCCAAGAGCCGAGAGCTAGCACGACGGATCTACGGCCCGCTGTACCGCAGTTGGCACCGCGTGGAATGGGACGGCCTCGACAAGATCCCCACCAGCGGCGGTGCGCTGTTGGTATCGAACCATGCGGGTGCCATTCCCGCCGACGCCCCCGCCATCATGCACGGCATCGAAGAAGAAATCGGCCGCCCGGTGTACGGCCTAGCCGACGAGATGTTCAAGCGACTACCAATCGCCGGCACGTTGTGGGCCCGCACCGGTGGAGTACTCGCCCACCCCGACAACGCCTATCGGTTACTGCGGGAGCAGCAACAGTTGGCCCTGGTGTTCCCTGAGGGCACCAAAGGCACCGGCAAGTACTACCGCGATCGGTACCAACTCCGACGCTTCGGGCGCGGCGGGTTCGTGCAGATCGCCATGCGGGCCGGGGTGCCGATCGTGCCGATTGCGGTGGTGGGGGCCGAGGAGGCCATGCCGATCCTTTGGAAGAACACTCCCCTGGCCAAAGTGCTTGGCCTCCCCTACGCCCCGATCACCGCCAACATGCTCGCCTTTGCCGCCCTCGGCCCCCTCGGGGCGCTGCTCCCTCTTCCGGCCAAAATCAAGATACGGGTACTCGACCCGGTCACGTTCGATGTGGAACCCGATCAACCCCGCTATTCGCGAAGCCTCGTAATGGACGAGTCCGAACACATCCGCCAACACATCCAAGATGCCCTGTTGGACATGCTGCGCGACCGCAAATCTGTTTGGTTCGGCTGAAGGGCCCACGATGGGAAAGCGCGTCCTCATCACCGGCCTCGGCACCTTCTGGGGTAGTCGGCTAGCCCAAGCCCTGGAAGCGGACCCCAACGTCGATGTGATCGTGGGCCTCGACCGCAACGCACCCAACATCCCCCTGGAGCGCACCGAATACGTGCGCAGCGATGAGAGCTACTCGATCCTCAGCCGCATCGTGAAGGCCGCCCGAATCGACACGATCGTGCACACCTTCCTCGTGATGGATTCCACTCAGATGAGCTCCCGCCAAATCCACGAGATCAACGTCATCGGAACCATGAACCTCTTCGCCGCCGCCTCGGCTCCGGGCAGTACCGTGCGCAACGTGGTGGTGAAATCGTCCACCCTCGTGTACGGCGCCCACCCCAAAGACCCGGTGTGGTTCTCTGAAGAAAGCCGGCGGGCGGGGGTGCCGGTTCAGATGGTGGAACGCAGCCTCTTGGAGGTGGAGAGTTACGTACGCGACTTTGCCGTGGACAACCCGCAGATCGCCGTCGCCATGCTGCGGTTCTCCAACGTTCTCGGCCCCGACATCACCACCCCTCTGGCCAAGGCCCTCGATCTGCCGCTGGTACCGCGCATGTTCGGGTTCGACCCGCGTTTCCAGTTCGTGCACGAAACGGACGTGGTGCGAGCGATCCTTTTCGTCCTTGACCGCGAGATCCAAGGCACCTTCAACGTTGCCGGCGACGGCCTCCTGCCCTGGAGCGAGGTGGCTGCCCTCTGCGGCAAACGCACCATTCCCCTCTCCCCCTGGGGTCTTGGGTTGCTCAGCGCCCCGATCAGACGCCTGGGCATCGAGCTACCCCCTGAGTTGATCGACCTGCTGCGCCACGGCCGGGGCGTGGACAATCGCCGTCTCAAACAACGCGGCTTCGCTTACGACTTCACCTCGGCCGGAACGGTGACCGACTTTGTCGGATCACTGCGCGTCAGCGCCATGACCGGAGTGACCGGTGCGGCCTACCAGTACGAACGCGACGTGGAACAGTTCTTCCGCCATAGCCCCGCCGTGGTCCATCCCGACTGATCGCCGCGCGCCCTGCCCCACCCGAGGGCAGGGTTGCCCCGAGCGTCAGTTGCCGTTCGAGGACCAGTGCCAGGGTTCGCTGGGCAGGTTGTAGAAGCCGTAGCCCCCCGCGTTGGCCGCCAGCCACCGAAAACAGGGACTACTGCGAGAACTAATGGCCCCGCCACCGTTGCAGGTGAAGTCCACCGCCAGACCGCGTTCGTGCATGGACGAGCCGGGGGGCGCCGTGGGGGGACTGCACTGAGAGGACGGCATCTGATAAATCGCGTAGTCGCTGGTGCCGCAGTGGGCGCGACGCAAGGCGATCTGCGCGGACGAACTGCGGTAACCCCCACCGCAAAGGGCGTTGCCCGCCGCCGAGGCGGCGTTGATCATTGACCGCAGGCGCCCGGTAACCGAGGTCGCCACGGTGATTGAGCCGCCATTAGGGCAGGCCACCGAACCTAGGCCGGGGTTGAGCGATCCCCCACCGCCGCCGCTGGGGGGGCGACCACCGCCGGTGGCGCCGGTGTTTTGCCGGGCGAGGTCAGCTTGATCGTTACGAATCTGCTGGGACAAGGTGGCGTCGATGTCGGCGAGGTTCTCGGCCTCCGCGAGCGCCCGATCGAGGCGACTCTGCACCTGATTGGCGTAGGCGGTTTGTTGCTCGAGCGCCGAGGTGAGCTCACCCAGACGACCTTCCTCGGCGGCCTTCTTGGCTTTGGCCTGAGCCGCGGCGTCGACGGCCAGCGCCCGTTCCACCTCGAGGTCCTCCTCGGCGGCGCCGAGACGATCAAGGAGGTCGTCGTCGTTGGTGTTCTGCAGTTCCAGTAGGGCCCGCTTCTCGGCGGCCTCCCCCGGGTCGTCGGAGTCGAGGGCGGCGAGCGCATCGTCGGAAGGCGGATGCACGAACGCCTCGACGGCGAACTCGCGGATGTCCTCGCGCAGGAGGGCAATCTCGGCCGTCTTGGCCTCCACCGCCGCAGTAGCTTCGGCGAGAGCCTGATCGGCTTGGACGGCGGCTCGCTGGGCTTCGACAAACAGTGCCCGCTGACCGGCCACGTTGTCTTGCAGATCCGCAAGCGCCCGTGACACCTCCGCGTCGCTGGCTCGCAGGGCATCCACTTTGGTAGCCACCTGGGCCTTTTCAGCGCGTACCCGTTCCCGTTGGGCCGAGGGACTCTCGGTGGCCTTCTGAGCCAATCCCACCAGCGGGGTTGAAACCAGAGCGACGGCCAACACCACCCCAAGGGCGGCAACAACAGATCTCGGGGACAACGAACGGGAACCCATACACCTCACCTGGGGTTTATTCACACGAGCCACAGCACCCCCATCGTCCCCGCGTGCAACACGCACCACAAGTCCGGGAGGGCAACAGAAATACTATAGTCGGTAAACTGTAACAATTACAGGACCCAAAGTCACACCAGCGCCACTCGCAGTGCCAAACTGCCCCTATGTCCCTTCTGCACACTGAAATCGCCGACGGCGTCGCCACCGTCACCCTCAGCGACCCCGATCGCCGCAACGCCCTCACCCTCCCCATGGTGGTGGAGATCACCGAACGGTTTGACGAACTCGAAGCCCAGGCCAGCGTCGGCGCCGTCATCATCACTGGATCGGCACCGGCCTTTTGTGCCGGCGCCGACCTATCCCATCTCAGTGATGCATCCGGAGGCGAAGCCGAGGTGGGCCTCCGCGCCATTTACGAAGGCTTCTTGCGGATCGGGCGCTCCCCGCTTCCCACCATCGCAGCGGTAAATGGTGCGGCGGTGGGCGCGGGGATGAACCTCGCCCTTGTCTGTGATGTGCGACTCGCCGCCACCAGTGCCCGCTTCGACACGCGCTTCCTCAACCTCGGTCTGCACCCCGGGGGAGGACACACCTGGATGGCCCACCGTATTGCTGGTCCGCAGACGGTGGCCGCCACCGTATTGTTCGGCGAGATACTCAACGGCGCAGAGGCGGAACGGGTAGGGCTGGTGTGGAAATGCCTACCCGACGATGAACTACTCAACTACGCCCGGTTGATGGCCGGGCGCGCCGCCTCGGTTCCTGGCGAACTTCTCCGCCGCACCAAAGCCACCCTGGCCGATGTCCCGACCATCACCGACCATCCCGCCGCCGTGGACCGCGAACTCGTGCCCCAGGTGTGGTCGCTGGAACAACCAACCTTCCAGACTCGCGTGGCTGCCCTTCAGGCCAAAATCTCCTCGAACTAGCCGCGCCCCTCAGTCGATCCAGGTGGCCGCCAGTGCGTCACGGCGATCGACCCACTCCTCCGACGTGATGGCGAAGCGAATGTGGTCCTCCCAGATCCCGTTGATCTCCAAGTAGCGCAGGGCAACCCCTTCGTCACGGATCTCCAGTTTTTCCGTGACCCGCCGACTGGCCAGGTTGCGAGGAATGATCGAGATCTGGATTCGGTGCAGGTTCAGTTGCTCAAAGGCGTGCTGGCACAGCAACACGAGCGCCTCGGGCATGTAGCCCTGCCCGGCGCGGGCTTGGTCGATCCAGTAGCCCAGGTAGGCACTCTGAAACGGTCCTCGCTGCACGATGGACAGGTTGAGTTCGCCGGCGAAGAAGCCATCGACGAACAGTCCGAAGCCGTGGCTGGTGCCGAGTTGCCGCTCGCGGTCACGAGCACCGCAGCGCGCCGCGAAGGCGGCCCGATCGCGCACCGGATCGGGGGCCCCGGCCAGCGAGGCCGGCTCCCACTTCACCAACCAGTCGCAGTTGCGCTGACGAACCTCGGACCACGCGGGAAAGTCCTCCCGCACCAAGGGACGCAACACCACCCGGCGGCTGATCAGGGTGCTCATGCCCCTGATCCTGCCGTATCCGAAACGATGGAGGCGACAAGACCATCGAGGATGTCGGCGACTGACACCGATAACTCGTCGATCCCGAGCGTGCGCATGAAGGCCACCAAGATGCAGCAGCCGCCCACGATCACATCAGCCCGCTCCCGATCGAGGCCCGGATTGTGCACACGATCCTTCGGCGCTTCGGTAGCCAGGGTGCGAAACACGTCCTCGGCGGCCGCCCGAGTGAGCACAAAGTGGTGGAGGGCATCGCGGTCCCACTGCGCCAACCCGATCTCCACCGCCGCCACCGTAGTGATGGTGCCGGCAAGGCCCACCACCTTTCGTGCGGCGGTGGCCGGCGGCACCTCTCGAATCAGATCGTCAAAGAAATCCGACGCCTCCGCGATGGCATTGGACAACTCTTCGGGCGCGGGCGGATCAGTGGTGAAGTGCTTCTCGGTGAGGCGCACACAGCCCAGGTCAAAAGAGCGGACGGCGTCGAGGGTGCGGCTACCAACCATGCACTCGGTGGAACCACCGCCGATATCGACCACCAAGAACGGCCCTTCCGCCAGGTCCAGATCGGCCGTGGAGCCCGCAAAGGCAAGCGCGCCCTCCTCCGCCCCACTGAGCACCTCCACTGGCATGCCAACCGCGGCGGCCGCCGCTACGAAGTCTTCGGCATTGGCGGCATCGCGCACTGCGGAGGTGGCAACCACTCGCAGTGTTTCCACCCCGTGGGCGTCCATAATGCCCCGGTAGTCTCGCAGCGAGGCCACGGTGCGCTCCATGGCCGCCGGGTCCAGTCGACCGTTGCGGCCCACCCCCTGGCCCAACCGGGTGATCGTCATCCGCCGTTCCACGGTGGTGAGTCCGTGGCGAATCAACAATCGCGTGGAGTTGGTTCCACAATCGATAGCGGCGAGCAGAGGCACCGCCTGACGCTACCGGTGGGAACGCCGACCCGCGCGGCCCGCCCGGGGGGAACCCGGCGGTGCTTAGGTCGCCTGGAGGAGATGCTCCTCAACCCACTGGCCCACGGGATCGTCACCGCCGGCGAGATGCCAGGCGTAGTGCGCGTGGAGACACTTCACCCCCACCCGGGTGCCCCCCACCCCGCCGCGGGGCCGATGGCCGGTGTGGCCCGGGGGTACGGCCGCATCGCGTTCGGCGGCGTATCGGGCGTGCGCCACCACCAAGATGGCGGGGTCGATCTCCGCTTCGGCCCGGTTCACTCCCCCGGCGGCTTCTAGTCGTGAAACACGAGTGCGTTCGGGTTCGCCTACCAACCAGTAACGGGTGGGCATGGGCGTGCCGTCGTGGAGTAGCGGAGCGTTTTGCAGCACCACCGGCGAACCGTCGTCGTGCCGGACCACCACCACAAAGGCCCCCTGTACCGGCCGCCCCAGGAGCGCCTCTACCGCCGCTCGATCGGCCGCGTCGGCGGTCATGGGTGCCGGCCCAGTGACCACTTCAGGACCGATGAGCCCGCACCACCGACCAACGCCGCCGGAGTCGGCGACGGCGTGGAGGTCCGGCGCAGGCCAGGGGCATCGCTCCGCTGCTGTTCAAGCCGCCCGCGCGGTTCCACCTCCTCCCGCTTCGGCGGGTGGTTGCGGGTGATGGACATCCCCATCACAGGCCTCTGATGGTCATGGCGTGAACTTCCGGATCCCCGTCGCCGCCCACACCCACAGCACCACCAGCGCACCCCCCAGCGCCACCAATCCGGTCCAGGTAACCGACCAGGTGACCTCACCCACAAATCCCTGACGGGCCAACGCGAGCACATCACTGAGGGGGTTGAGGCGAGCGAACGGCTCCGTCCATCCAATCTGATCGGCGAGAGGCACGGTGCCCGTCGAGAGGAATGTGCACACAAAAATCACTAATTGCAAGATCGGACCGGATCGCTGATTGGGCATTCGAAATACCAGGCCCAGGGCCCAGCCCGCCGAAATAACCGCAGTGCCTATCGCGGCCAGGAACAACACCAGCAGACCGAGGGCACCGCCGGGGATACGCGCCCCCATCACCAGCGCCACCGTCAGCACTACAGCGGTAGTCACCATCGCCCGTACCGCCGTGGCCAAGGCTGGTCCTGCCAGTAGGGCCACCCGCGAACCCGGCGACAGCAGCAGCCGGGCATAAAAACCCGTCTCGATATCCCGCACGGTGGCGAAGCCAATACCAGAGCCCGCGAAAGCCGACCCTTGGATAATGGCGAAGGGCGCAAACCAACTCACAACGTTGTCGGTGGGGAACGACGGCAGCGCCAACAGGCTGCTGAAGGAGCCCGAAAAGGCCACCAGAAAAAAGATCGGCATGGCCAGCAAGGGGACCATGGCCGACGGGATGCGCAAGATCCCCAGGAGCGACCGGTGGCCGAGGGCCAGCGCCATGGGAACCCAGGAGAACACCGACGGCGCCGGGATGGTCGGTGCCGTCATGTTGCCCTCCGCAACCGCGCCCGCAAGGCCATGTTTGCCCCGAAGATGGCTAGCGCCGCCAACCCCGCCGCCACCAGAAGCGACCCGGCGGCCCTGCTCCAGTCGAGTCCCACGATTACCTGGTAGCGCATCCCATCCACCATCCAGGTCACCGGGTTGTACGACGCGATCGAACGGTAGGCCCCCTCCATCGACTCCGTGGGAAAGAAAGCCGAGGACACAAACAACACGATGAAGGTGAGGGGGAACATGTTCTGCACCGCTTCGGCCGAACCGGTGCGCAGGGCCAGCATGGCGGCAAAGCCGCCGATGACCAGGGCCAGCACCATGGCGTAGGCCATGAGCAGCAGGCCACCGGGCACACCGGCGGCGATGCGCGCCCCAAAGGCACCGTAGAGAACGATGAACACCAGGGCTTGCAGAGCGCCGGTCACCGAAGCCCCCATCAACCGGCCCACCAGGATCGATGTGCGCGACACCGGAGAAGCCAACAGGCGGTCGAAGAACCCGGTCTGAATGTCGGTGGCGGTATCGCTGCCCGCGGCGAGCCCACCGAAGAGAACCGACTGGGTGATGGAGGCCACCAGGAGAAAGTCGAGCAAGGAATCCACCCCGTCGAATCCGGGGAGAAACTCCACCGCCCTCCCCATCGCCGAGGTGTTCACCGCCGCGATGAAGATCGGGAACAACAGGCCCGGCAGCCACACCTGCGGTTGACGGAGCGTGCCCCGGATCGAACGCAGGCCCAGGGCTCGGCCCTGCTCAACTACGACACGGGCGTCAAACCCGACGTCTCGCTCACCAACGACCACCGTAGCCATCGCTACTCCGGCACGCCTTCGTCGGGAATGCTGGCGCCTTCGAGACGACGGCCCGTGGCCTCGGCAAACACGTCGTCGAGGCTCGGGGCATCGAGTTCCACCTGCTCTACCGGAACCCCGGCATCTTCAAGAGCCCGCAAAGCCGCCGAAACCGTCGTCGGCCCGGCGCGTAGGCCAATCGCCACGGCGGTTTCATGGCTGGGACGAGGGTCGCCGAAGGCAGCCAAGGCCTGACGCGCCACCGGTAGTTGATGAGACGCCACCGTCACCTGGAGGCGGTAGTCACCCACGGCTTCTTTGAGCACCTTCGGATCGCCCTCGCGCACGATGCGGCCGTCGTCGATAATGGCGATACGCCCGGCCAATACATCAGCCTCCTCGAGGTACTGCGTGGTGAGGAACACCGTGGTTCCCTCTTGGTTCAACCGGCGCACCTCGTCCCACAAGGCCCTCCGACTGGTCGGATCGAGGCCGGTGGTGGGCTCGTCGAGGAACAACACGCTGGGTTCGTGCACGAGAGCGAGAGCCAGATCCAACCGACGCCGCATACCACCGGAATAGGTACCCACCCGCCGCTGGGACGCCAGCGAGAGACCCACTCGGTCGAGAAGCACATCCCCCCGTCGGTCAGCTTCGGTGCGGCTGATCCCGTGCAACACCGCCTGGAGTCGCACCAGTTCGCGCCCCGTCATGAGTGGATCAATGGCGGCATCCTGCAGGGCCACCCCGATCGAGCGGCGCACGGCACCCGCCGCCGACACCACGTCGTGGCCGGCCACCCGAGCCACGCCCGCGCTGGGACGCAGCAGGGTCGTAAGCATGCGCACCACGGTGGTCTTGCCGGCCCCATTGGGCCCGAGGAAGCCGAAAATCTCTCCCTGCTTCACCTCCAGATCCACTCCGGCCACCGCCACGATGTCGCCGAAGCGCCGCACCAAGCCCTCCACTTCAATCGGATGACTCACGGGGCTTCCTTCCGGGCGGCTTGGCTGGCGGTCCAACCCCGCTTCGCGGGGCAAGATCTTTCGGGAGTTGAGTGACCCCAGAGAACCGATTGGGTTCACCCCCGTGGATCGACCCGGCGGGAGAGACCCGATGGTGCCAGATCCACCCGTTTCACCCCCAAGGGCTGGGCAGGACTGAGTCGGTCGCCGTCGATCCTACCGCCGTCGCCTCCTCAACTCGGCGGAGGCTCCGCCGGGGCCGGCGCGCTCAACATCGGGCCGAAGGGCCACAGCGAGGGAAACTCCAGCGGGGGCAGCGGGGCCGCCAGCACGGCGTAGGCCTCCTCCCCCGGCAGCACCAGGTTGTATTGCTCCCGAGCAAGCCGCTCGATCTCCTCGGCCGACTGCAGGCGCTCGACGCGATCCTCATAGGCCTGGTTCTGATGACGAAGCACCGTAAGACGCTGCTCGGTTTCACGGATGTTCCGTCGCTGGGCCAGATAGGTCGGCGTAGGCAACACCACCAGCACCAGCAACGCCAGCACCACGACGGCCCCGCTCACCAGCCCCAGCATCCGCCCGGAGCGCCGCCACGAACGGCGGGGGGTGACCGGCTTGGCGGGAGTAGCGCGACGACGCGACATCACTCTGGGCCGATGCCCTGGGCCAACACGCTGGCCCCTCCATAGGCGGCGGTCTCCCCCAACTCGGCCTCGATGCGCAACAACTGGTTGTACTTCGCCACTCGGTCCGAACGCGCCGGTGCCCCTGTCTTGATCTGGCCGCAGTTGGTGGCCACGGCGAGATCGGCGATGGTCACGTCCTCGGTCTCCCCGGACCGATGCGACATCACCGAGGTGTAGCTGGCGCGAGTGGCCATCCGCATTGTTTCGAGGGTCTCGGTGAGGGTGCCGATCTGGTTGACCTTGATGAGAATCGAGTTGGCCACCCCGGCGTCGATACCGCGCTCCAGTCGTTCGACATTGGTAACGAAGAGGTCATCACCCACCAGTTGCACCGCAGAGGACAGCCGTTTCGTGATGCTCGCCCAGCCCTCCCAATCCTCTTCCGCCATGCCATCTTCGATCGACACGATCGGATAGGCGGCGCACAGGCGGGCGTACTCGTCCACCATTTCGGCGGGCGTGAGCGTGCGGCCTTCTCCCACCAGTTGGTAGGCACCGTCCACGAAAAACTCCGAGGAGGCAGGGTCGAGGGCGATGGCGATCTGCTCACCGGCCATGAAGCCCGCCTGCTCGATGGCCTCCACCAGGAAGCGCAGCGCCTCCTCGCTACTGGCGAGATCGGGGGCGAACCCGCCTTCATCGCCCACCGCGGTGGACAGGCCGCGATCGTGCAGCAAGGCCCGGAGCGTGTGATAGGTCTCCACGCCCCACCGCAATCCCTCGGAAAAACTGGCGGCACCGATGGGCATGATCATGAACTCCTGAAAGTCCACGGTGTTGTCGGCGTGCACTCCCCCGTTGAGGACGTTCATCATCGGCACCGGCAGCAGGTGGGCATCGGCACCCCCCACGTAGCGCCACAGCGGCAGCCCCACCTCCTCGGCGGCCGCATGGGCCACCGCCAAACTGACGCCGAGCATGGCGTTGGCCCCGAGGTTGGCCTTATTGGCCGAACCGTCAAGATCGATGAGCAACAGGTCCACGGCGCGCTGATCCAGAGCCTCGAAACCCTCGAGGGCCCCGCCGATGGTGTCGTTCACATGAGCCACGGCCCGCAGCACGCCCTTACCGCCAAAGCGCTCCCCGCCGTCGCGGAGTTCCACGGCTTCGAACTGCCCGGTGGAAGCCCCGGAGGGAACCATGGCGCGGCCCGTCGCTCCCGAAGCGAGAAAGACCTCCACCTCCACGGTGGGATTGCCACGCGAATCGAGAACCTCGCGACCGTGGACGTGTTCGATGGAAGACATGGGGGTGATGTGGCTCCTGTGGCAGGTGAGGCGGATGTTATCCCTGGGAACGCGATGAACAAAGGCACACTGGCTACTGCGGCCCGGAAGCCTCCCGATCCCGGTACGCATCCCGGAGTCGGAGTGCCGCGCCGCGCAACTCATTCTCCGGGTCCAGACCCGTCGCCCGGGCCTCGTCGACCAAGGCCAACAGCCGGCCCCCCAGCGACGCCGGATCCCCCCCGGGCAGGTCCGGCCAGGCCACCCCCTGTGCCGCCGCCTTCTTCTGCACTTTCAGCGCATAGGCCAAAGCGGGCAGCGCCGCGGGAATCCCGTCCATCACGCTGGTACGGCCTTTCTCCAGTACCTTGCGCCGCTCCCAATCCGTCGCCAGTTGGGTCACGTCGGGACGACCACCATCGGGCTCGAAGACGTGGGGATGACGCGCCACCAGTTTGTCGTGGATGCCCCGGGCCACATCAGCCAAGGTGAACTGGCCTTCCTCGGCAGCCAACACGGAGTGGAACACCACCTGAAAGAGAAGATCCCCCAGTTCCTCTTCCAGTGCATCGAAACCCAACCCGGCGGCCACATTCACCCCATCGATGGCCTCGAGGACCTCGTAGGTCTCCTCCAACAGGTGTCGGGTGAGGCTGGCATGGGTTTGCTCGGCATCCCAGGGGCACTCCGTTCGGAGGCGCCGCACCAACTCATGGAATCGCTCCACCTCGCCGGCCACCGGGTCGCCGAAGGTGGGGATCCACAGCGAGGTGAGGTGGTCGGGATCCACCTCACGGTCGAGATCGTCCCAGGCCACCGTTCGGACCAACTCCTCCGGCAACCCCAGCCGCTGTAACACCACCACCGGTGGCCCGTCCTCCACGGCCAGTTTGATATCCGACAGCACGTGCTGCTGGTCGCACTGACCCACCAACAACGGGCCCACCACCCCGGCGGTCTCCACCGCAAAACGACGACCGTCCACCAGCCGCACCCCCCGCGCTACGGGATCCACCCGCAGCCGGGCCCAGGCGAGATCGAGGAACGACAGGGCGGGCAGCACCTGCACCGCCACCCGCTGGTCGGCCACCAGCAACTCGACCGCCCGCTCCGCCACCACCGGGGAACCCGGTACGGCGTAGAGCACCTCGCCGTGCTCGGCGGCGGCGGCCACCACCGTCTCCACGATGGCGGCGTACACCTCCTCGAAGGACGCCGCCCCCTCGTAGTGACCGTCGAAGTCGGTGGCGCTAGGCAGGGCCTCCGCCGCCGGGTGGCGTCGGGTGCGTAGGAACTGCACGGAAATGGATTCAATGGCCGCTCGGGTACCGGTGGTCAGCAGATCAGCGTCGGCCGGACCGAGCCCGGCGATCACCACCCGCGGCCGGCACCCCATCGCCGCCTCAGGTTCCGCTCGGCGCGACAACCGACGGTGCTATCACCGTGGCCGTACCGCTGTCCCAGCGCCCGTAACGGGGGCTGACAGCGATGTCGGTATCTTGGAGAGCGGCGACGCGCCAGGCCGGGTAGTCATCCTCGCCGAGCGCGCTGGACAGCCCGATCTGACGAGCGAGGGAGTCGATGAGCGCCACCCGATACGAGGCAGAGAACCCCGCCAACTGCGTATCGGCGGTGGCCTGGTCGCCGAACACCACAGTGACCACCTCGGCGCGCATGGCGTCATCCAGCACCAGGCCCTGGGCCTCGAATTCGCTCCGGGTGAGTTCGAAGTCAATGCGTTGGGCAGCGAGGCCCCGCACGAGATCACCCTGGTAGGCCCCGGGAGCGGGCGCCTCGGTCAACCGGGGGTCTAGCAGGACGTCGTTGCCCACCCATTCGTCGAGTTCCTTCTGAAACTCGGCGTAGCTGATCCGGGTATCCCCCACCCGGATGGCCGAGTCGGCTTCGTTGCCACAGCCCGCCGAGAACAGCAGAACCAGGGCGAAGGGGGCGAACATCCACAGGCGGCGGGGCACGAACGGCGAGCCTAGTGATGGGTCAGGTCAGTATGGGAACCGGGTCCAGTTGGCGCAACAGATCCACCAGAGCATCGGCCGGATGAAGTTGCTGGGGCACCGGCACGATGAGGAGTTGCTCCGCCTCTTTGTAGATGGCCCGAGGATGGAGGCGGGCCAAGCGGATCTGCTGACTGGTCTTGAGTGGCAGCGGCGACAGCCGGGCCGTGTAGGGCTGCCCGCCGTAGCCCGAGGGCTTGACCACGGTGACCTCCCGCAGGCCGGTACGGGACGCCTCGGCACGCAGGCGCGCCACGGCGAGGAGTTGTTCGGCCTCGAGAGGCAACGGGCCATAGCGGTCCTCCCATTCGGCCCGAATGTCGGCCACTTCGGAATCGGTGGTAACCGCTGCCAGGCGTCGATAGGCCTCAAGGCGCAGTTCTTCCTTCTGCACGTAGTCACGGGGCAAGTTGGCGGCCAGGGGCAGATCCAACTTGATCTCGGCTGGTTCCCTCACCGGCTCGCCCTTCAGCTCCGCCACGGCCTCGCTAACCATCTGGCAGTAGAGGTCGTAACCCACGGCGGCGATGTGGCCCGACTGGCCCACCCCCAGGAGATTACCGGCCCCGCGTATCTCAAGATCGCGCATGGCGATCTTGAAGCCCGAGCCCAACTCGGTGGCCTCGCCGATCGTCTTGAGGCGTTCGTAGGCAGCCTCGCTGAGGACCCGATCAGCCGGGAGAAACAAATAGGCGTAGGCCCGTTGTCCAGAGCGTCCCACCCGGCCGCGGAGTTGATGCATCTGGCCCAGTCCGAGCAGATCGGCCCGATCCACCACCAGCGTGTTCACCGTGGGCATGTCGATACCGCTCTCGATGATGGTGGTGCACACGAGCACGTCGTAATCCCCCTCGGAAAACGCCAGCACGAGTTGTTCAAGGGTGCCTTCGTCCATCTGCCCGTGAGCAATGGCCACACGAGCCTCCGGCACGAGGTCGCGCACGTGCTCGGCGGTGCGCTCAATGTCCTGCACCCGGTTATGCACGTAGAACACCTGTCCCTCACGCAATAACTCTCGCCGGATGGCCTCCGCCACGGCGCGGTCGTCGTACTCCCCCACGAAGGTAAGGATCGGCATGCGGTCCGCCGGTGGCGTATGCAACAAGGTGAGGTCCCGGATACCGGTGAGGCTCATCTCCAGGGTACGCGGAATCGGAGTGGCCGTGAGGGTGAGCACATCCACGCCGATCTTGAGTTGTTTGATCTGCTCCTTGTGACTCACCCCGAAACGCTGCTCTTCGTCCACCACCAGCAGTCCCAGGTCCTTGAACTTGATGTCCTCGGAGAGCAGTCGATGGGTGCCGATCACCACATCCACCTCGCCGCTGTGCACCGCTCGGGCTACCGCTTTGGCCTGTGCCGCCGTCAGGAA
This sequence comes from Acidimicrobiia bacterium, assembly GCA_009694375.1. Lineage (NCBI taxonomy): Bacteria > Bacillati > Actinomycetota > Acidimicrobiia > Acidimicrobiia bacterium. Next base: position 257,112 of record SHVB01000001.1, read on the forward strand.
ACGCGACAGCACCTCCACCCGCACCGGATAGCCGGCGAAGCGGTCGGCGAAAGTGGCGTGGTGCTGTTGGGCCAGCAGCGTGGTGGGCACCAACACCGCCACCTGCTTGCCGTCTTGCACGGCTTTGAAAGCCGCCCGAATGGCCACCTCGGTTTTGCCGAACCCCACGTCGCCGCACACGAGGCGATCCATGGGGTACTCGGCCTCCATGTCGGCCTTCACATCTCCGATGGCGGTGAGCTGGTCGGGGGTCTCCTGGAAGGGAAAGTCATCCTCCAGTTCGCGCTGCCAGGGTGAGTCTGGGGCGAAGGCGTGGCCGGGAGCGCTGATGCGCTTCTGGTAGAGCACCACCAACTCTTGGGCGATCTCCGACACCACCGAACGCACCCGGGCCTTGGCCCGTTGCCAACCGTCCCCGCCGAGGCGCGACAGCGCCGGGGAGTCGCCGCCGGTGTAGTGGCGCACGGCATCGATTTGATCCGACGGCACATAGAGTTTGTCGTCACCGCGGTACTCGAGAAGGAGGTAATCGCGCTCCACTCCCCCGATCGCCCGTTTCACCATGCCGGAGTACCGGGCCACGCCGTGCTGATGGTGCACCACGTGATCCCCCGCCTTCAGATCGTCGAAGAAGCCCTGGGCATCGCGACGCGGCGGTCGCACCTTCCGGTGAGCGCGGCGACGGCCAGTGAGGTCGTGTTCAGTCACCACCGCCACTTTGATGGCCGGCAGAATGCAGCCGCGCTCAAGCGGGCTGATGTCGATGGAGGGCACCAGGCCGTGTTCGGACAACAACGTGGCCAGGCGCCCCGCCGAGCCCTCCCCCTCGGCGGCCACCACGATGCGGTAGCCATCGGCAGCCAGGCCCGCCAACTGCCGCACAACCCGCCCGGGATCGCCGGCGATGGCATCGATACCCATGGCGGTGACGGTGGCTACATCGGGGCGCTCCGCGGCGGTGGTCACCGTCCATACCGGGGCATCGGTGTGGGTGAGTAACCGATCAAAGGGCAAATATAAGCGCGCCAAGCCATGCTCCCCGCCGGCCTCGGTCGCCCCCCATGTCTTCGCCAGCGTGCCGGCGAGATCGGCTTCCTCGGCCAGGAGATCCGCGGCCCGGTCGCGCATGCGCCGCGGCTCCAACAGCAACACCAGGGCCCCGGAACCCACCAGGTCGAAGAGCACGTGTTCGCCATCGGCGAGCCAAGGCAACCATGACTCCATGCCGTCGAACCGCTGACCCTGAGCAAGACGCTCCCACTGCTCGCGCCCCCAGGGATCGGTGGCGATCAACGCCTCAGCGCGGGCGCGCACCTCGGTGGTGGGTAGGAGCTCCCGGCAGGCGAACACTTCCAGGTGGTCCAGGTCCTCGGTGGAGCGTTGGTCGCTCACGGAGAACTCGGTGAGACGCTCCACTTCATCGCCCCACAGGTCGATGCGCGCCGGGCGGTCGGCGGTAGAGGGGAAGACGTCGATGATGGACCCCCGCACCGCCACCTCGCCGCGGTGCTCCACCACCGCCTCCCGGTGATAGCCCGCGTCCACCAGGGCCCGTACCAGGTCGTCGCGGTCGCGCTGTTCCCCCCGCCGCACCACCAAAGGCTCCGTGTCTTCCACCTGCGGGCCGAGGCGCTGCACGAGGGCCCGCACCGACGCCACCACCACGCGCGGGGCGCGTTCGGCATCCCGTAGACGCCACATGGTGCGCAGGCGGCGGCCCATGGTCTCCACCGAGGGTGATACGCGCTCGAAGGGGAGCGTCTCCCAGGCCGGAAACGTGTCCACCGCATCGTGGCCGAGGTAGGCCCGCAAGTCGTTAGCCAAGCGATCTGCATCACCGCGGGTGGGCGTGGCCACCACGATCGGACGGCGAGCCGACTGCGTAGCCAGGCCCGCGATCGCCAACGCGCGCGCCGGTTCGGGGACGGCCAGCAGGGCCGATGACCGGCCGAGAACCGATGCCAAGCCCGGCTCATCGCGCAGCAAGGCCGGGAGATCGCGCAGCAACATGGGGGCGTTCCTCAGCCCGACGGACCGGTACGGAACCAGTCCACGGTGTGGCGAAGGCCTGCTTCCAGAGCCACCGGTTCGATCACCGGATCAGTGCCGGCCACCAGTGCGCGCAGAACGGTTTGGTCGGCTTGACTATCCCGTACATCACCCGCGCGCGCGGCAGTATGGATGCGCTCGATGGGGTGGCCGAGGATCCGTTCGAGAACGTCAAGCACCTCGAGCAGGCTGGCCCGACCTCCGAAGGCGAGGTTCACCGGGCGGTCGCTCACCAGACGATCGCGCACCACCGCGCCGAGCACCTCGCACACCGAGCTGACGTAGGTGAAGTCGCGAGTCTGGCCGCCGTCACCGTGCACCACCACCGGTTCCCCGGCCAGCGCGGCCGACACGAAGGCTGGCACCACCGCGGCGTAGGCGTGACCCGCGGCCTGGAGTGGCCCGAATACGTTGAAGAACCGGAAGGCCACCGCACCGAAACCGAAGCAAGCCGCATGGGAGAGCGCGTAGGCCTCGGTAGCGAGTTTGGATACGGCGTAGGGCGAGGACGGCATGGTCACGAGATCTTCGGTCTTGGGCAGGGCAGGGTTGTTGCCGTAGACCGACGACGACGACGCCACCACGATCTGACCCACCCCGTGACGGCGGACGGCCTCAAGTACCTGCAGGGTGCCAGTGGCATTGGCGTGGTGCGAGGCCAGCGGATCCTCGAGCGATCGCGGCACCGATGGCAATGCCCCGAGGTGCACCACGGCGGCGGCGCCCGGCAACACCTCATCAAGCACGACGGGGTCTACGAGGTCGCCGACCACCAGCGCCGCGGCGGTTCCCGCCAGGTTGGCGGCCACCCCCGTGGAGAGGTCGTCGAGGGCAACGACCTCCGACACCCCATCAGTGAGGAGCAGTTGACGGCACAGATTGGCCCCGATGAACCCAGCCCCTCCCGTCACGACGACCTTCACGAGTGGGCCTCCATGACGTCCAGGATGCCCTGAATCACTCGATCCTGGTCCGAGGGGGTGAGCGAAGAGCCGCTCGGTAAGCAGAGACCGGATGCGAACAGCCGAGCCGAGGTGCCATCGAGCCGGGCCGGACACTGGGCGAACACCGGTTGGAGGTGCATCGGCTTCCAGGTGGGACGGGCCTCGATGTCGAGGGTTTCGAGATGTTCCCGCACCGCAGCGGGGGTGCAGCCGGCCACCGTGGAATCGATGGTCATGCAGGTGAGCCAGCGGTTCGTGCGACCGGTGGCCGCCTCGGGCATGAACCCGATGCCCGCCAGCGTCCCGAGGGCGGCGACGTAGCGGTCGAAGATGGCCCGGCGGCACTGAACCCTTCGGTCGAGATCGGCGAGTTGTGCCCGCCCGAACGCGGCCAGAAGGTTCGAAAGGCGGTAGTTGTAGCCCACCTCCACATGCTCGTAATGAACCATCGGCTCGCGAGCCTGGGTGGAGAGATGTCGCACCCGCTCGGCCACCGTCGCGTCGTTCGTCACGAGCGCTCCCCCACCGGTGGTCGTGATGATCTTGTTGCCGTTGAACGACAGCGCCGCCGTCTCCCCGAACGAGGCAGCCGGCGCACCGTCATAGGTGGCCCCCAGGCTCTCGGCGGCATCGGAGAGGTGCACCACACCGTGGGCGGCGAGGTGCGGGGCGATGGCGTGATGATCGACCGCCTGTCCGTAGAGGTCCACCAGAATGGCCGCCGCGGGCGGGGCCGCCCGGCGGGCCTCGAGTTCTTCGGCGAGCAGCCCCGGCGAGATGTTCCAGGTATCGGGATCACTGTCGATGAGTACCGGGGTGGCCCCGACGTAGCGGATTGCGTTCACCGAGGCGGCGAAGGTGAGATCCGATACCAGCACGTGGTCACCGGGCCCCACGCCGTGAACGAGCAAGGCCAGATGCAAGGCCGCCGTGCCGCTGCTCAGCGCCACGGCGTAGCGCCGGGCCACCACCTGGGCCACCTCCTGTTCGAAGGCCGCCAGGTCCGGCCCGGCGGGCGCCAACCAGCCTGAGTCCATGGCGGCGAGCACCCGCTGGCGTTCGGCGGGGCCCGCCTCGGGGGGCGAGAGGAAAATCCGTGACACGGGTTCCCTTCCAGATCGGAGTCAGGGGTGGGTAAGATCCGGGCGCGTTGTTGGGGGTCCAGGCACTGTTCAGGATGCCAGTATCCGCACGCTCGTGGCGACATTCGCCCACGAACAGCGCCAAACAGTGAGAACGGAAGCAGAGTGGAGCGAGAACACGCTACGCCCGGGGGGGACGATCAAACAGCGGGCGAGGCACGTTCGGTCGCGCCCAGGAGGGGCTACGAGGCCCTGATTGAGTACCGATTCGCCTGGCTGGCGGGGTGGGACTCACTGAGTTGGGCGATGGCGATGTGGTTAGCGATCTGGGTGCGCTACGACTTCAATGTTGGCCGCATCGGCACCGCTGGGGTGTGGTTGGCCATCGCCCTGACCGTGTCGATCCAGGTAGTCGTAGGGCTCTGGCAGGGGCTCTACATGGGTCGGTGGCGCCTGGGTTCTTTCGAGGAGATCGAGGCCCTCCTGAAAACGGTTCTGCTGGCGGTCGGTGCCCTCCTGCTCGTCGATATTCCCACCCGTTGGGTGCCTATCAGCGTGCCCGTGGCAGCCGTGTTCATCGCGCTGGTGGCCATGGCTGCCGTGCGTTACGGATGGCGCGTGCTGATCGATCGTGGTCGGCGGCCCAGCGGCATCGGAGCGGCGAGGGTCCTCGTGTTCGGGGCCGGCGAGGGGGCCGATCAGGTCATCACCGCCATGCTGCGAGACCCCTCGAGCCCCTATCTGCCGGTGGGGATTCTCGACGACGACCCCCGCAAGTCGCAGTTGCGAATCCGGTCGGTGCGTGTGCGCGGTACCAAAGTCGACCTCGCCACCGTGGCCGCCGATCTCCGGGCCGACGTGTTGCTCATCGCCATCCCCTCCGCCAGCGGTCCGCTCGTACGGGAACTGGCCGCCCTTGGTACCGCCGCCGGGTTGCGGGTGATGGCGGTGCCCGCCATGAACAGCCGCTTCGACGACAACATCGGCGTGGAGGACATTCGTCCCCTCACCACCACCGACCTTTTGGGCCGACGAGAGATCGACACCGACATCGACGGCATTGCCAAGTACCTCACTGGACGCCGCGTGCTCGTCACCGGTGCCGGCGGGTCCATCGGGTCGGAGCTCTGCCGCCAGGTACACCGCTTCGGGCCATCGGCACTGGTGATGCTCGACCGTGACGAGAGTGGCTTGCATGCCGTGCAGATGTCGATCGACGGTCGGGCCCTGCTCGACAGTCGCGACCTCGTCGTGGCCGACATCCGTGACGCCGAACGCATGGCCGAAGTGTTCCAGGAACACCGCCCCGAGGTGGTGTTCCACGCGGCGGCCCTCAAGCACCTGCCGCTGTGCGAAATGCACCCCAGCGAGGCGGTGAAGACCAACGTGTGGGGTACCTCCACCCTGCTGGACCTCGCCATGCATCACGACGTGGACACGTTCGTGAACATCTCTACCGACAAGGCCTGCGATCCCGTCAGCGTGCTGGGCGCCACCAAGCGCGTGGCGGAGCGCCTCACCGCCGCCGCCGCCGGAACCGCACGCGGCGATTACATCTCGGTGCGCTTCGGGAACGTACTCGGCAGCCGTGGTTCAGTGCTCGGCGCCTTCCGAGCCCAGATCGCCATGGGGGGTCCGATCACCGTCACCGATCCTGAGGTGACCCGGTATTTCATGACGGTGGAAGAAGCCGTGCAACTCGTGATCCAGGCCGGGGCCATCGGCGAGCAGGGCGGGGCGATGGTGCTCGACATGGGCGAACCCGTGCGGATTGTGGACGTGGCGCAACGCCTAATCGCCGAAGCCGACCGTCGGATCGAGATCGTCTACACCGGTCTCCGCCCGGGCGAGAAACTCCACGAGGTCCTCGAGGGGATCCAGGAACATCCCCGGCCCTCGGCCCATCCGCTCATCGCCATCGTGAAGGTTCCTCCCCTAGCCGCCACCGCCGTGGTGGGCCTGACCTCCTCGAGTAGCGAGGTGCTCCTCAAGGATCTCCTCCGAAACATGGATCAACCCCCTGTGACCGCCCCCCAGGATTGATCCCGAGCGGGATCAACGGATCGGCCGCGCCGGTACGCCCACCACCGTGGCCCCCGGGGCCACATCCGCTAGCACCACCGCTCCCGCACCCACCACGGCCGCCTCGCCCACTCGCACGCCCGGCAGGATATGGGCGCCGGTGCCGATAGACACCCCGCTCTCCAGATGGACCGCACCGCTCACCGTCGCCCCGGGCAACACCGTGACGTAGTCCTCCAGGATCGCATCGTGGCCCAGCGTGGCGTTGGGCCCCAGGTAGCCGTGGCGACCAATGGTGATGTGGGTGGTGAGACGCGCCCCGGCACAAAGCACCGTGCCCACACCTAACTCCACCTCGCTGCCAGTGGAGGCCAACGGGTGCACCAGCGCCGGGGACCAAAGCAGGGCGCGGTGGGCATCGAGGGTGTCGCCCACCCGGCGGCGGGTGGCGCTCTCCCCAATCCCCAGAAGCACCAACGCGTCGAGTTCCGCGAGGAAACCCACGTTGCCGAGTACCGACACACCGCGACGCCGCAGTGGTTCGAGGTCGGGGGAGCCGTCATCCACAAAGCCCAAACACGAGCCACCGCACGCCTCCACCACGTCGAAGACCTCGCGCCCATGTCCGCCTGCCCCCACGATCACAATGCTCATGAACCGCTCCCCTGGAAAGGTGCCATGGTGGTCGAACCCTCCCCGCTGATGCCCTCCCGGCGAAGGACCGCCCCCACCGTACGGGCGATGATGGCCAGATCCAGGGCAAAGGAGCGGGTCTCGACATACTGCACGTCGAGTTCGAATCGGTCCTCCCACGCCACCAAGTTGCGCCCTTGGACCTGAGCCAAGCCCGTGAGGCCGGGGCGAAGGTCGTGACGACGGGCCTGCCGGGGGGAGTACCGCTCCAGATATTCCATCAGGAGCGGGCGGGGCCCCACCAGGCTCATGTCGCCACGCAACACATTCCACAGTTCCGGCAACTCATCGAGACTGCTGGAGCGCAACAAGCGCCCCACCCGCGTGAGGCGCTCTGCATCCTCCCCCGGGCCAGAGCGCATCGTGCGGAACTTCATGATGGTGAACGGGGTTCCGTGCCGCCCCGGCCGACGCTGCCGGAACAACACCGGGGAACCCGTGGTGACCCGCACCGCTGCCGCGATAATCGCCATCGGTACCGCCACCACCAACAACGCCAACCCGGAGCCAACCACATCGAACAGGCGCTTCACCCGCATCAGGAACCGGCCTGGGCGTAACGGCGGCGATTGACCAACTGACGGGCGGAGTCTTCGAGTCGCATGCCGCCGCTGGCCTTGCGCCGGAACCAGCGCAGACCGTCGGCCACCTGGATCGGGGTGCGGTGCAGTCGGTACCGGTCGCCATCGCTGGGGTTGGCCCGACTCCCCGCCACGGCCGCTGACCGAAAGCGCGCCCGCACCTCCGCCTCCGCCGCCGGCGATCCCAGTAGGGCCTTGGGATAGGCAAAGTGGGTGCACGTCACCCCGAGGCGCTCACCGATCAGGTCAATAGAGCGGTCGAGTTCTCCCGCCGCGCTCGGCCCGTCGACCCGATCCAACAGGGCGTGGGTATGCGTGTGGGAGCCGATGGTGGCGAGGCCCGATGCCACGAGTTCCTGCAGGCCGTCCCAAGAGATGGGAGCACCCTCCCCGGGGAAGGGACGGCGGGCCTCAATGAAATCGGTGGCCACGTAGAACGTGGCCGGCGCCCGGTGGCGAGCCAGTACCGGAAGGGCCTCGCTCACCCAGTCCGTGGTGCCGTCATCAAAGGTGAGGACGACGGGTTGATCCGCCACAGTCCCTGCCTCCAGACGGGCGATGCCCTCGTCGAGAGTGACGAGTCGGCCCGAGGCCGCCAACTCCCCCACCTGCGCGTCGAACCCCGCGGTGGTGAGATCCACCGCCGAGGCGGTGTGCCCTCCGACGCGGTGGTAGATGAGGATGACCAGGCCGGGGGCGCTTGGTCGCAGCGCGTCGGCACCGGCAGCGGCCACCTTCACCGCCGCACCGATCCCCTGCTTGGCCATCTCCCGGGCTCCCACGGTGGCGATGCTACGACCGGCTCAGGGGGTGAGGAGGCCGGCGTAGCGAGCCTCCACGATTCGGGCGGTCCGAGCGATGTCGAAGTGCTCCACCCGATGCCGAGCGGCGGCCGCCAATCGGGCCCGATCGGGGGCCGATCGGGCGAGGCGAAGGTAGGCCATGGCCAGCGCGGCGGGGTCGCCCGGGGGAACCAGGAGGCCATCCACCTCGTTGGTCACCACCTCCATGTTCCCGCCCACCCGGGTCACTACCGGGGGCACCCCCAAGGCCATGGCCTCCAGCAGGCTGATGGGGAGGCCCTCATGGCGAGAACTCAAGGTGAAGACATCTGCCCCCACCACCACCGCCGCCGGATCGGCTTGGTAGCCGAGCATCACCACCCGCTCACCCAGGTTGTAGGCCAACAGGCCGGCGCGCAGTTCGGCCTCCAGCGGACCCTGCCCTACCGACACGAACCGAAGACGCTCCTCCTCAGCGCACGCCTGGGCCGCGGCGGCGAACAGCGTGGGGTAGTCCTTGTTGGCCCGCAGGTTGGCCACGATGGCCACCACGATGTGATCGTCTTTCCAACCCTGTCGAGCGCGGGCGGCGGCGCGTTCGACGCGCCGCGCCACCAAGGGTGCCAAGGGCACACCGTGGACCAGCACTTCGGTCTTGGCCCGCCACGGCGACCACTCCGAGGCCACCACCTCGCGCGATACGGCCCAGCGCACCCGATCCAGCGGCAGTGTCAGCGCGTTCGCCGTGCGGGTAACCACTCCGTGGGATCCCCAGAGGTTGTGTTCGGTAGACACCAACACCGGTCGGGCGCGTTGCGCCCGCAACACCGGCCGGGCCACCGCCGCCACCGCCGGGGAATGGAAATGGACCACGTCGAAGCCACGGGCCAAGGCCCGCAACCGCCCCGGCCAACGACGGTCCGACATACCTTCTCGGCCGGCCAGCCGATGGCACCTCACGTCGAGCGCTTCGAGTTCGGGGACCAGGTGCTGCTTGCGCTCCAGCAGGTACGCCACCTCGTAGTGCACCGCGGCGGGGTTGGCCACCGCCGCCAGTGACACCACCAGGCGCTCCGCCCCCCCGGGACCAAGACCCTTGATCACGTGAAGGACGCGCACGGCACGGGACGTATCCACGACGGAACCGTACCCGCCCCACCCGTGCCAGGATTGCCGGATCGTGTCCCGCAAGATCGCCCACCTCACCACCGTTGACCTGTCGTTGCGCTACCTGCTGTTGGCACAGATCGACGGAAGCCTCGCGGCCGGGGACGAAGTGCTCGGCATCAGTGCCCGCGGCCCCGACGTGGCGTTCCTCGAAGAACGCGGGATGCGCTTCGTCGAACTCACGGGCTCCACCCGCGCCATGAGCCTCCGCCAGGACCTGCGGGCGGCCCGATCGCTCTGGCGCATCCTGCGCCACGAACGCCCCGACGTGCTCCACACCCATACTCCCAAGCCGGGTCTGTACGGCCGCCTCGTGGGGCGCCTCGCCGGAGTGCCCCGTGTGGTGCACACCACCCACGGCCTCTACGCCGCTCCCGACGACCGGCTTCCCAAACGGCTACTCGTCTACACCCTCGAGGCCATCGCCAGCCGCTTCAGCCATGTGGAGCTGGTCCAGAACCCCGAAGACCTGGAATTGATGGGTCGTTGGCATATCGCCTCGCGCCGGAAACTTCGGCTCCTGGGCAACGGTGTAGACCTCGACCGGTTCCAGCCCGCCGAGGAGGCCCAACGGCAGGCCGAACGCGCCGCGCTCGGCCTCCAGCCCCACGATGTGGTGGTGGGCCTCGTGACGCGCCTGGTGGCCGAGAAGGGCATCGAAGAGTTGGTCAACGCGATAGCCATCGTGGGACCGCCGTTTCGTCTCCTGCTGGTGGGGCCCCACGAGCCCGACAAATCCGATGCCCTCGCCCCCGCTGTCCTCGAGCGGGCCGCCGCGAACGGCGCGATCCTCACCGGTCACCGGCCCGATGTGGAGCGGCTCTACGCGGCCATGGATCTCTTCTGCCTCCCGTCGCATCGCGAAGGGTTCCCGCGAGCCGCCATGGAAGCCGCCGCCAGCGGCCTGCCGGTGGTGGCCACCAACATTCGCGGCTGCCGCCAGGTGGTGGACCCCGGGGTGACCGGAACCCTGGTACCCGTGCGAAATGCCGGTGCCCTCGCCGACGCGCTGCGTCTCTGCGCCGCCGAGCCGGCCCGGCGCACGCTCGGCATCGCGGGCCGGGCCAAAGCCGTCACCGACTTCGACGAAGCGACCGTGGTCGCCCGCGTGTTGGCCGCCTATGACTCCTCGGCGGATTGAGCGGCCCGGAAGCAGGCCGCCGCTGCCACCGCCAGAGCGACCACCACCGCCGCCCACCCCGGCGTCCTCGCCCAATCTCGCTGGATGGCGATCTGGCGGGCCGCCACCAACGCCGCCGCGAGGTGCACCGCCACTCCCCCGCGCCACCACCAACCCGCCAGCGGTCGCATCGGTGCCGCCACGGCGAGGACCACCAGGGTGGTCACGCACAGACCGCCACCCACCAGGGCGTGAGCGTTCCCGGCCGCCCCTATGTACGCGGCCACCACCGGCAGGACACTGACCACAAGGACCGCCGGTCGGGAAAGCCTCAACCCACCCAGGGCCAGCACCGCCGCCACTCCCACACTCACACCCGTCGCCACGATGGCGGTACTGGTTTCGGGCACAGCCGCCCACACCCCCACCAGGGAGGCGACCACGAGCCACAGGACCGGAGGTACTCGATCCACCGGCTCCCCCGGCAAGCGCCACGCCCCCCGTCCCACCACCACCGCCAGGGCCAACGCTCCCACGCCCGCCCCCACCCCCAGTTCCTGCACCACCGGCGTCGGTGTACCACCGACGAACCGGCGGTCGGCCACGAGGGCCGCCAACACCGCCGCGAACACGGCGATCACCCCCACCCGGGATCGACCCCTCACCACCGCCACCGCCGCCGCCGCCCCCCCGGCCACCAGGGCCATGGCTGCCAGGGACAGGTCGATCTGGCGCAGCATCACGCTCAGAACAGCTCGAGGTCGCCGAGTGAAAAGGCCAGGTCACCGAGCGGGGGAACCGCCGGACGCGCCAGCGGTCGCCAGGTCACAATGGGCCCCCGGTGGCGCAGGGGCAACACACCGTGGGTGGCACCAAACCCGATCCCGATGGCGTAGTCGCCCGCCTCCCGCACCAGCCGACCCAGGGCTGCCCGATCGGGCCGGGGCGCCAACCACTCCACAATGGCCACCTCGCGTGCCGGGCCGCGACGGCGCACACGGAAAATCACCAGCCCCCCGCCCGCCTCGATGGCGCGGTACTGGAGTGGCTCGAACGAATAGCGCCAGGCCAGATAGGCCGCCGAGCGCGGCGTGGACCACCCCGTCACCGGCAGGCCCGCGCCGAGGGCAGCCACCGCGGGATCCTGCAGCACCTCAGCCGCTGGCTCCCCAATGGCGCAAGGCTCGGACCACTTCTCCGCCGCCGTGCGAGCCTGCCGCAAGATTGGCAACCGCCACAGAGTGGCGGGACGCATCCCGATCGTCGGCCGCCCCAACTCGTGCCACCCCATCTTCAAGTAGCCGGGCCGGCTCTGCTCGTTGGGGGTATTGAAGATCGCATCCACCCCCGCGGCCGTGAGGTCCCCTACCGCCTGGAGGGTGAGTCGGCGGAACAGACCACGCCCCTGATAGGCGGGATGCGTGGCTGTGTCCACCGCCCGACCCATGGCGATCGTTTCACTTCGGCTCCGAAAGGACCAGCGCAAGAACGTCCGAAACGCCACCACCTCACCGCCGTCTTCGGCCACCCACGCCGGCGAAAGACCCGCCGGATTCTCGTCGTGTTTCCATCGAAAAAACTCGCGATCACGCTCGTCATCGGCCCATCCGAGGGCCATCGCGGCCACGGCCAGCACCTGCTCCCGGTCCCCCGGAACACTGGGCCGGATCGTCAGTTCGTCAGACGCCATCTGGCCTGCATCATGCCCGACGGCCCTCGGCTCGGGAGCGACCCCAACCGGGCGGGTAGCATCAGCGGTGTTATGGCCACCCGCACGACCGACCCCGCCGCGCCGGTTCTGAACATCAAAGATGATCGCTGTGCGGTGATCGCCGAGGTAGCCCAGGGCCACGACGGCAGCCTGGGCCTGGCGCACTCCTTCATCGATCTCGCCGCCGAGGCCGGGGTTGACGCCATCAAGTTCCAAACCCACATCGCGGCGGCCGAGAGCACGCCCGAGGAGCCATGGCGGATCAACTTCAGTTACGAAGACACCAACCGCTACGCCTACTGGCAGCGCATGGAGTTCACCGAACCCCAGTGGCAGGGCCTGCGCGACCATTGCGATGGGAACAACCTTGGCTTTATCTCCTCGGCTTTTTCCACCGAGGCGTTGGAGTTGCTCCGCCGGGTCGGGGTGGCAGCCTGGAAGATCTCCTCGGGTGAAAGCCTCTCGTCGGACCTCTTGCGCCACCTCGGCAACGAAGGCGTACCCGTGCTCATCTCCACCGGCATGTCCACCTATGCCGACATCGCGGCCGCCGTGGACCATTGCCGAGCTGCCGGGAGCGAACCCGTGCTTCTGCAGTGCACCTCGATGTACCCCACCCCGCCCGAGCGACTGGGGCTCAACGTGCTCGCCGATCTCCGCCGCCGCTTTGACTGTGCCGTGGGCCTGTCGGATCACTCCGGCACGATCTACCCGGGCCTGGCGGCGGTGGCCCTCGGGGCGGTGGTGCTGGAAGTGCACATGACGTTCTCGCGGCGCATGTTTGGGCCCGATTCGCCGGTGGCCCTGGAACCCGATGAGCTAAAAATCCTGGTGGAAGGGGTGCGATTCCTCGAGCGGGCGCGCGCCGCCCCGGTAGACAAAGACGCGGTGGCCGCCGAGTTGTCCGAGGTGCGCAATCTATTCGGCAAGTCCCTAATCAGCGCCCGAGCCCTGGCCGAGGGAACCGTGCTCACTCACGATGACCTCACCGCCAAGAAGCCGGCCTTTGGCATCCCCGCCACCGAGCGGGAGGTCATCGTGGGCCGCACGCTGCGCGTGGCGGTGCCCGCTGGCCACCCACTCTCCGTCGACGACCTGGCCGACCCATCCCATTGATCAACGCCTCCCGCCACCACGTCGTGATCGCGGAGCCCGTCCACTACGCCCCGGAGGCTCGCGCCATCCTGACCGAGATCGGTCCGGTGGTGGACGGTCCCTTCGACCGCCACGGCCTTCTCGACGCAGTGAGCGACGCCGGTGTATTGGTGGTGCGGCTCGGGCACGAGATCGATGCGGCGGTCATGGCGGCCGGCCCACACCTGCGGTACATCGCCTCGCCCACCACGGGCACAGATCACATCGACCTCACGGCGGCGGCCGAGCGAGGCATCCAGGTGATCACGCTGCAGGGCGAGGTGGAATTTCTCCGCACCGTGCGCGCCACCCCCGAGCACACCTGGGCCCTGCTGCTGGCCCTGGCCCGCAAACTCCCCGTCGCGGCGGCGAGCAGCCACACCCGGTGGGATCGAGACGCCTTCCGGGGTAGCGAACTGGCCGGGAAGCAACTGGGGATCTTCGGCCTCGGGCGGGTCGGACGCATCGTGGCGAGCTACGGCGTCGCCTTTCAGATGCCGGTCATCGCCTACGACACGGAGCCGGTTTCAGCCCCAGGGGTCACGATGGTGGCCTCGCTGCCCGAGTTGCTCCGCCACGCGAACATCCTGACGGTGCACGTTCCCCTCACCGAGCACACCCGCCACGCCATTGGTGCAGCCGAATGTGGCCTCCTCCCCCCCGGGGCGCTCGTAGTCAACACGGCCCGGGGAGCGATCATCGACGAGGCAGCGCTGGTGGACGCCCTGCGCGACGGCCACCTCGGCGGTGCGGCGGTAGATGTGCTCGAGGATGAACGCAGCCCCCACGGTGTTCCCGGCGGCCCATTGCTGCGGTTCGCCAGCGAACACCCCGACCGGGCTATCGTGACGCCTCACATCGCCGGGGCCACCTGGGAATCGATGCACCGCACCGAGGTATTCCTGGCTGAACGCCTACGGGGGCTGGTCTCCCAGGAGGCCTGAACACACGATGCATCCATTGTCTGCCCACCAGGAGGCCTCGTTGCGCAAGGTGTGCGTTGTCGTCACCGCTCGACCGAGTTATGCCCGCATCAAGAGCGTCCTCGAAGCCGTGCGCGATCGGGCCGACCTCGAACTGCAGTTGGTCGTTGGAGCATCGGCGCTGCTCGAACGCTACGGCCCGGCCATCGATGTCATACGGGCCGACGGCTTCGAACCCGACGCGGTTGCCTACATGGTGGTGGAAGGCGAAAACCTCGTCACCACCGCCAAATCCACCGGCCTGGGCGTGGTGGAGCTGGCTTCGATCTTTGATCGCCTCCAGCCCGACGTCGTGGTGAGCGTGGCCGACCGCTACGAGACGATCGCCACCGCCATTGCCGCGTCGTACATGAACATTCCCCTCGCCCATGTGCAGGGGGGTGAGATCACCGGCTCGATCGACGAGAAGGTTCGCCACGCCGTAACCAAACTGGCCGACATCCACCTGGTGGCCACCGAACTAGCCCGCCAACGAGTGGTGCGCATGGGTGAGGTGCCCGCCAGCGTGTTCCTCACCGGCTGCCCGTCGATAGACCTCGCCGATCGAGTGGCCCGGGAGACAGAACCGTTCGATCCGTTTGACCGCTACGCCGGGGTGGGCGAGGAGTTCAGCGTCGATCAGGACTACGTCGTGATCATGCAGCACCCGGTGACCACGGAGTACGCCGATGCCACCCAACAGATCGATGCGACCCTCGCCGCCCTTACGCAGATGGATCTGCCGGTGTTCTTCTTTTGGCCGAACGTAGACGCCGGTTCCGATCGCATCTCCAAACGCATCCGACAGTTCCGAGAGGAATACGATCTCCCGCACGTGTACTTCTTCAAGAACCTCCCCCCCGAAGACTTCCTGCGGCTGATCAGTCGGGCTCGCTGTGTCATTGGCAACTCCAGCGTGGGCATACGCGAGTGCTCCTACCTAGGCGTGCCCGTGGTGAACATCGGCACTCGGCAGCACGGCCGGGAGCGCGGCCCCAACGTGATCGACGTACCCGCTTCGAGCGATGAGATCGTGGCCGCCGTGCAGCGCCACCTGGCTACCGAACCGGCGCCGGGCGTACACATCTACGGCGATGGGCAGGCGGGCAGGCGGATCGCGGAGGTGCTCGCCACCTGTGCACTCACCATCGAGAAGCGCCTCACCTATTGAGGATGGAGGATGACGTCGTATGAACACCCCCGCTGAGGACGAGGACTACTGGGGTGCCTCCGGCCTCCGGTCCCTCTTCGAGAACCTCCCCGCCGACCCGGTGGCGCTCCGTCCCGATGTCAATGACCTCGTCCGACTCCACCGCCTGGTGCGCACCCGACCCTGTGTCACCGTTGTCGAGTTCGGGATCGGCTGCTCCACCATCGCCCTGGCCCACGCCATGGATCAGAACGAACAAACCCACGGCGAGGAACTACGGACCCGGCTGGCGCGCAATTCGCAGTTGTTCCAAGTGTTCAGCGTGGATGCCAATCAGCGATGGATCGACCATACGGCCTCGCGCCTTCCCGCCCATCTTGCTGCCCGCGTGCACCTGAGCCACAGCACCGTGTCGGCCACCACCTTCGGCGGGCGACTGTGTCACACCTACGACACCCTTCCCAATGTGGTCCCCGACTTCATCTACCTCGACGGCCCTGATCCGGCCGACGTCACCGGGGCCGTCAACGGCCTCGATTTCTCCGCCCCGGAGCGCACGGTGATGGCCGCCGACATTCTGCTCATGGAGCCCACGTTGCTGCCGGGAACCGTGATCGTGGTGGACGGCCGGGAAAACAACGTGCGCTTCTTGACCCGCAATCTGCAACGCCCGATCTCGCTCTCGGTCGAGGGCGACGCATCGATCATCGAATTCGTGGAACCACGCCTCGGTCGGGTGGATGTGATCGGCGTGGATGGGCGGGGCCGACCCGGCCAGTCATGAGGATCTACTGGTACGCCCCCTTCGACAACGCGTCGGAGATCGAACTCGCCCAGGCGTTGGTGGGCCAGGTCTCCGACCTCGTCCTGCACTCGGTTTACAGCCGATTTGGGGTGCGTCTTCCCAAACGAGACGACGAACTCACAATGGTGCGCGACCTCCCCGCTCCCGCCAACGAACTCTTTCGGAGAAGTACCCGGTTCCGTCGCGCCAAGGTGGCGTTAAACCGCGCCCGGTTCCGTCAACACGAGATCTCCAACGGCGACTTTGATCTCGTCCACCTCCACACGTTCAACATGTTCACGGATTGGATCGCCCTGCCTCTGCTCCGGCGGAAAGGTCGGCCGCTGGTGCTCTCGGTCCACAACGTGCGCCCGCACGACCAACGCGGACCCCGCGCGATCGAGACACTGGTTCACCGATTGGCGTACAACGTGCCCGACCGCCTCATCGTGGCCCATGAGAGCCTCCGCACCCGCCTCGTCGAGGAGTTCAGGATTGCGCCGGAACGGATCTCGGTGGTCCCTCTTCCCAGCCCCCGGGTGGAACTGGCCAGTGATCATCCCGCCGAAAATCCCAAGGAACTGCTGTTCTTCGGCACCCTGCGTAGCAACAAGGGCCTTGAGGTATTGCTCAGCGCCATCGCCTCGATTCCTCGTGCTACCCCGATCATTTTTCGGATTGCCGGTCGCGGTGATCACGAGATCGAGCAGCTCATCGCGCGCCACGCCCAACATGATCCGCGTATCCGCGTGGAGATTGGTTGGATCACCCCCGAACGCCAAGCCACCCTGTACGCCCGTGCCTGGGCGGTGGTGGTCCCCTACCTTCCGGCCTTCGCGGCCCAGAGTGGCACCGTCCGCGTGGCGTACAGTTTCGGCACCCCGGTCATCGCGTCCAATACCGGCGCGCTCGGTGAGACCATCCGCCAAGACGGGACCGGCTGGCTGGCCGAGCCCGGCGATCCACGTGACCTCGCCGACCGGATGCTGGCGGCGGTAGCCGATGTTGAGGGTCGCCAGGCCCGGGCACTGGTGGCCAAACGCCTCGGCCAGGAGCGCAACGCCGAAACCCTGGCGCCGCTGGTACTCCAGCTCTACGCGGAACTCGGCGTCGTCCCATGAGCGATCCCGGTCGATCGGTCGGGCACCCAAACACCGATGGGCTTGAGGAGGTGGCGGACGCGCTGTTGCACACGATCGCCAGCGATGGCCTGGGGCGGGGTCTGCTGTGGTCGGCCGCTCCCACTGCGCTTCTCGACCATGCCCGGGGTTCGGCGGCGCCTCCGGGGCGAGGCGGAGGCCGGGGGGCCCGGCCCACCATCACCACCCTGCTGGCGGCACTGGCCACAGCCCGCGGGTCGTGCCTCACCACCGTGGACAACGTGTTGTTTGCCTACGAAGGGGCCAACCCGCAGGCCACCCTCGCGCCGGTAATCGATGCCACCGCCCGAACCCGCGGCGTGGCACCCGTGACTCACTCTGTGCGCCCACCGCTGTCGCTGCTCACCGCCGGAACCCGCGACCTCCGCCATGAGCGGGCCGCCCTACGCCAGGCGCTTCCGGCCGGGGTGCCTGAGGCTGTTGAGCGGGCCCTGCAAGCCGCGGTGCGGGCCCACGCCCGCGCCGAGGCAGCGCTGGATTCCATTGAGCCGCGTTTGGTGGTGCTGGCCTCCCAGCACTCCACCGCTTCACGGGCGTTGATCCAAGCCGCCCGGGTACGCCAGATCCCCACCGCTTACCTCCCCCACGCCCCGGCGGCCGACACCTACCAGTACCGCGATCTCCCCACTGATTTCGCCGGATTGCGGGGGGCCCGAGAAGTGGATTTCTATCGGTCGCTCGGGGCTCGAGGGGCCCTCGCGGTGGTGGGCAATCCCCAGGCCCAGGTGGTGATCCCCCCGCACCTGAACCCCGAGGCGGCGGTGATCTTCGCGCCTCGGCCCCAACCCATCGCCGAGGTGCGCGAGCAGGTCGCGGCGGTGGCGGAGGCGGCGGAGGCCGTGGTCGTGTCTCCGCACCCTCGAATGCGCCACCAGCGGCGCTACGCCGATCTATGGCCCGCGCACTGGGAGGTGCACCACGGCTGGACGGCCGAGCTGCTACGGGACGCCCACCCGTGCGTGATCCAACGCTCTAGCGGGGTGGCGTGGGAGGCCATGGCCCATGGTGTTCCGGTGATCGAGTTGGCCTCACCCGCCGCGGGGGATCCGTCGTACCTCATGATTCGCGAGCCCTACGCCCGGCGGTGCGCCTCGAACAACGACTTGCCCGCCGCGGTAGCCCAGGCCCGTCAATCCGCCACCGACCCCCTCGCCCGCCAGCAACTCATGGCCTGGGCGCAGGAGTGGTGTGCCGTCAGCGGCTCCCACGCGGTGGCTCGGGCCACCGAGTGGATCGAGCAGTGTGCGTCGGCTCCCTACCCCGCGGAGCCCCTACTCGACTATTGGGCACAGCCGTCCGGAGTGGCATGAGCGATCCACGACCTCTGGTCCTCGCGGTGGTCCCGGCCCGGGGTGGGTCCCGTGGCGTCCCGCGGAAAAACATTCGCGTGTTGGGAGGCCACCCGCTTCTCGCCTACACCATCGCGGCGGGCCGGGCGAGTGAACGGGTGACCGACCTCGTGGTGTCTACCGAGGATCCTGAGATCGCCGAGGTAGCTCGCTCTTACGGTGCCGAGGTGATCGACCGACCCGACGCCCTCGCCACCGATGAGGCTCCCACTGCGCCGGTGATTCAGCACGCCATCGAGCGCGTCGAGGAAGCCACCGGGCGCACCTACGACTACATCCTTACCCTCCAACCCACCACACCGTTTCGCCGCGGCTGGGACATCGATGCGGCGGTTGATCTCCTGGAGGCCACTGCGAACCCGGCGGCGAGTGTCACGAGCGTGGTGCGGATCTTCGATGCCCATCCGCTGCGGGTGAAGCGCCTGACGCAGGACCGCCTGCAGCCCTACATCGCCGGCGATGACGTCCCCACCCGGCGCCAGGACCTTCCTCCCGCCTACCTGCGCAACGGCGCCATCTATCTGGCCCACCGACCCACGGTGACCGGCGGTTCGGTGTGGGGGAACCCGGAGATCCCCTACCCGATGCCGCCTGAGCGGTCGGTCAACATCGATGAACCACTCGACTTCCTCCTCGCCGAAGCGGTGGTGCGGGCAGGCCTCACCGAGATCGACCTTCTCCTCGAATCCCCCCAGGACGACTGAGCATGCACCCTTCCAACGACTACTACGGCCACGAGATGATCCTGTCGTGGGCCGCCTCGATCCATCGCCCGAAACGAACCTTCGGTTACATCCAGCACGGGTGGAAGCCGGAGTCGGGGTTTCCGGCCGACATGCGCCTGATCCCGAAGGCGCCGTTATTCGTCTGGTCCGAAGCCAACCGCTCGGCCACCGCGGCGCGTCATCCGGGCCACACCGTGGAGGCCATCGGCGCGCCATTCCTGTACCTCCATGAGCTCTTGAAGCCCGCCCTGGCGATCGAGCCCACCAAGGACCTCCTCGTCTATCCGTGTCATCAACTCCGCAGCGCCCCCCTGGCTGGCGAGGTGCACTCGACCCTCATCGATCAGGTCCGGGACCTGGATCCCACCTCCATCACGGTGAACCTCCATCCCTATGAGTTCGACGATGGGCACACCGTCGCGCTGTACCAAAGCGAGCTGCCGGATGCGACGGTCACCACGAACTGGCTACGACCCCCGTGGGTGGTTAGCGACGATCCCACCATGTTGATCCGCCAGATCCTTCAGATGTTGGATCACCGACGCGTGGTGTCGAACTGCCTCACCACCGCCGTGCTGTACGCGTCGTACCTGGGTCGCGACGCCCGACTGCTTCGGCACCCTGAGCGCCGCCAACCCCCTACCGAGGGGCGCGGACGAGCACTCCATGAAAGATTGGAGCAAGCCACCAACGGCACAGCCCTCGCCGCCATCGCGGCGAGCGAGTTGGGGGCCGACCATCTCCGTACGCCCGACGAACTGCGGGCCGTGCTGGGATGGGACTCCCGGTGGCGCGGCGCGGCGGCGGGAACCGTCCGGCTCTTCGGGTCCATCCGGAACCACTAGCCGGCGCCGATCAACCCGCGAGCGTCACGCGTCGGCGGCCCCGAGGCGGGCGACGAGATCGACCTCGCTGGCATCGCCCTGGGCCACCACCCGACCATGCTCGAGCACAATGAAGCGATTGCAGCGTCTGATCAGGGCATCTCGGTGCGACACCACGATCACGATCGAGGTTGGGGACAGGTCGAGCAGAGACTGCTCCACCAACGCCTCGTTGGCCGCGTCGAGGGCACTGGTGGGTTCATCGAGGATCAGGCAGGTGGGCGAGGCCAGCAGCGAGCGGGCCAGAGCCACGCGCTGGCGCTGCCCCCCTGACAACGATGAGTGCCCCTCCCCCACTGCGGTGGCATAGCCCTCGGGTAGGGCCTCGATCTCCCGATCAATCCCGGCACGCCCGGCGGCGCGTTGCACCTGCTCGGCCGTTGCGGGGCGGTGAAAGGCGATGTTCTCGGCGATGGTGGCGGCCAGGAGCACGGGTTCTTGGGATAGCAAGCCCAGTTGCGTGGTCCACGACTGCGCCGAATAGGTCTCCACCGCCGCACCATTCACCTGCAGCGACCCCGTCGTGGGCGACAACAGTCCGGCCAGCGTGTTGGCCAGGGTCGTCTTGCCGCCCCCGGAGGGGCCGATCACGCCCAGCCAGTCGCCGGGTCCGAGGTCGAGGTTGATGCCCTCGAGCGCCTGGTGTCCCGAGGGATAGCGATAACCCAGGTTGTGGAGCGAGATGGCGGTCACCGGCCCCAGTTCGGCGTCACCCCGGGGGGTTTGCCGATCTCGGTTGTCGCTCACCGAATCAAGGAGTTCTTCGAGGAACGGCCTCGTCTCTACATAGATCTGAACCGACGAGTTCAGTTGCTGGATGTAACTCAGCGAGCGCACGGCCAGAATGGCGGCCGTCCCAAACGCTACGGCCGCCACATCTATCGCCCGCCCCACCACCACGATCCCCACGATGGCGGCCAGCAGCACCTGCTGGTAGACGCTCGGCAGCATCCGCTGAATGAACTTCAGACGGGCGTAACTGTCCGCGGTGGCACTACTCAGATCCTTCAGACGAGTGGCCGCCGCTTCCTCCACCCCGAAGACGTGGAGTTCGCGATTGAGTTGCACGTACGACGTGGCGTTGAGTTGCAGGTCACCGAGGAGATCCGCTTGCCCTCGCGCCAGGTGCTTCGACCGCCGTCGCAGCGGGTTCAACGCGGCGGCGGAGCCGAGGGCCACCACGGCGAACAACAGGGCAATGGCAGGGGCGGTGACCACCACGATGACCAGGTAGATGGCGAGGCTGATCACCGCCACCGAGGCCACCGAGAGTAACTGGAGCGGGATCACCGCCTGTTGGGCGTTCAACCCCAGCAACTGCTGCAGGCGCCCAAGACGAGCGGCGTGGAGGTGCTCCCAATCGGCCGCGAACCAGGCGTCGATCACCAGGGAACGGGCCCGGCGCAGCGCGAACGCCTGGTTCCGGGCCGATACCTGGGCTTCGGCGAGTCGGGCCAGCAGCGTGATCAGCAGGCTGATCGCCGCCACGCCGGCGAGGGCGCCAAAGGACAACGAGCCCGTGAATGGCCCCCAGGCAAGATTGGCCCGGTTGTTGTCCTCGACGAGGAGCAGCAGCAGGCGAAGAATGGTGAGGAGCGACACCGTCTCGGACACCGCGATCACGGTGCCCAGGATCGGATGCACGATCAATCGGCGACGTCGGGGGCCAAAGAGGCGGCCCAGCATCTGCCAGAGGCTAGCGACGGTATCGGGGGCCACTGAGGCGACCGCCCGCTTCAGGGCGCTCACGGAGCCACCCCAGGAGGTACCAACCACAGAAGCGGTAGCGGCACCGGAGGGAGGTCGTCGAGAATGGTCATAGCGCGTGGGGGTCCCAAGGGCCCTCCGTTACCGGTGAGCCTACGCCAGAGCGATTGGCTCCCCTGGACACCCGGGGGAATCGGCCCACCCCGCCGGTGCAGCAGCGCAGGGCGTTCTAGCCTGTGGTCCTGGCTGTTCTCCCGTACCCCTCTCCTGACATACTCCGTGCCACGCTGGCCGAGTGGTCCGTGGCGTATGACCTCACCACCCAGACCACCCACCTCCTGAGTCCGGAAGCGGGCTGGGTGTTGGATCTGTGTGATGGGCAGGCCTACACCGAGGAGCTTGTGGCCGAGATCGCCGGCATCACCGGCGGTCCCACCGATGACATAGCCGCCGATGTGCACGCCTATTTGGAGATGCTCAGCGAGATCGGGTTGGTGGGCGAGCGGGATGGGCTCACCACCCCGGTGGTGGCCGAGAGCACGAGAGCCGCCGATCCTGCTGGTCCTTACGTCAGCGCAGGGCTGCGGGTGCTGACCACCGGAGTGGTCCTTCGCAGCAATGACGCAGCGCTGCTGGCCCAAGCCGAGACGCGGGTGGCGTCGCTTCGAGGGGACCTACCCATCACCGTGACCATCGACATGAAGGCGCAGCCCGGGGGCGACGTCACCCTCACCGGCGGGGGTCCGGCCCGTTCCTATGCCTCGCCAGCCGAAGCCCTCGACGACCTGCCCCATGCGCTTCGCTCCATCGCCACCCACACCCCCGTTTGCCTCGTGCTGCGCTCCGGGTGTGTGCGTTCCCCCGACGGTGAGGTCGTCTTGTTACCCGGTCCGTCCGGATCGGGGGCCACCACCCTGGCCGCCGCACTCATTCGCCTCGGCTGGGACTACGCCAGTGACGCCATCGTGGGAATCCAATCGGCGCCGCCACGAGCGCTCGCCTACCCCGCTCCACTGGCCCTGAGCGACGAAAGCCGCCGCATCCTCCGACTCGACCCCTCCCCATCGGCCACCACCAACCCCACCGACGTGCGGGCCGATGTCACGATCCTCCACGGCCCCGTCGGCCCGGTAGAGCGGGTCGTCATCACTTTCTTCCAAGCCGGAGCGCGCCTGCACCTCGAGATGCTCGACCCCACTGTTGCGGTGGGCGCGCTACTCGAGCACGCCCTCAACCTGGCCGAGGTCGGTAACGCCGGCCTCGACATCGTGTGTGATCTGGCCCAGCGTGTGCCGGTGCTGGGCCTGGTGCACAGCGACATCAACGAGGCCGTGGCGGCGGTCAATGATTCGTCGCCCCGGCCCGGGCCGTAAGCCCCGGCGCGTTGGTTCAGAGGCGTTCGACGTTGGCGGCGTGGGGCAGGCGGGCCTTGGTATCGAGCACGTAGCGGGCGTGGGCCACGATCACGGCGGGATCGAAGGCCGCGTGGTCCACCAAGAGCACCACGGCATCGGCCGACGCGATCTCCTCGGGCGTGGCCTCCACCGGCCGCACCCCGGCCGGGAAGCGATCGGAGGCCACGTGCGGATCGGCGGCCACCAGTTCTGCACCCAGATCCGCCAGCAGGTGGGCCACTCGGTGGCTGGGGCTCTCCCGCCAATCCCCCACGTTGGCTTTGAAGGAGATGCCCAGCAGGAGGATGCGACTCCCCCGGATGGGCTTGCCCTGATCGTTGAGGGCACTGAACAGGCGTCGTACGACGTAGTCGGGCATGTGCTCGTTGACGTCGTTCGCCAATTCCACGAAGCGGAAACTCTGCCCCAGTCGGCGTTTCACCTGCCAGGAGAGGTAACTCGGGTCCACCGGGAGGCAGTGGCCACCCACGCCCGGACCGGGCGTGAAACGCAGGTACCCAAACGGTTTGGTGGAGGCGGCGTCGATGGCCTCCCACACGTCGATTCCGAGATCGTGGGCGAACATCGCCAGTTCGTTCACCAGGGCGATGTTCACATGCCGGAACGTGTTCTCGAGAAGTTTGGTGAGTTCGGCTTCCTTCGGGGTGGATACTGGCACCGTGGTCTCCACGATCCGGTCGTAGAACAATCGGACGGCGGCGAGGCTGGCGGCGTCGACCCCACTCACCACTTTCGGGGTGTTCACCAGGGTGTAGGTCTGATTGCCCGGGTCGATGCGCTCGGGGGAATAGCCGAGGTGAAAGTCCTCGCCGGCCCGCAGTCCCGACCCGGCCGCCAGGATGGGGGCGAGGCGCTCCTCCGTCGTGCCGGGGTAGGTGGTGCTCTCCAGCACCACGGTGGCCCCCGGCGTGAGCAGCGGGGCCAGATCGGCACCGGCCTTGTCGATGAAGGTGAGGTCGGGGATGCTCTCGCGCAGCGGGGTGGGCACCGTGATGATGGCCACATCAAAACGGGCCAGGCCCGCGAGGGTGGACACGGCTCGATAACGACCAGTGGCCAAGGCCTCCGCCACATCGTGATCGCTGATGTCCTCCACGAACGACGTGCCCGAGGTCAACGCAGCCACCCGCGCCTCGTCCACGTCGTAGCCGATCACCTCGTAACCAGCGGCCACCGCCCGCATCGCCAGGGGCAAGCCCACGTATCCCTGCCCCACGATGATGGCGATCTCGTTGCTCATCTCCCCATGATGCCCCCTCGACGAGCTCCGCTGGCGTTGCGCCCGTCGGGTCCGCAGCAGAACTACTCTCTCGGCCGGGTGTTATAGCGGCTCATGGCTTGTCCGGGATCGCCCTGCAGGATGAGCTCGACGGCATCAGCGGCCTCCTGCACCACCACGTTCAGTTCGGCGCGGTCTGCTTTGCCGGGCTTCTTGAGGACGTGCTCCACGCCCTGGGCTTTACCCGGTGGCTTGCCGATGCCGATGCGCACCCGCACGAAGTCGTCGGTGTGGAGGTGCGCCTTGACGGACTTGAGACCGTTGTTGCCAGCCAACCCGCCCCCCACCTTCACCTTGAGCGTGCCTACCGGGAGGTCGAGCTCATCGTGCACAATCACAAGGCGGTGGGGGTCGTCGATCCCATGCCGGCGCACCAACGGCGCCACCGCCTCGCCCGAGAGGTTCATGTAGGTGAGCGGGATCGCCAGCGCCAGACGCTTCTCCCCCACCGTCACCTCGTCGGCCAGGGCGCGTTCCTTGCCTTTGCGGAGTAT
Organism: Acidimicrobiia bacterium; assembly: GCA_009694375.1. Lineage (NCBI taxonomy): Bacteria > Bacillati > Actinomycetota > Acidimicrobiia > Acidimicrobiia bacterium. The sequence continues at coordinate 282,306 of SHVB01000001.1, forward strand.
CGCACCGTGGCGTTGGGCCAGCAGTTGAACCACCTCGGCCCCCACATTGTGACGGGTGCCGTCGTATTCGGCGCCCGGGTTGGCCAGACCAACCACCAACAGGTCCGCTGGGGTGCCGCGACGCAAGGTCGCGCCACCCCATCGCCCAAACATCAGCCCTCGTCACCGTCGCTGGCCTCGGGGGCACTATCACCGCTGGCCTCGCCATCGGCCGCTTCGCCGGCACCCTCGGCATCGGTAGCGGCATCGCCGACCACCACCACTTCAGCCACCTGACGACTGGCGGTCACCACCGCCTCTTCGGGATCGACGGTGGTGGTAACACCGGCGGGCAGAACGATGTCGCTCACCCGCAGGGCGCTTCCGATCTCGAGACCGGAGATGTTGATGGTGAGGCCGGTGGGGATGTCGGCCGGTTTGGCGGTAATGAGTAGGGAAGTGAGCACCTGATCCACCACGCCGTCGTCGTCGGCCACATGCTTGGCTTCGCCTTCGATGTGGATCGCCACCTCGACCTCGACGGTCTTGTCCAGATCCACTCGGATGAAGTCGACGTGCAAGATGTTGCGGCGCACCGCATGGCGCTGCATGTCCTTCACCAGGGTGGGCATCCGCTCACCGGATACGTCGAGGTTGATGACGGCGTTGAGGCCCTGCTCGGTGATGAGGGCGGCCCGCAGTTCGCGCCATTCCACCATGAGCGGGATCGGATCGGCCCCGAGGCCGTAGACCACGCCGGGGATTTTTCCCTCGTTGCGCAGACGACGGGCGGGACGGGTGCCCTGGGGAGGACGCGGGGTTGCTTGGAGAATGATCTCGGCCATCGGATGCTCCTACGTCTGAGATCGCGCCGGAGCGCGTTGGTTCTGTGGTTGAGGACATGAGGGTACTTGATCGGCCCAATCCCGAGCCACCTGGCAGGATCTCGTCCTATGCGTATCGGACTCGCCCTGCCGGCCATGCTCGACGGTCTCGATCGGCGCGGAGTGCTGGAGTGGGCCCGCCGCATCGAAGCCGATGGGTACTCCACCATTGGCTTCGGCGAGCGGATTTCCTACCGTAACCTGGAGATGTTCTCCGTGCTGAGCGCGGCCGCGGCCGTCACCGAAACGGTCGATATCGCCGCCTCGGTGGTGGTGCTCCCGATGCATTCGGAGGTCTCGGTGGCCAAGCAGATGGCCACGATCGACGTGCTCTCCGGAGGCCGAGCGGTGCTGGGGGTCGGGGTGGGTGGGCGGTCGGAGGACTACGAGGCGCTCGACAGGCCCGTAGCGCAGCGCTGGGACCGCCTCGACGCCCAGGTGGCCCGCCTGCGCCGCCTATGGGACGGGGAGCCACCGGCGCCCGGTCACGCGCCCCTCGGCCCACCCCCGCTGCATCGGATTCCGATCATCTCAGCGGGGGTAGGACCGCGTTCCCTGGCCCGCAGCGCTCGCTGGGCCGACGGCATCAACGGATTCGAACTCGACCCCACCCCGGCGGCCCTGGCGGGTGGGGCGGATCGCGTCCGCTCGGCGTGGACGGCCGCCGGGCGAGAGGATCCACCCTTACTCATGACGAGTTGGTGGTTTGCCCTCGGCGCCCAACCCCTTCCCCAACTGCGGGGGTATGCCCGCCACTACCTCGGGGTCTTTGGCCCCGCGCTCGCCGATGCCCTCGCCAATTCCGCCACCGCGGCCGGGCCCGATGCCGTGCGAGCCGGGGTAGAAGCCGCCGAGGCGGCGGGCTACGACGAAATCCAACTCGTCCCCACGGTCACCGATCTGACCCAACTCGATGAACTCACCGAGGTGCTCTCCGACTACCTCTGACCCGCGGGCCACCCTCGGCAACCCCCGTGAGGGGAACGGTCAGTTCTGGTTGGCGCCGCCGAAGATCTCCGAGACGGAATTGTCTTCGAATACCGCATCGATCGCCTCGGCCAGGATCTTGGCCACCGACAGCACCTCGATCTTGTCGATCTGCTTTTCCGGACCCAGGGGCAAGGTGTTGGTGACGATCACCTTGCTGATCACAGAGTTCTTGAACCGGTCGATGGCTGGGCCCGACAGCACTCCGTGGGTGGCGAGTGCGTAAATATCGGAGGCACCCCGTTCCCGGAGTTGGTCGGCGGCCGCGCAGATGGTGCCGCCGGTGTCGATCATGTCGTCGATGATCACGCAGGTACGGCCTTGGACGTCGCCCACGATCTCCACGGCCTCCACGCTGTTCTTCACGCCCTTCACCCGGCGCTTGTGCACGATGGCCAGATCAGCCTGCAGTTGATTGGTGTACCGCTCCGCCACCTTCACCCGGCCGGCATCAGGCGACACGACGACGAGATCGGCGTGGAGGTTGGTCTTGATGTAGTCAACGAGGACGGGCATGGCGGTGAGGTGGTCCACGGGGCCGTCAAAAAAGCCTTGGATCTGCCCGGAGTGCAGGTCCACCGACATCAGCCGGTTGGCCCCCGCCGAGGCAAATAAGTTGGCCACCAACTTGGCGGTGATCGGCTCACGACCCTCGGCCTTGCGATCCTGGCGGGCATAGCCGTAGTTGGGGATCACGGCGGTGATGCGCTTGGCCGAGGCGCGCCGGGCGGCGTCGATCATGATCAATTGCTCCATGATCACATCATTGACGGAAAGGTCCTCGGTGGAGCCGTGCGTCTGGATGATGAACACATCGGCGCCGCGCACGTTTTCCCCGAGCTTTGCGTGGATCTCGCCATTGGAGAACTCCACCAAGTTGGGATGGCCGAGTTCCACGCCCAACTGGGCCGCAATCTCGTTGGCCAAGGGCAAGTTCGACCGGCCCGACAGTAGGTGCAGCCTCTTCTTGGTAATCAGCTCCATGGGTTCCTTTAGTGCGTGGCGATGTTGGGAGTGTAGAACGCCCCGGTGTGGGTACCTGGCGCAATTTCGGCCCCCGGTTCCAGCACGGCGTAGGGACCGACCACGCAATCAGCGCCGATGGTGCTGTGACGGGCAACGGTATGCTTGAGGGTGGTGTGTTCGCCCACCGTGCAGTCCACCAGCCGACATCCCGGGCCAATCTCGACACCCCGTCCAATGGTGGTGAGACCTTGGAGGATCGTGCCGGGGAACAACGTGACGTCGGCGGCGAGCACCACGGTGGTGTCGATGTAGGTAGCGGAGGGGTCCACCATGGTGACGCCCTTGGCCAGCCAGGCGGCGTTGATGCGACGGCGGAGCCCGGCTTCGGCATGGGCGAGTTGGGCACGGTCGTTGATGCCATGGGTCTCGTCGGGATCGCCCGCCATGAGCGTGACCACTCGATGGCCCGCGTCGGTGAGTACCTCCACCACATCGGTGAGGTAGTACTCGCCCTGACTGTTGTTGGGGTGCACCAGCCGCAGGGCAGGGGCCAGCAGACTGCGCCGGAAACAGAAGATCCCCGTGTTGATCTCGCGGATCTCAAGTTGCTCAGCAGTGGCGTCTCGGTGCTCCACGATCCTCGCCACGCGCTCGTCCTTACCCACCCGCACGATGCGGCCGTACCCGGTGGGATCTTTGAGATGGGCGGTGAGCATCGTGCAGGCCGCCCCGGATGCACGATGCTCGGCCACGAGGGTGTCGATGGTGGCGGGACGCAGAAGGGGGGTGTCGCCGGGCAGCACCAGCACATCGAGATCGTCGTCGAGATCGTCGTCGGGCAGACCGGTGAGGCCCACGGACACCGCGTCGCCGGTGCCCAGCTGGCGGGTTTGCTCCACGAATTCGAGCCGGAGGCCAGCACTGTCCTCGGTGAGTTTCTTGGTCACTCGCTCGGCCTCATGGCCCACCACCACCACGGCCCGACCGATCTCGGCGGCGGGGAGGGCATCGAGGACGTAGAGCACCATCGCCCGGCCACAGAGCAGATGCAGCGGCTTCGGACGGGTGGATCGCATGCGCGATCCCTCGCCAGCAGCCAGTACGACAGCGGATAGGTGGCGTTCACTCACCCCTCTGGTCTACCCCGCCCGGGCCACCCGCTCCCGTTCTATAGATCCCTCGGCACCAAAAACGGGCTTCTAGGGGGCGAATCGTTCCGCATCCACCACGCCAGGCACCACCTGCACATAAAAGCGGCCGTCGAAACCGTCGGCGCGCCGGGTGTCAATGCTCACTACCGTTCCGTCGGTCAGTTGGAGCGACACCGCATCCGCCGTGCCCGCCGACCGGCCGAACACCACCGTCTGGCCGCCGAAGGTGGCGTCTTGTGGCGTCAGGCTGCAAGCACCGGCCAGTTGCACGCCGTCGGCGTACAGGAACGTGCATGTCTCGCCGTCGACGTCGCGCTCGGCGGTTACCCGCCACTGCGTGGCCGCGAGCGCGCCCTCGTCGAGAGTCACGGACTTCTCGGCGTTGGGATCTTCCTGCTGGTTGAGGACCGCCCCGATGACGATGCCCACGACCACCACCACCGGGAGGAGAAGGGCGATCATCAAACAACCTGGGCCCGAGGGCGGCGCGCGCCGGGAGGGGTCGGCGGGATCCATGGCTCGGGGGGGAGGGATCGAACCTCCAACATCCGGCTCCAAAGGCCGGTGTTCTGCCAATTGAACTACCCCCGATCGGTGGCCTCAGGATACGCCCCGGGAACCCCAGTGCACGTTTCGGCCAGGATCACCGCCGCGCCGGAGCCCGCCGGCGCTTCGTTGCGGCGGCCGACGAGACGATGGGCCGGCGTTGGCGTCGACCATGGCGTCACCGATAGCGTGGCCAGCCTCATGGGTTCATTGATCAAGAAGCGCCGTAAGCGCATGCGCAAGAAGAAGCACAAGAAGATGCTGAAGCGCACGCGTTTCAAGCGCAGAGCAGCCGGCAAGTAGCCGACTCGCTCCCCCGCACAACCGATCTCGGTGACCGACCGCCCCTCCCACGGGGCGGTCGGCGCGCGTAGGGCCCGCTGGTGACCCCGGGGCGGTCAGGCCCGGATCGTATGGGCCACCACGAAACCGTCGCCTTCGTACGCTCCCTCCACGAACCAGGTGCTGCCGCTGCCGGTGAGCACTGGGGTGTGGCCGGTGGCGTCGCCGAGGCGATCGCGCCAGTAGGCGAGTTCGGGGGCCACGGCCAACGCGGCGGGTTCGAGATCGTTGGGGCCTTCCGCTCGCGGCCCCCCGAGGTTGTCCCAGGCCCGGTACACCGTGGCGGTGGCGCAGTACACCGGCGGGGTGAGCAGGGTAAAGGTGATAGGCAGAAACGCTAAGGGCTCCAGACATTCCCCCATGCCCGTCACCCGAGCCCGGCCGCCGAGCAGGCAAAACGGCACGTCGGCCCCGAGGGCGGCGGCGAGGGTGCAGTCCGTTTCACCGGCCCAGCGCAACACCGCGGCGGCATCGGCTGAACCCCCGCCCAGCCCGGCGCCCGAGGGGATGCGCTTGTCCAACCGCACTCGGGCGGTCCGCCCCACTGCCGCCAGGGCTCGTCGTACGAGGTTGTCATCCCCGGCCGACACATCGGCCCCACCCCCGATCAACTCCAGGCCATCGCCGTCGGTAAAGGTCAAGGTGTCGGCGAGGTCGATGGTGACCATCTCGGCCTCAATCAGGTGCATACCGTCGGGCCGTACCCCCACCACCCGCAGCGACCGGGTCAGTTTCGCAGGAGCGAGCACCCCCTCAGCGTAGAGCCGAGGGCGGGGCGGAGGGTAACGAGCGAGTCAGGGATTCGCCTCGGCGGCCAGGCGGAGCCAATCGGCAATCACGAGTTCTTCGGCGCGCGCCTCAGGACGGATACCAGCGATGGCGAATGCCTCCGGCGTCACCATCTCGGCCAGGGAGCGCCGCAACATTTTGCGGCGCTGGCCGAAGCCCGCTTCCACGAGGCTGAACACCACCCGGCGTTGGGCATCATCGCCGGCCGGCTCGTGCCGTCGGATCGCCACGAGGGCCGACTCCACCCGCGGCGGGGGGATGAAGACGCCGGGCGACACTTTTCCCACCACCTCGGCGTCGGCCCACCAGGCTCGGCGCACCGACGGGATCCCGTAGGCCTTCGTCCCCGGCGTGGCGGCCAGGCGCTCCCCCACTTCAAGTTGCACCATCACCAGCATGCGGTCGATGGCGGGAACGGTGGCGAGTAGGTCGAGCACTACGGGGGTGGCGATGTTGTACGGCAGGTTTGCCACCAGCGACCACGTTCCCTCGCCCAGTTGGGCGGGCCAGTCCATCTCCATGACATCGGCTTGCACCACCGTCGCCCCCACCGGCTCCACGACCGAACGGAGGATGGGCACCAGGCGACGATCGATCTCGATGGCGGTCACCACCGCGCCCGCCTCCACCAAACCAAGGGTGAGCGACCCCAGTCCGGCCCCGATCTCTACCACCCTGTCACCGGAGCGCACCCCCGCCAGCCGCACGATCTTGCGGATGACGTTGGCGTCGGCCAGAAAGTTTTGCCCCAGCGCTCGCGATGGCTCTACCCCACCCGTCGCCAGCAGCGCCCGAATCTCCGTCGGCGAGTGCGTCACGCTCTGAGCCTGCCAGAGTCCGGCCCGGCGCCCGGGGTTGAGTGGCGGCGGCCCCGATGGTGAGCCACGACAAGGGGCGCGGGGGTCAGAGGAAGCCGAGGGAGCGAGCGCACGTGGGCCACTGGGCCCAGCCGCCGCGTGCCTGCAGGACCATGCCGCGCTTGATCTGTTCCTCCCGCGACGCCTCGTGCGGATAACCCACACCACCCACATCAGCCCACATAGTCAGCGAGAACTGCAGGCCACCGAAGTAGCCGTTGCCGGAGTTGATCGCCCAGTTTCCGCCAGCCTCACACTGCGCCATCCGATCCCAGTTGGCCGGATCGTTCGGGTCGGCGGGGCCGGCGGTCGCCGGGGGCGTCGTCGTGGTTGGCGCGGGGGGAGCGGCCACGGTGGTGGGCGGGGCGGCCACCCGCGCCCGAACCGGCGCGGTGGGTGCGGGGGCGGTGGGCGGAGCGGGGGCCACCGTGGTCACGGTGGTGGAGGGCGCCGGCATGGTCGTGGTGGTGGAGGACGCTGCCAGGGCAGGCTCGAGGGCCACTGGGGCCGCGGGCACATCTTCGGTCTCGGCGGTGGCGGGGAGGTTGTCGATCACCAACAGCGGCAGCGCCGCGAGGGTGACGGCGAGGGCCAACGCCATTCGACTGCGCCGCACGCGCACCGCGGGGGCCCCTTCGCCGGCGTCGGGATCCATGCCCGGTTCGCCAGGGAGACCCGGAGGATTGACCCCGTCCAACTGAGTCGGGGGGCGACGAGGGAACTTTGCTGACATGACGTTCCAACATTACGCGCGCCCGTAACACAACCGCAAACTACCACCTTGTGATTTCTTGAACGACTGGTAAGAGGGGTCAGTCGGGGGGTAGCCGGTAGATGGCGTGGGCCGTTTCCCAGGTGGCAGCCGCAACATCTTCGGCGGCGAGGCCCTTGAGTTCGGCGATCCGAGCCCCCACCTCGGTGACCCACGCCGGCTGATTCCGCTTCCCGCGATGCGGTACCGGAGCAAGGTACGGGCTGTCGGTCTCCACCAAAAGAGCATCGAGGGGACACAAGGCGACCGCGTCGTGGAGGGCGACGGCGGAGGGAAAGGTAACGATGCCGCTGAAGGACAACACGGCGCCGAGATCAAGACAGCGGCGGGCCTCCTCGGGGCCGCCGGTGAAGCAATGGAAAACGGTGCGTTCGGGCACCCCCTCCGCCGCCAGGATGGCGAAGGTTTCCGACCACGCCTCCCGGGTATGGATCACCAAGGTGAGGTCGTGGGTGTGGGCCAGGGCGATCTGGGCGGCGAAGACCTCTACCTGCTGCGTCCGCGGGGAGTGGTCGTAATGGAAGTCCAGACCGCACTCCCCCACCCCCACCACCTCGGGTTCGCCCAGCAGTGCCTCGAGCCCGTCGATTCCGCCGCTGGCCTCGTGGGGGTGCACTCCCGCAGTGGCCCACACCACCCCGGGATGGCGCCGGGCGGTGGCGAGGTACGCGCGCGACTGCTCCACGTCACACCCCACGGTGATCAACCGTTCCACTCCGGCGACCCCGGCCGATGTCACCTGCTGGGCGGCCACCGCCGGGTCGAGATCAAGGTGGCAGTGGTCGTCGATCCAGCGCATCAGGCAAGGGTAGGACTTCGGTTCCCTAGCGATGGGGCCCAGGGGGTGCCGTGGCGCGCCTCAGCCGGAGACTGACCAACCCCGCCAAGATCAAAACCCCTCCCATGATGGTGAGGGGCAGCGACCCGCTCGGCCCCGTGGCGGGCAGGGAGCGGGTGATCACCAACGCCAGCACGCCCACCGAGGTAGGGGGGCTCTGCTCGATCACGAGCGCAGTACCAATCTCGATTTGCTCTTCGGTGGCGGTGGTCGGGATGGTGGTGGTCGGGATGGTGGTGGTCGGGATGGTGGTCGTGGGGGTGGAGGAGGAGGTGGCCCCGCAGGTGTGGCTCAGCACGATGGATGACTCCGGCGAGTCAGGGGTGTTGTAGGAGGCGGCGTCGTGCACCACCCCGGACCAGGGGGTGTACACGTAGGCATCGTGCCTGCTCGGATCAGCGATGAAATTCTCGGCGGGACTGAAGGTGGCCCACTGCTCGGTGGTGCGCGCGGTGAGGCCCGCCAACGTCACCTCGTGGCCGTCCAGGGTGAAGGCCACATCGAGCGAGGCCACCTCGGCGGGAGCGTCCAGGATGAAATGCCAGGCGGTCCATCCCGCCACCACTGCCGCCGAGGGACATTTCTGCGAAGTCTCCAACGAGGACGCCGCAACCCCTCGTTGACCGATGCCGAGGTACGAATGGTAGCCAGGCCCGAATACCGGCGGGGCCTCCGCCGAGGCCGGGACCGCCCAAACCCCCAGCACAGTCAGGAGTAAGCCCACCACCAATGCCGCTTGAGCGAGGGGTACTCGAGCAGGGACTGCCACGGCCACGCGCCAACCTCTTTCATTTCACAAGAACACATACTGCGATCGACGATAGAAACTTGGTGCCTCCCCGTCAACAGCCAGGCGGGTGGGCGCCGCCGAGGCCAGTGGGCAACCAGGGTCGCTCATCCTACCTCCGCCATCCCCCACGGATCGTCGGGGTTGAGGGGCCCGAGCTCGATCGACGGCACGGGAAGCTCTCGTTCTCCCCGCAGACCATCGATGCGGCTGAGTTGGCGTTCAAGTTGGCGACGCCGCGGGCCGGCCACGTCTTCGAGGGCCCGCTGGGCGAGATCGAACCGTTTGGAAACCCCATCGAGGGCCTCGGAGAACTTCGTCCATTGTTCGCTGAACCCCACCAGGCATCGAAGGATCTCGTCGGAGGTCCGGGTGAGTCGGGTTTGTTCCACCGCCTGACGGATCACGGCGAGCACCGCAAACAGACTGACCGGAGAGCACAACACCACCTTCTGGCGCAGGGCCACATCGATCAGATCCGGGTCCTGATCGTGGATGAAGGCCCACACGCTCTCGTTGGGGATGAACAGCAGCACTTCGTCCAGCGTGATGTCGGGATCGATATAGCCGCGGGTAGACAGTTCCTTCACCCGGTGACGGACATCACGCAGGAACGCCTTGGCGGTGGCCGCCCGCTCCCCGTCGGTACCGGCCTCCAAATGTCGTAGGTAGTTGTCGATCGGAAACTTCACATCCATGTGGAGCACCCGCTCCCCTGGGAGCAGAAACGTGACATCCGGAATGGCACCACCGGCGATCGCCGTCTGCTTTTTATAGGTAACCCCCTCCACCATGCCGGCTAGGCGCAACACGTCGTCAGCCATGCGCTCGCCCCACTGGCCGCGCGCTTTTGGGCTAGCCAACGCCTCGCGCAGATGCCCGGTGGTCTCGGCCAGCCGAGTGGTAGAGGCGGTAGCCGCCTGGAGACCGGCCACCAGTTGGCCGTGCTGCTGGGCCCCTTCCTGCTGCAGGCGAGCAACCACATCGCCGAGGCGTTCCAACTGGGCGGTAAGGCCCTCCACCCGCTTCTCGAAGGCGCTGGCGCGCAGATCCAACTGGCGGCTGCCGCTTTGCATCGAATCCCCCAGTTTTTCGCCAGCCATTTGCGCGGCCATGCCGGCCGCCGAGGTAACGGTGTGCTCGCGCTCGTGGCCGAGGGTGGCCGCTAGAGCAGCCGATTGCTCCTCGAGGGCGGCGGCCAGACGGGCATCGGCCTGATGGGCACCGGACCGGGCGGCCGCCAGCCCCACGACCAGTGCCACCCCAATCACCCCCAGCACGCCCAACAGGACCAAAACGACAGAAAGTTCCATAGGCGCAGTATGGGCGGCGGGTGTGACAACCCTGGCCGGTCTCCTCTCCGGGTTGGTGGGTAAGGCCGCCGCTCGGGCGCGTAAAGTGAGCCGGAATGGCTACCTGGATACTGCGCCTCGACGATGAGCGCAGTGGCGTACGGGTGGCGATCAAAGATCTCATCGATGTGGCGGGCGCGCCCACCACCGCAGCGTGCTCGGCGGTGGCCTCTACCGCCGCCGCCGCCACCCAGGATGCGGAATGTCTGGCGGGGCTGCGCGCCGCGGGGGTGGCCATCATCGGAAAAACCAACCTCCATGAACTGGCCTTCGGAGGCACCGGAGTGAACGCCGCTTTCGGCACCCCGGTGAATCCATTCGACCCGGCGTGCATCCCCGGCGGCAGTTCCAGCGGAAACGCCGTCGCGCTCGCCCATGGTGAGGTGGATATCGCCATCGGCACGGATACTGGCGGTTCGATCCGCACTCCCTCGGCGTGTTGCGGCACCGCCGGCCTCAAGACCACCTGGGGCCGTGTCTCCACCATCGGCGTCTGGCCCCTCGCCCCCTCACTGGACAGCATCGGCCCGATGGCACGCGATGTGGGCGGCCTCGTGGACGGCATGGCCCTGCTCGAACCTGGCTTCGCCGCCGGGGCGACCACGACGGTGATCGGGCGAGTTCGGCTCCCCGGGGTGGATCCGAACATCGAGACAGCCATCGACAACCTGCTCGCCGCCGCCGAAATCACGGTGATCCCCATCACCCTGCCGGGCTGGGACGCGGCGATCCAGGCCGGACGGGACATTCTCCAGTACGAAGCGTGGCAGCAAGACGGGCCCCTGTACGACCACCATCGGGCCGGGTTGGGCCCGGACATCCAAGCGCAACTACGCCAGGCCCAGGCCGTGACCGGGGCTACCTATCGCAAGGCGCTGGTCCACCGCACGCGGTGGCGCTCTGAATTAGCCGCCGCCTTCCAGCAGGCACCCGTTCTGGCGTGGCCCGCCATGGTGGAGTTCCCACCCCTCCTCGATGCCCCCACCCCCAATACCCGCGGCGCGAGCATCGGCGTCAACCTCGCCGGTCACCCCAGCCTCGCCCTTCCCATTCCCGCCGCCGGGCGTTTCCCGGCCAGTCTGCAACTCGTCGGCCCCGATGATACCGAGGGTCGACTGTGCGGCACCGGCTTGGTGCTCGAAGCCGCCGCCGCCACCGTGCGCTCCGCCTGAGGGCCGACACCGGCAACCACCGCGGCACGACCGGCGGAGATGGTGCGCCGATACCCTTGCAGGGTGACCCACATTCGTATCGGCACGATCCTCGACGCTTCCCCCGAGGCGGTATGGGCCGATGTCAGCCAGATCGCCAGCCACGTCGACTGGATGGCCGACGCCATCGCCATTCGTTTCACCTCGCTTACCACCGCCGGGGTGGGAACCACCTTCGAGTGCAAAACCAAAATCGGTCCGTTCAAACTGACCGACGTGATGGAGATTACCGAGTGGGAACCGGCGCGGGTGATGGGGGTTCGTCATTCCGGGGTGGTCACCGGCACCGGTCGCTTCACCCTGCAGCCGGTAGCAGGGGGCGGCACCACCTTCGAGTGGAGCGAAACCCTGGTGTACCCGATCTGGCTGGGCGGCCCAGTGGGGGCCTTCCTCGCCGCCCCGCTACTCCGCTGGGTATGGCGTCGCAACCTCTCCCGCTTGGCCGCCCGCTTCTAAGCCCGCCCGCTACCCCGCGCCGGCGAGGACGATCGAGGCACTACCGGCCACCAACCCAATGGCCACCACTGCACCCACGATCACCGTGGGGTCCTTCAACACGCGCGGACCAAAGTCGGTGAGGACCCAACCGGCGAGGAAACCCACGATCAGGCCACCCACATGCCCCCCCACGGAAATGTTGGGCACGGCAAAAGTAAAGACGAGGTTCAACATGATGGTGGCACCCAGCCCGGAATCCATGATGCTGATGCCCCGGGCGCGGAACACCGCCACCGCCACGCCCATGAGCCCGAACACCGCTCCTGAGGCTCCCACCGTGAAACTGCTGGGATCGATGATCATCACCCCGAGGGCCCCCCCGAGCATCGCCACGAAATAGAGGAGTACGAACCGGCCTCGGCCCACAACTGGCTCGAGCAACTGCCCCAATCGATAGAGCACGAACATGTTGAACGCCAGATGCAAGAAGTCGGCGTGCAGGAACCCCGAGGAGACCAGCCGATACCACTCGCCGTTGGCCACCCCGAAGGCCGATAGCCCCTCCCCCCCCGAAACCAGGCCACCGTTGCGGATGAACGCTCCCTTCGTAGTGCCGCCGGAACCTATGCCAACGAGGTAGACCATCACGTTCATCCCGATCAGCATGAAGGTGGCCACCGGCCTCGGCGGCCTCAGGGAGCGGGCACTGATCACCTTCTGGGCGCCCTGCTTCGTGCATTCGGGGCAGTGGAAGCCCACCGATGCCTGATGCATGCAGTCGGGACAGATCGGCCGATCGCAGCGCTGGCAGATCACGCCCGCCCGACGATCCGGGTGGCGGTAACAGGTCTGGATGGCGGTATCCACGAGGGTGAACGCTAGTGGGAGGGCCCCGCGACGAGGTGTCAGGACCACGACGGCAGACGCATTGCGAGACTGTGTCGGGATCGACGCCGAATCTTCATGCAACCTTTCGGTCCATTTGGAGTCTGAACCGGCGAGTGGAGAAGTCGTCACCGCCCTTAGGAGGTCGGAATGTATAGCTTCGCAATCGTGGTCATGTTGGCCCTCGCTACCTTGAAACTGGTCGACTTTGTGGTCGACAACGTGCCGGGCATCGAGCGCTTTCGCTCACTCGGTACCTTCGTAGTGGCCATCGGCGCCGTGTTGATACTGGACTACTCGCTCTTCGAAGGCTTCGGCATCGAGGTGCGCGACGAGCGCACCGGCCTGTGGATGACCGGGTTCCTCGTGGCGGGCCTGACCGTCGCCTGGCGAGCCATGTTCACCTGGCTCACCCATGAGCGGGCCGCCGGAGACGAGACCCTCGGCGTGCAGTCGCCCATCCGTCGCGTCGCCTAACGCCACTACGGGTTGCTCCCACCCGAAGGGCGGATCGCAGCAGCGGTCCGCCCTTCGGCGCGTTCGGGACCCGCAGCCAGGAAAGACTTGGTGGCCCCGTTGTCACCTCGTGGCGGGTGATCCGGGATGGTCCAGAATGAACCAGTACCAACCGTGCGGGGCCAGCGTGATGACGTAGGGCAATGCACCAATAGGCGGGAAGGCCACCCCGCCCGTGACCTCGACGGGAATCTGACCGGCCCAGTCGGACAGCATCAACTCGCCGAGTTGCCGAAGCCGGCTGAGGTTATGAACGCACAGCACGCTCTGGTGCTCGTCGCGCCGCAGATAGGCCAGGACCGCCGGATTGTCAACGGGCAGCACCTCTAGGGAACCAGTGCCCAACACGGGATACTCCCGACGCACCTGGAGAAGCCGTCGCAGCCAATGCAGGAACGACGACGTATCGCGTTGCTGGGCCTGCACGTTCACCGTGGCGAAGCCATAGACCGGATCCTCCACCGCCGGTAGGTAGAGCTGTGTCGCCTCCGCTTTGGAAAAACCCCCGTTGGGGTCCGGCGTCCACTGCATCGGGGTGCGCACCCCGTCTCGGTCCCCCAACAAGATGTTGTCGCCCATCCCGATCTCATCGCCGTAGTAGAGCACCGGACTCCCCGGCAGCGACAACAACAGGGCATGGAAGAGACGGGCGAGGGTTTCGTTATTGTCCAGCAGGGGGAACAAGCGGCGGGAAATGCCCACGTTGCGGCGCATACGCGGGTCACTGGCGTACTCGGCGTACATGAAGGCACGCTCCTCATCAGTCACCATCTCGAGGCTGAGTTCGTCGTGGTTGCGCAGGAAGATCCCCCACTGGCCGCCATCGGGAATCGGCGGAGTCGCCGCCAAGATCTCGGTAATGGGATGACGGTCCTCCCGCCGCACCGCCATGAACAGGCGCGGCATGAGCGGGAAGTGAAAGCACATATGACATTCATCGCCGTCGCGGCCGAAGTAGTCCACCAACTGTTCGGGCCGTTGGTTGGCTTCGGCCAATAACACCCGGCCCGGGTAGTGCTCATCCACCAGCTGCCGGAGGCGCCGCAAGTACGCATGGGTTTCGGGGAGGTTCTCGCCGTTGGTGCCGTCCTGCTCGAAGAGGTACGGCACGGCGTCGAGGCGAAACCCATCCAGGCCCAAATCCAGCCAAAACCGCACGACGTCGAGCATGGCATCGGCCACGTCGGGGTTGTCGTAGTTGAGGTCGGGCTGATGGTGGAAGAAGCGGTGCCAGAAGTACTGTCCCCGCACCGGGTCGTACGCCCAGTTCGATGTCTCCGTGTCTACGAAGAGCACTGAGGCATCGCCCCAGCGGCGGTCGTCGTCGCCCCACACATACCAGTCGGCCTTGGGGTTGGTCTTGTCCTGTCGGCTCTCCTGAAACCAGGGATGCTGGTCAGAGGTGTGGTTGATCACCATGTCGGCGACGACGCGCATCCCCCGCTGGTGCGCTTGTTCGATCAACTCACGAACATCGTCCATGGTTCCGTAATCGGGTAGCACACGATAGAAATCGGCGATGTCATAGCCACCATCGCGCAGAGGTGAGGCGAAGAACGGAAGCAGCCAGAGGCAGTCGATGCCGAGCCACTCGAGATAGTCGAGCTTTTCGATCAGGCCGCCAATATCACCAGAGCCGTCGTTGCCGGAGTCGAAGAACCCGCGCACGAATACCTCGTAGAAAACGGCTTGCTGATACCAGCGCGAGTCGATGGGCTCGATGGGGAGCGTCATGGCTGGCTTCAGGTGCCGGTGAAGTGGGCGTGCCCGGGACCGAACTCCAGGAACGACTGCACCCCGATGCGGGCATCGTGGGTACTGAACACCTCGGCGAAGAGTTGCTGCTCGAGGTCAAGGCCACCGTGGAGAGTGATGTCCAGGCCCCGGTCGATGGCCCGTTTGGCGAATCCTTGGGCCACCACTGCTCCGGTAGCCAGGGCGGCGGCGCGCGCCACGGTCCGGTCGAATACCTCGGCGGACGGCACCACCTCATCCACCAAACCCATCGCCAACGCCTCCTCGGCCCGCACCTGTCGCCCGGAAAAGATCAGGTCCTTCGCCCGGGCCGGGCCCACCAATCGGGCAAGGCGTTGCGTGCCGCCACCCCCGGGAATGATCCCCAGGAGGATCTCCGGTTGTCCAAGTTTGGCCTTGTCGCTGACGATCCGGAAGTCGCAGGCGAGCGCCAACTCGCAACCCCCGCCGAGGGCGAATCCGGAAATAGCGGCGAAGGTGGCCCGGGGAATGTCGGCCACCGCGTTCAGTGCCCTCAGGAAACACTGCCCGATCAACTGGGCTTCGGCCCGGGTGATGACCTCCTCAGGCGCTTCCACCGAACGGAACTCAGAAATCTCGGCCCCAGCGGCGAAGATGCGGTCGCCCCCTGTGACCACCACCGCGCCGGGCGGATCGTCCCGCAAGGCCGAGGCGGCAACTTCCAACTGATGGAGTAACTCCATCGACAGGGCGTTGACTTTAGGGTTGTCGAGGCGCAAGACGGCGACGCCGTCGTCTCGGCGCTCTACGGTGACAAGGGGCAGCGGCGACATAGCCGGGACGCTACTCGGGGACAAGCAGTTGCCCGGCGGCGGTCCACGGGTCGATCGTTCGATTGACCACGGCTTCGGTCAGCTCATCGAGCGCCACCCCGGCGGTGGCCTGGGCCCGCTCGAGCAACAGCGCCATCAGAATACGGGTGAGTTCGGCTCCCACTCGGGCGGCGCGACGCGACGCCAGGGTGTTAGTCGCTTCAAGGTGGGCGCGGTGGGCCCCGATGGCCTCCCATAATTCATGTACCCCACCACCGGTGAGCGCGTGGGTAGTCACCACTGTGGGTCGCCACCCGCCGGCGTCGGTGAGATCCAGCATCCGTTCGAGGTCGCCGCGGGTTTCCTCCACCCCCGGGCGGTCTGCCTTGTTGATCACAAACACATCCGCAATCTCCAACAGACCGGCCTTGTTGGCCTGCACGGCATCGCCCCAGCCAGGGTTCACCACCACCACGGTGGTGTCGGCGGCTTCAGCCACCTCCACCTCCACCTGCCCAACACCCACGGTTTCGATCACCACCCACGGCCAACCCACGGCGTCGAGCACTCGCACGGCTTCGAGGGTGGCCAGGGAAAGACCGCCGAGATGCCCGCGAGTGGCCATGGAGCGGATGTACACCCGCCGATCGCTGACATGGTCGGCCATGCGCACCCGATCCCCGAGGATGGCTCCGCCCGAAAACGGCGAAGAAGGATCTATCGCCAGCACGGCGATGGACTCCCCCGCCCCCCGCGCCTCCATGATCAACGCATTGGTAAGCGTGGACTTTCCCGCGCCAGGCGCGCCCGTGACCCCCACTGTGTAGGCCTGCCCGGCCCACGGATGGGTGCACCGTCCCACCTCCCGAGCCACCGGGCCGCCGCGTTCCACCAACGTCAGCAAACGCGCCAACGCAGCGCGGTCGCCGGACCGGGCGCGTTGGACAAGGTCAGCGGGATCATCGGCCATGAGTGCCCAACGCTACCGAATCGTCAGAGCGACACGGGGGTGCCATCGGCGAGGGTCTCCCCAATGTTGACCACCTCGGTAACGCCTTCCACGCGGTCCTTGAGGATCCGCTCGATGCCCGCCTTAAGGGTGACGGTGGAAGCGGGGCAACTCACGCAGGCCCCTACGAGTTCGACCTGCACGATCCCGGTGGTGGCATCGGCGCTATGCAGGAAGATGTCGCCGCCGTCGGCCTGAATGGCCGGACGAATAGCTTCGATAGTGGTTTGCACCTTCTCTTCAAACACAGGGACTCCTTCAAGGGCCAGAGCCATGATCGCGCCGCGGAGCAGCACCGAACCACTTCATGAGGGTCAACACCTCCAACCCGCTCCCTGTTCCCGCTCCCTGTTCCCGCTCCCTGTTCCCGCTCCCTGCCTCGTAGGGTCTTGCCCATGTCTTCCCGCCGCGTCCCCCCTGGTGCCCGTCGCGGCCTTCTCTCCCGAGCCGTATTCGGGTCGCTCACCACGGTGGGGGCCGTGGTGATGATGGCCGCGCCGGCAAGTGCCCACAACGCCGGGGGGGATGCCCTCCCCGAGCCCCTACTCCTGGGCTATGGCGGCGCGGCCGCCCTGGTGATCACCGCATTGGTGTTGTGGGCGTGGTGGCCTTCGGCTCGTCTCGCCCGTTTCCACCCCGCCGAAGCCCGGCCCGCCCCCGATACGCCACTCGCCGGCGGGGTGGCGGGCATCCTCTTGTTGGCCCTGGTGCTCGTTATCGCACTGGCCGGTGTCAATACCCAGGCCGGCAACCCCACCCCATGGGTGGTGGGGGTTGTGTTCTGGGTGGGCCTGCCGCTGAGTTGTGTGCTCTGCGGGGATGTCTTCCGCTGGGTCAACCCCTTCGCCACCGTGGTCCGACTACTTCCCCTCGGTACCCGCCAGCCTGCCGAAAGAACCGCTCCCCCGTGGGTGGCGGCGGCCTTCCTCTTCAGCTTCATCTGGTACTTCCTCGCCTACTACCGCCCGGGGTCACCGCGGGCGCTAGCGATGTTCCTGCTCCTCTACTCGGCGGCGGCGTTGGGGACCGGTTGGCGATGGGGGCACCGATGGCTCGCCACCGGAGAGGGTTTCGGCGCGCTGTCGTCCACGGTCGCTCGGGTCTCACCCTGGGGTGCTCGGGGGCCGCTGCCGCCGGGAATCGCGCCGCTCATGACCGTGTGGCTCGGGGGCGTCACGTTCGACCTGCTGGCGGAATCGAACCGTTGGGTCGACTTGCTCGGCTCCAGTCGGGGCTGGGGGCGGACCCTGCTCGACACTGCCGGGCTGGCCTGGGCGACCCTCATGGTGGCGGCGCTCTATCTCCTGGTGGTGTGGGTGGCCGAACGGGGTCAGACCCTCCGACTCGCCGCACCCCTGGGGGTGGCCCTCATCCCCTTGGCCACCGGATGGTTCCTCGCCCACGATCTCTCGTTGCTGCTGACGGAGGGACGGAACGCCCTCATCCTTGCCTCGGACCCGCTCGGGCGAGGCAACGACCTCTTTGGGACCGTCAACGGCACCATCGACTACGGGTTGCGAACCCAGAGTTGGCTTCGCTGGAGCGAGTTGGCTCTGGTGGCGGTCGGCAATCTGGCGGCGCTCGTCGTGTTTCACGACACCGCCCTGTCGCTCGTGACCCGCTCCCGTGCGGCACGCGCCACGGTGGTCACGGCGGCCGCACTGAGCACTACGATGGGCGCCGGTGTCGTAGTGGTACTCGGGTGACGGTATCGGTGGCGCGTTTGACGCTCGTGCTGGGCCACCAAGGTGGCTGGGACGAGATGGGGATGGTCCTTGCCCCCGTGGCGCTCTTCGCCGTGCTGCTGGCCATCACTAACCGTCGCGCCAACCGCTTCGGCGCCGAAGCCGAGGCCGAAGCCATCGAATTACCTCCGCCGGACGAACCCGCACCCCGCTAAGTTCCCCTCCCGTTCCCCACTTGCCGTTGACCCTCCTCCTTCGCACCATCCCGCCGCCGGGCCTCGACCTCGCCCGCCAACCGCGCCACGACGTGGTGGTGGAGATCGCCGACGGCGCGGACCGGTTCGTCGCCATCTCAGGACCGTTCACGACCTACGAACGCATGTTGCACACCGGGGCCGATGCCACGGTGGAAGAACGCATCAACTACGAGGTGGCCCCCCTCGTCTGGGGGCCATTCCCGTGGCTCTATCGGCGCGCCCTCGCCGGCCAGGTCATCCCCGGACACCGGCCCTGGTGGTTCCCACCGGAGACCACCAATGCCCGCACGGCCACCGTGATGGGCAGCCTCACCTTGCTGGCGGTGATGCTCGGCTATCTGGGTTCGGCACTCACCCAAACCATCACCTTCGCCGCCGACGAGTTCGGAGCCGGCCGGCCCGCCCAGGGCGCCACGCTGGCGGCCGTGCGCATCGGGGTACTCGGCGCCCTAGCCCTCGCCGCCCTCGCCGACCGGCGCGGTCGTCGTCGGGTGCTGCTGTGGGCGACCACCGCCGCCTGCGGGCTCTCCGCTCTGAGCGCCTTTGCTCCCAATCTCCTGACGCTGGGCATCTTGCAGGCACTGGTGCGGGGCGCCGTCACCGCCTCGGTCATCCTGCTCACCATCGTGGCCGTGGAGGAGATGCCCTCGGGATCGCGAGCCTTCGGGATCAGCCTGTTGTCGGTCACCGGCGCGCTGGGGGCGGGTCTGGTGCTCTTCGCCCTCCCCCTCGCGGATACCAGCGCAACGGGATGGCGCGTGATCTTCGTGCTCCCCCTGCTGTTCCTCCCGGTGCTCCTGCGTATCGCCCGCGTGCTGCCGGAGAGCCAACGTTTCACGGTTCCTCATGCCCGTGCTGGCATCAAGGGCCATGGCCGCCGCCTGGGGTTGCTGGCCGCCTCAGCGTTCCTGCTCGCCTTGTTCACGGCACCGGCTTCACAGTTGATGAACGAGTTCCTCCGCAACGAACGCGGCTTCAGCGCGGCCCGCATCAGTCTGTTCCTCTTACTCACCAATACCCCCGGGGGGATTGGCATCGTGATGGGCGGTCGACTGGCCGACACCCGCGGCCGTCGACAGGTTGGCGCCATCGGCACCATTGGAGGGGTGGCGTTCACGGTGGCGATGGTCCTAGCCCAAGGTTGGCCAATGTGGGCGCTGTCGGTGATGGGATCCATAACCGGGGCGATGGTGGTACCCGCGCTCGGTGTGTACGGACCCGAGCTTTTCCCTACGTCACTGCGGGGCAAAGCCAACGGCATCATCACCATCGTGGGGGTGGGAGGCAGCGTGGTCGGCCTCCTGGCCGCCGGTGTGCTCTCCGCCCGGTGGGACGGCCTGGGCCCAGCCCTTATGGTCCTGGCCATCGGTCCGATGATGATGGCCGCATTGGTGTTGGCGGCCTATCCGGAAACGGCCCACCGCGAACTTGAGGACATCAATCCGGAAGATCAGATTTCCGCGCTGCCCCGCTCCCTGGGGGGCGACACCCAGCACTAACGTGAAGGGGTGGGCATCCATTACTTCCATGGTCGAGCCACCCTCCGGCGCGTACCCCTCGCCGCTCTCCTTTTCTTCGGGGCCTGTGCCGGTGAGCGCCCGGAACTCGGCCAATTAGGCACCACCACTACCACTACCGCCACCGTGGTCACCGAGCCCACGGCGGGGATCACCATCCCGGCCGTGGCCGCTCAGGCCCAGGGAACGTCGATTCAGATTTTTGACGACGCCACGATCGCCACCCCCACCGAGCGGTTCAAGGCCGGCGTGATCACCACTGCCGAGGCCACCTCCGCGCCGGGCATCCCCATCGTGTTCCTGGTGAAGAAGGTGGTGCCGGTGAAGGGCCGATACGAGGTGTACCTGCCCCTGCGGCCCAACGGCAGCACGGGCTGGGTAGACGCCGACGACGTCGAGGTGTCGAGCATCAACAACCGCATTGAGGTGAGCCTCACCGATCATCGGCTGCGGTTGTTCGCCGGCGATGAGATTGTGTTGGATGAACCCGTGGGTGTGGGTCGCGCCGATCGGCCCACCCCGGGGGGGGTCTACTACGTGAAGGAACTCCTCCGGCCACCGAATCAGAACGGTCCGTACGGCACCTACGCCTACGGACTGTCGGGCTTTTCTGACGTGCTCACAAATTTCAACGGGGGCACCGGTGTAATCGGTATCCACGGCACCAACGATCCCGCTGCCCTGGGCACCGACGTGTCGAGTGGGTGCATCCGTCTCGACAACAAGGTGATCAGCAGAATCGTCGAGGAGATCGGCATCCCCCTCGGCACCCCCGTGGAAATCCTCCCCTAACCCCGATCGGTCGAGACTCACGCGAGCGTGGCGGAGCTCCACGAAGCGCTGATCCACTGAGCGACCGTGGCTGCGATAAAGGAGTCCTCTCCTCGGAGGTCATGACCCTTACCCTCCACCCACACATGGGTAACGGGCCCGGGGATCACGGCCGTGTGATGCTCGAGTTCGGCGGGAGTGCCGAACGGGTCCCTGGTACCGGAGAGAAACAAACACGGCATCGCCAGCGCGGGAAAGTGTTCGACGCGGAGGCGATCCGGTTTTCCCGGCGGGTGCAACGGGTAGGAGATGAGCACCAACGCGGCGGCGAGCAGGCCATCGGCCGCCGCCATCGAGCAGATGCGTCCGCCCATGGATCGACCGCCCAGCACGATGCGCCGCCGCGCCACCCTTGCTTCCTGAGCGAGCCGAGCGGCTTCCTCCACCACACAGGCCAGCAACGCCGGGGCGCGATCAGGAGCCCGACGGCCTTGCCGCCGGTAGGGAAAGTCGCGTCGGTGCACCGGCAGGGGCGCTAACGCGTGTTCGATCGCCACCAGGCTGGGGTGATCGGCTGAACTTCCTGCCCCGGGGAACAACAGCGCCGCCCCCGCCGGGGCCTTGGGGGGGGTCATGAAGCCAGGAGGATCCGGCGCGCCTCGGTGAGATCGGCGATCCGTTGGGCGGCATCGCCGTGATCACCCCCATGGTCGGGGTGAGCGCGGCGCACGAGATCACGAAACTGGTGCTGGAGGGAAGACCGGCTGGGCACCTCAATGAGGTCGAGAATCCCCAGCGCCCATTGGACCGGATCCTGCCCGGCGCCCTGGAACCGGTGGTGGCCTCGCTCCCCGCCCGACAGGTAGCCCACGAAGCGCCCGTCGAGGGCACCCGACCACCGCATACCCAAGCGGATGCCATCCATCACTCGACCTAGCGGGCCCGGTGACAACTGGCCCGCCGAGTAGACCGCCGCCAGGATGTGCTGAGCGGCCGCCCCCTTTTCGGCAAACTCGAACTCGATGTCTTTACCGCCACCAATGAGTTGATGGACGCTGCGGGTGAGGCCCACGCGATCCTGCTGGAACCGGTACCGCAGGCGGGGTTGCGGGATCCGCATGCCCTCTTGGAGTTGACGGGTCAGGCGATCGAGATCGTCGAACAGGTCGGGGTCGAGTTGGGGTATGAAGTTGGCCACGATCCCCGCCAGGAGCAGGCCGCCGTAGCCGGGGGCGGGGGCAACGGGAAGATGCTGCTGCCCGAGGGCCACCCGGCGGGTAGGCGCGATGGGGCGCGAGTGGAAGATCTCCAACTCGGCCAGAATCACCCGCTCAATCTATCGGCCGCTGCCCGATGGGCCTCCGGCGAGCGCCACGCTAGATAACGGGACGGAGGTGGTCCCGCAGGGCCCCGGCGAGTGCCGCCACTTCATCTTCGTCGGCCTCGGGAGTCTCCATCAGAGCGACCACCGCCTGGGCCTGGGTCACCACGCCCTTCCACCAGGGGGCATCCATACCGTAGGGGGCTCCCTGCACCACGGCCTGACGCACCGCCACCGGCAGAGCTTTGCGTCCGGCCTGGTCGCTGGGATCATTGGCCAGGCGATCGGCAGCCACGAACAGTTCACTCATCACATCGATGCCGCCATCGGCGGGAAGCACAATGGCAAGGGGGTCCAGGACCACCGTCACCAGTTCGTCGGTGCGCTCTTCATGCATCACATCCACGAAGAGTTCGTTTTCATCGAGTTGGTACGAGATGCCTTCGGCCTCCAGGAAGTCCATCAGTTGTTTGCAACTGTCGTCGTCCCACTCCGTGAGGTCGTAGCCAACCGTCCCCGATGCCACCTCGGCTTCGGCATCGTCGAGGTCGGCCTCCACCTGATCCATCACTCGTTCGGTCCAGGCATCGTCGGCACTCGCCACCACCACGGTGGCCCCTTCCCAGCGGTGGGGCACCCCGAGTGTCTCCATCCGTTCCCGGAGAATGTGGCGGTCCTGCTCACTCCACTCATCGAGCACGTATTCGGTCTCCGACGGGGGTCCACCACCCATCTCGCCCATCCCCGCGATGGAGACCTCCCCTCGCTCTTCGTCTTCTTCGCCACCACCCCGCGCCAACAGTCCCATCCCCATAGCCTCGCGCAAGTGGCCCAGGAGGTGGTGCCGCTGAAGCCAACCGCCTCCGTCTTGTACCCTGAGGCATGACCGAGAAGCAGCGCCCCGACCGGAACCTTGCCCTCGAACTGGTGCGCACCACCGAAGCCGCTGCCTTAGCCGCCAGTCGCTGGATGGGCCGAGGCGATAAGAACGGTGCCGATGGGGCCGCCGTCGATGCCATGCGGATCGTGCTCGACACCGTCCCGATGGACGGCATCGTCGTGATCGGCGAGGGTGAGAAGGACGATGCCCCCATGCTCTTCAACGGGGAGCGTCTGGGCGATGGCAGCCCGATGTCCACCGACATCGCCGTGGATCCCATCGATGGAACCACCCTCACCGCGCTGGGCCGCGGCGGCGCCATCGCCGTGATCGCCGTGTCCGAGCGGGGCACCATGTTCGATCCGGGTCCTTGCATGTACATGGAGAAGATTGCGGTGGGTCCGGATTGTGTGGGCGTGATCGATATCACCCGCACCGCCACTGAAAATCTCATCGCAGTGGCCAAGGCCAAAGGTTCCGCCGTGCGCGACCTCACCGCGGTGATCCTCGACCGCCCTCGTCACGAGGACCTGATCGCCGAGGTGCGCGCCGCGGGTGCCCGAATCCGCCTCATTCCCGATGGCGACGTCGCCGGCGCCATCTCCACGGCGTGGGATGATTCCGGGGCCGACATCCTGCTCGGCATCGGGGGTACCCCCGAGGGCGTGATCACCGCCGCGGCCCTCAAGTGCATGGGCGGCGAGCAACAGGGCCGCCTCTGGCCCCGTAACGACGAGGAGCGAATGGCGGCCATCGCCAAGGGCTACGACCTCGCCAAGGTGCTCACCATCGAGGACCTCGTGGCCGGAGACAACTGCTTCTTCTCGGCCACCGGAATCACCGATGGCGAACTGCTCAAGGGCGTGCACTACGACAGTCGGGGGGCTACCACCCAGTCGCTCGTGATGCGGAGCAAGTCCGGCACCGTCCGCCAAGTCAACGCCCGCCACCGCCTGGCCAAACTGAGGAACTACGCCTCCATCGACTTCGAGTAGTCCTCAGGGGCGCTAGCCACCGGTGATGATGGCCTGACGTTGCTCTACGTCATGCTGCGCCGAGGCCCGGGCCTCCAGGCCCGCGAGCGGTAGCCAGGGACCGCCATCCACGCGATATTCCGGCACCAGATGAATCACGGCGACCACCGGGTAAGACCCGTGGCGCTGGTAGCCATGCTGCACCGTGGAGGGGACGGGATAGGTCCGGCCCAGATCGCCGCGCCACTCGTGGCCGTCACCGAAGTTCCACACCACCAAGTTTGAGAACATCCGCACATCGATGGTGACACCGAAGGCGGTAATCGCCGGGCTCGTGGCGATACCGGTGAATCCGTCGATCCAGAACCAGGACCTCAGGCCCACCAGACCGCGAATAGCCGGGTTCACCCCGATACCGACCTGGGGCACCAGCACGTCCTTCACATACCGCGACGCTTCCGCGGCGGCCACCGCATCCAAATCCACGATGTCCGACGTAGCCACCCAGATCCCGCGGAGGGTGGTGCCGTTGCAGACAAGCAACGCGAACTGGTCATCGGGATTCCGCTGCGGACTCACCGGCAATCCGTAGGGCGCCTCGGACAGGTCCGGTGCGAAGATCACCGTCCACGTGCAGCCCGACAACGGGCCCGAGGGGCCGGAAGGTCCCCCGCCTGATACCGCCCCCACGCGATACGACCCACCACTTTTGATCACCGTCACCCGCACCCCGCCATCAATGGTGCCGGCGCCGGCCTCGGCGTTGCCGCCGCTCTCCTGCGCTCCCGCTCCCCCGGCCACCACCAGTAGGAGAGCCACCGCTACCGCCAGGCACGCCGCCCGCGGGCGTGTCATCCGGCGACCCGAGGCGCGCCGGTGGATCTACCCGCCGCCGCCCATCCTCGAGCGACGGCGCGGCCCGCTCGCGTTACTGACGCCGCCCACACGCGGCCAACGATAGAACCAGTCCGGCTTTGGGCGCAACGGTCGCCGCCCCCTTTGCGGGCGGCTAGGGCACCCGCCAGGAGGTGCTCTGACAGTTGGCATTACTGGCCGCCCGCACCACCGCCGCCGGCGAGGACGGGTCCGGCCAGGGAGCATCGCGTCGGTCCTCCATCCGACAGCGCACGTCGGTGAGGACAATCCCACTCGTCACATCGGGCGCCCAACGACCCGAGCGGGCGTTGTTGACCACATCCGGGGTTGCCACCGTGAAGCCCAGCACACCGGCACTGAGTTGGGCCACCAGCAGGGCCCCGATCCAGCGGCGGGTGAGCAACGGCGAGGACCCCACCCAGAGAGCCAGCGCCGCCACGGCCGGCAGGAGATGGAGGGGCTTGAAGGGAAAACGGAAGAACAGCACTTCGGTCAGCACCCCCATGATCACCGCGAAGCGCACCACCATTGATGACGGCCACCGCCGCAAACCGTCGAGGAGACCTCGGGCGCCAACGATCAGCACCACGCCGGCGAGCAGACCGACCACCGCCAGATTCTTCGTGGCCCACCGACCGAGATGGCCCACGAAACCCGCGGTGGCGAGTTGGTTGGTGACAAAGCCCATCGTGCGATCCGCCTCCAGCCACGGAGGCAGGAAACACATCACCCCCACCACCCCAAACACCACCAGGGTGCGGGCCGTTTCCGCCTTGCGCACCCGATGCGGTGGGCGACCCGTGTATTGCGCAACGATCCAGGCCACCACCACGAGCAGCGTGGAGACCCGGCATCCGAGGGCCAGGCCCCACAACACTCCCGCCGCCACTGGCCGAGAACGCTGTGAGGCCACCGCGCCCGACAGCCCCAACCCGAGTGCCCAGGTGAAATCCCCCAGACTGGTGGCGGCAATCCAAAACCACGGGTTGGTAGCCAGCACCAACATGCCCCCGGTCCCCCAGCGGGCGCCGTCGGCCCGCAGGAGGGCCTGGATACACCACAGGCACAAGAGGGCGAACCCCAAACTGGCCAGGTTCACGAGGACCGAGCCACCGATGCGCTCCAACACCCCCGTACCCGCCTCGTACACCGCCGACCCCGGGCCCCGAGACATCTGGTAGCGGCCGTCCTCCACCAACGAACGACCCGACCGCAACACATTGGGCACGTCAATTTCGGTACCGAATCCCGCCAGGGTAAAGGGCAGGTAGACCGCTCCGCAGATGACCAGCCACGGTCCCGGCCGGTCGAACCACTCGAGGGTGGGAGGACCGGTGGGGCGGGGGACGTTGATCATTGTGGCCCCCCACCGGGAAGCACCGAGCGCTCCCAGCGCCAAACGACGCTGGAGGCATCGAGTGGCCCCAACCGCCGCGACTGCGGGTCCACGCCGACCGCCGCCCGGCGCACGGCGGCAAAAACGGTCGGAAGATCCCTCTCAGCCACCTCGATCGGGGGTACCAGGGTGAGGTGGGGCTCGATACGGCTCCGGACCTGATCCCCGAGAGCCCGGCGCAGGCCGTTTACCCAGGGAGCTACGGGTTGGGGTATCACTAAGACAACCCCGAGCCGCTGGCGAGCCACGGCTCAGGATACCGCTCGTGCTATCGGCCGGCGTTGACCGACGCGGTGGCAGTCTCGATACGCACCCGGGCCCGCCGCAACGCAGCGTCAACTTCGACGTCGTGCTCCGACCGTAAGGAGGTCTCGGCCCGCTCGGCCGCCGACCGGGCCCGATCGATGTCGATCATGCTGGCCACTTCGGCCACGTCAGAGAGCACCGTCACCCGATCGTGGCTGACCTCCACGAACCCTCCGTGGACGGCGATGATCTCTTCGGT
This sequence comes from Acidimicrobiia bacterium, assembly GCA_009694375.1. Taxonomy (NCBI): domain Bacteria; kingdom Bacillati; phylum Actinomycetota; class Acidimicrobiia; species Acidimicrobiia bacterium. The sequence continues at coordinate 309,325 of SHVB01000001.1, forward strand.
GCCATCCTCGCCATGCACCCGCACGGTGCCGATGTCGAGGGCACCCACGAAGGGAGCATGGCCCGTCAGAAAGGCAATTTCACCACCGCCGGTGGTGCGCGCAATCACGTGATGGGCGTCACCGGTCCACAGGATGCGCTCGGGCGACACGACCTCGATGTGCAGGGTCACTTCAGGAGCTCGGCGGCCTTGGCCCGAACGGAGTCGGCGCCACCGACGTTGAGGAACGCCTGCTCCGGGAGATCATCGAGGTCGCCGTTGACCAGCTGCTCGAAGGAATCCACCGTCTCCTCAACCGGGGTGAACACACCATCGAGACCGGTGAAGTTCTTGGCCACGAACATCGGCTGCGACAAGAACCGCTGAATCTTGCGGGCCCGCGCCACCGTGATGCGGTCTTCTTCGGAGAGTTCATCGAGCCCCAGGATGGCGATGATGTCTTGCAACTCCTTGTACCGCTGGAGAATCTCCTGCACGCGGCGGGCCACGTTGTAGTGACGTTCGCCCACGATCTCGGGGGCGAGGATGGTAGAGGTGGACGAGAGGGGGTCCACCGCCGGGTAGATACCCAGAGCGGCGATATCGCGCGACAGCTCGGTGGTGGCATCGAGGTGGGTGAAGGTGGTGAACGGCGCCGGGTCGGTGTAGTCATCGGCCGGCACGTACACCGCCTGCAGGGACGTAATGGAACGGCCTCGGGTGGAGGTGATGCGCTCCTGTAGCTCACCCATCTCGTCGGCCAGGGTGGGCTGGTAGCCCACGGCGGAGGGCATACGACCGAGCAGGGTGGACACCTCGGAACCGGCCTGCACGAAGCGGAACACGTTGTCGACGAACAAGAGCACGTCCTGGTTCTTCACATCGCGGAAATACTCGGCGATCGTGAGGGCCGCCAGAGCCACTCGCAGGCGAACGCCCGGCGGCTCGTCCATCTGGCCGAACACCAACGCCGCCTTGTCGAGCACGCGGGTAACACCGTCACCCATGATCGTCTCGCCCATCTCCAAGAACAGGTCGGTTCCCTCTCGGGTGCGCTCGCCCACGCCGGCGAATACCGAAACACCGCCGAACTGCGACGCCACCCGGTTGATCATCTCGGTGATGAGCACGGTCTTGCCCACGCCAGCGCCGCCGAAGAGGCCGATCTTGCCGCCCTGCAGGTAGGGGGTGAGGAGGTCGATCACCTTGATGCCGGTGGGGAACACGATCTTTTGCGGCTCGAGGGTGTCGAAGTCCGGGGCGGGACGGTGGATGTCCCAGCGGTCCTCGATCTTGCTGGCATCGAGTTCCGCCACGTCGAGGGGCTCACCAATCACGTTGACCACGTGCCCCAGCACGGCATCACCCACGGGCATCTGCATACCGTGACCGGTGTTCGTGACGATGGTGCCGCGCACGAGACCATCGGTGGGGCGCAGGCAGATCGCTCGCACCCGGCTATCGCCGATCTGCTGGGCCACTTCGGCCCGCACCGGCAGCGGCTTGCCGTCGATGATGATGTCGAAGGCGAGCAGCGTGTTGATGGCAGGAACGGCGTCGGGTGGGAACTCAACGTCGATCACCGGGCCGGCGATAGCAACGACGCGGCCGTCTTTCAAGAGGGGCTGGTGGTCGGTCACAGTCATGGCGATGTCTCCGGGGATCAGTTTCGGATGAGAGAGGACGGGCCGATGATGGCCACGTCGAGGGCGTTGTCGGCGAGGAGGTCGGAAGAACCGGACTGACCGCCGCGCAGGGCTTCGGCACCACTGACGATCTCCATGATCTCGGTGGTGATGGCATCTTGGCGGGCCCGGTTCATGATGCGGCTGAGTTTGGTGATGAGTTCTTCGGCGTTGTCGGTGGCGGACTTCATGGCCCGCTGCTGGGCGGCGAAAAACGACGCTGAGCCCTCCAAGAGAGCGGCGTACAGACGGGCTTCGGCGTAGCGGGGCAGGAGCCGATCGAGGATCTCGCCCGGACCGGGCTCGAACTCGTAGTCCGCGGTGGGTCCTTCGGTCTTCGGGGCAGCATCGAGAAGATCGGTTTCCAGCGGCATGAAGCGCTTGAGTTGCACCCGCTGCACACCGGCGGAGATGAACTGGGTGTAACACATCTCCACCGCGTCGTACTCGCCGGCTTCGAAGCGCCGCACGACGGCGTCGGCTACGAGGCGAGCGTCTTCGTAGGTGGGCTCATCCGAGAAGCCCACGAAGGCATCGTCGATCTCGAACCCGCGAAAACGGAAGTAGCCGGTGGCTTTCTTGCCCACCGTGATGAGGCGAGTCTGCCGACCCTCCGCCTTGAGGCGCGCCATCTCGCGCTCCACGGTGCGGATGACGGTGGTGTTATAGCCACCACAAAGACCACGGTCGCCCGCCACGGCAACAAAAGCCACCGTGGAAATCTCGTCACGCTGCTGGAGCAGCGGTGAACCGCCGCCGGCTCCGGCCGCCGCCAGGTTCCGAATCACCTCGGTGATCTGCTCGCTGTAAGGACGCGCCGCATTGACCCGCTGCTGGGCTTTGAGGATCCGACTGGCGGCGATGAGTTCCATCGCCTTGGTGATCTTTTTGGTCGACTGCACCGACTTGATGCGTCGACGCAGGATCCGCTCAGCACCACCGGCCATGCGCTACTCCGATGCCTCGCCGGACAGCACGGCATCGGCCGCCACCACCGCGGGCACGGTGATCTCCACGACCACGGCGGAACCGTCTGACACCTGGAACTGATCGGCAAATCCCTGGAGGGCCGCCTCAAAGGCACCGATGTCGGCGATATCGCCGGTGGTCTTGATGCCATCGAGGATTCCGCCATGACGAGCGTGGAACCACTCGAGAAGCTCCTTCTCGAAGCGGGTCACGTCTTCCACTGGCACCGGATCGAGATAGCCGTTGGTGGCGGCATAAAGCGACACCACCTGCTCCTCCACGGGCATGGGGCTGTTGAGGTTTTGCTTCAGGAGTTCCACGAGGCGATAGCCGCGGTCGAGGGCGCCCTGCGACACCTTGTCGAGTTCGGAGCCAAAGGCGGCGAAAGCCTCGAGTTCACGGAACTGCGAGAGGTCGCCCTTGAGGGTTCCCACCGCCTTTTTCATGGCCTTGATCTGTGCGGCACCCCCCACGCGCGACACCGACTGGCCGGTGTCGAAGGCGGGGCGTACCCCGGACTTGAACAGGTCATCCTGGAGGAAGATCTGCCCATCGGTGATCGAGATCACGTTGGTGGGGATGTAGGCGGAGATGTCGCCGGCCTTGGTCTCAATGATCGGAAGCGCCGTAAGCGAGCCGGCACCGTTGGCGTCGGAAAGCTTGGCGGCCCGTTCCAGCAGGCGACTGTGCAGGTAGAACACATCGCCGGGGTAGGCCTCGCGGCCCGGCGGGCGGCGCAGCAGGAGCGACACCTGGCGGTAGGCCTCCGCCTGCTTGGACAGATCGTCGTACACGATGAGGCCGTGCTCGCCGTTCTCCATCCAGTACTGCCCCATTGCACAACCGGCATAGGGGGCGAGGTACTTGAAGGGGGCGGGGTCGGAGGCACCGGCGAGGACCACCACGGTGTAGTCCATCGCGCCGTACTGCTCGAGGGTGGCCACCGTATTGGCCACGGTGGATTCCTTGAGTCCGATGGCCACGTAGATGCACTTCACGCCGAGGCCGCGCTGGTTGATGATGGTGTCGATCGCCACGGTGGTCTTGCCCGTCTTGCGGTCGCCGATGATGAGTTCGCGTTGGCCACGGCCGATCGGGGTCATGGCGTCGATCGCCTTGATGCCCGTTTGGAGCGGCTCGTGCACGGGCTTGCGGCCGATGATGCCCGGGGCCTGAATCTCCATGCGACGGTCGTGAACGTTGGTGAGCGGGCCCTTGCCATCCACGGGGATACCCAGCGCGTCGACCACCCGACCGAGAAGACCGTCGCCCGCCGGTACCGACAGGATCTGTCCGGTGGCCTTTACGGTGGAGCCCTCCCGCACCGCCCCGCCGTCGCCCAGAATCACGGCGCCGATCGATTCCTCGTCGAGGTTGAGGGCCAAGCCCCGGATGCCCCCTTCGAACTCGAGGAGTTCGTTCACACCCACGCCCGGCAGGCCGGAGACGGTGGCGATCCCGTCGCCCACCTCGATGACGCGGCCGACCTGAGCGGCCGCCGTGGAGGGCGAGAAGCCCTCGAGGTTTTTCTTCAACGCAGCGGCGATGTCCGCCGTGTTGATGGTCAGCTCTGCCATCTGGGGTCTCTTCCTTGGTCGTCTTGGTGCGAGTTCAGAACGCGGTCTGGAGTTGTTGGAGGCGGGTCTTGACCGAACCGTCGATCACCGTGTCGCCCACCTGGGCTACGAGACCGCCCAGTACGGACGGGTCGATGATCACCTTCAGCTCCACTTTCTTGCCGGTGGCCGCCTCGAGGGCGACTACCAAACGCTGCTTCTGGTCGTCGGTGAGCTCGATAGCCGAGCGCACCTCGGCGAGTTCCTTATTGCCCTCCGCCGCGCTGAGCCGTACCAGCTCATCCACGATGGCGGCGAGGTCGCGGGCCCGACCGGTTCCCACCACCATCGACAGCAGGGCAGTGGTGATCGGGTTGGCCCGACCGCCGAGAAGATCCTCCACGATTTGCTGACGCCGGCTTACCGGCAACGCCGCATCAGTGAGGGTGGTGCGGAGTTCGTCGTTGGTCTCCAGTACCCGGGCGAAGCGAAAGAGCTCGTCTTCCACTTCCTCGAGGCTGCCCTCAGAGCGGGCCACTACCAGCAGAGCGCCGGCGTAGGCGTGCGACCGGCCCTGACTCACGATGCGCCAACCGACGCGATGTAGTCCTCGATGAGCTGCGTCTGGGTAGCGGGGTCGAGGTTCTTGTTCACGACGGCCGAAGCGGCCCCTACGGCAAGCGTGGCCAGTTCACCCTTGAGATCGGCAGTGGCTTGCACCTTGGCCGCCTCGATGTCGGTGGCGGCCCGGCTGCGGGTCTCGGCCAGTTCGGTTTGCAAGCGAGCGGCGGCGTCTTTCTTGAGCGCCTCCGCCGTTTGGCGGGCTTCGTCGATGATCCGGCCCGCCTCCGACTGGGCATCAGCCATCTGCACCCGGTAGCCATCAAGAAGCTCGGCCGCTTCGGACTTGGCCTGCTCGGCGGCATCGAGGTCGGAGCGAATGCGATCGGAGCGATCGTTCATGCCCTTCTTGATCGACGGGAAGGCGTACTTCCGCATCAGGAGGAACAACACGAGGAACGACAGCGAACCCCACACCAACTCATCGGTGGCGGGGAAGATCGGACTCGGTGCCTCGTGGCAGTCTTCCGGCGACCCGCCCTCCATGAGGATTGCGATGCACTCGGCGTCGAACCCGGAGGCACCGTTTTGCTCGGCGATTTCCTCGGCCTCTTTCGTGATCTCCTCAACCTGCTCCTCGCTGAAGTCCCCCTCAGTGGCGTACGCCGAGGGAGCAACGGCCACCAAGCCCACTGCGAGCAGGCTGCTGGCAAACATGACACGGGTGCGGATTCGCACGGTTGGCCTCCTCAGCCTGCGATGATGAACGCGAGAACGAAGCCGAACAGCGCGAGAGCTTCGGTGAAGGCGATGCCGAGGAACATGGTGGTACGCACCATGCCGGCGGCCTCCGGTTGACGAGCCATGGCGGTGATGGCATTACCCACCACGATGCCGATGCCGATGCCCGGGCCGATGGCCGCGCCACCGTAAACGATGCCTCGGCCAATGGCCGTTAGGCCAGCCTCAAGTTCGCCCGGGGCTTGCTGTGCGAGAAGTTGCAGCACGGTTGTTCTCCTTGGTTCTTTCTCTTAGTGCTCGGGATGCATGGCGCCACCGATGTACACGGCAGCGAGGATGGTGAAGATGTAGGCCTGGAGAAACGCCACCAGGATTTCGAAGGCGCTGAGGAACACCAGCAGCGCGAAGGGGAGGGCGGCACCCAGCTTGGTGGCCTCCCAGAGGGCCTGGCACAGCACCGCGAAAGTCACGAGGAGAAGATGCCCGGCGATCATGTTGGCGAAGAGTCGCACCGCGAGGGAAAGGGGGCGGGTGATCAGGATCCCCATCAGTTCGATGAAGAACACCAACGGGAGGATGGCCTTGGGCACACCGGGGGGGATGGTGGCCGAAATGAAGTACTTGATGGGACCTTGGCTCATGATGCCGGTCACGTGGTAGACGGCCCAGACCACTACGGCCAGCATCGCCGGCACGGCGATCCGGGCGTTCACCGGCATCTGGATACCGGGCATGAGGCCCCAGATGTTGCACGACAGGATGAAGGTGAACAGCGTGAGTAGGAACGGCGTGTACTTCAGGCCGTCGGGGCCGATCGTCTCCATGATGATGCCGGTCTCAACGAAGTCGACGGCAGATTCGGCAACGTTTTGAACCCCGGTGGGCACCAGTGCCTGCTTGCGGGAACCGAGAAACAGCACCGAGAACGACAGGGCGGCCGACACCCACATCAGGATGATCACCTTGTTCACGGCAAAGGCGCCGCTTCCGAACAAGGTGGGCCACTCCACCACGTGGGAGATAGGCGGGAATTCCAACCCAAGGATCACGGGACGACAGCCTCCTTGTCAGCGGTGGGCTTGAGGCCGGGGTAGGCCAACGAAGCCGAGACGTATTGCAGTTCCCAGAACAACAGACCCAGATGGGTAACGACCAGGCTGATCCCGAGCGCCACCATGTTGACCCAGGGCTCGTTGCGCAGTACGAGCAGCACGACGCACAACAGGCCCATACGCAGAGCGAAGCCGCCGAGCGAGACGGCCATGAGGGCCATCGGGGACACCTTGGCCGCCCAGGAGAGTCCCGCGGCGGCCAGAAGGAGGTTCAGCGTCACCAACGCAATCGCCACGGCCGCCGAGGCGGTGCCCTGCGGCCCCCAGATGACGGTGGCGACCAACAAGATCACCGGAGCGAACCAGACGCCGCGCTTCACCATGTCCAAGACCAGTTCGCGCTCAACCGCTGGAGTCGGGGAGAGCGGGAGGTCGGTGGCCATCATGCCCGTTCCCGATCGATCGTGGGGGCGAGCAGCTCTTGTTGCTGACGGTCCATTCGGGCGGCGTAGACGGCGAACTGCTTCCACACGATGTAGCCCAGCGTCACCAAGAACAACGCCAGCGCGAAGAGGGGGAAGGTGCCGAGCTGCCGGTCGATCCACCAGCCGAGGAGGCCCATGAGAATCGGGGACACGACCAGCTCGACGGCGGTCGACATGGAGTTGCCGAAGCCATTGTTGAGTTCGCGCTTAGCGGAAAGATCAAACACAGTTGCTTCGGACCCCAGGACCATTCGGTGCGTCTTACGACGAACGCTTGTGAAGAGATTCGCAATCTAGAACCCACAGCTCGGGGCCGACAAATCCAGCTCCCCCGCGGGCCAAGCCGGACCTTAGCCGACCCGCGACCAAAACTTCGGAGGGAGAAAAAACTGTCGTTGAGCGGGTCAGGGCGAAGCCGGTGCCGGCAGAGCAAAGGTAAGCGCGATCTGCTCGGCCAGGGAGGTGACACCCTGGGCAAAATCGGCCACCGGCGTGCCGGCCGCGGCGGCCGCCGCGAGGTCAGCCAAGGCGGCATCCGTGGTCGCCGACGCCCCTTCGGGCAACCAGATCGCCGCGCCGTAGGCCTCATCGAGTTTCGCGCCCGCCCGATCAAGGGCATCCACGATGGTGCCAGTCGACTCCCCCCCCACCCCGGCGAGGGACTGTTCGTACTCAATCGGTAGGCGCTCCAGTGCCGTGGTGGCCTGCGCGGCGCGGGCCTGCACTGCTTGCACTTCGCCCGACAAACTCGGCGAGCCCGCCCCGCCGGCGACATACCCCAGCGCCAACCCCACCACCAGGGCAGCACCGGCAATCACCAGCACACGGCGGCGGCGAGTACCGGCAGAAACGTACAGGGCCATGGGCTAGGGCTCCTTCGGGAGGCAAACGAACGGCGAACCACCAGGCACCATCATGGGCAGATAACCACCACGACGGCTGGACCGGCCTCGTGGTCTACCGCGGCTACGGCGGCGGCGAGATCCCGTGGCGCCACCTCGGTGGCCCGGTTGTCTTGGATCAGCCAGGCCGTGGGCAGGGTGGAGACGAAACCCCGCCGCCGAGTGGCCTGGCCTACGAGTGCCACCAAATCCTCCGCGCCGGTGCCACCGGCGGCGGGCAGCACTCCCCCTCTTCCCGCGACCACCGGATCGCCGAAGCGATCCAGCACCACGGTGGGCCGCTGGGCCACCGGCTCGTCATCGGTGCCGGTAGCCACCCAAAAACGCCCCACCGCCACGGGGGCTGCCGCGCCCAACTCGGCAGCGATGGCGGTGGCCTCACCGGCATCGATGGGCGAACGACCGGGCAGAGCACCGGCTGCCAGTCCCACCATGCCCGTGGCCACCGCCCGCAACGCGGCACGGTCGCCATCGAGTTCGATGCGCACATCAATGGAATCTGCCTCCGCCCCCGCCGCCACCGCCGCCTCGGTGGCTTCCCGGGCCAACGCCGCCTGATCGCTCGGCTGCGGGTTCGTGATCGATCGTTCCCGCTCCACCCGCACCAACGACAGTGCGTCACCCACCGCCGAGATGACCTCAGCGAGGTCGGGCACATGCAACCGCCACCCGAGGCGAGCGGCCACATGGCGGCCCAGCCCGCCCGCGCCGCCCCCCACGGCCACCAAAGTGGGGGCGCTCAGGCCGTACTCGTGGGCCACCGCCAGGGTCAGCGCACCCACCGCATCGGCCGCCGTGTTCAGCACGTGGCGAGCGAGATCGTCGCCACTCATCTTCACCTGCGGCCCGGCGATGGCGAAGCCCGCTCGGGCTGCCTCGCCATCGGCATGTTCCCCCGCATAGTCACCCGGCTGCACCACGCCGAGAGCCACGGCGGCGCAGGTGACGGTGAGGGCCACTGCGGTGCCGTCGGTGAGTTTCAGCACGAGACAGTCAGCGGGGTCTTCGGGCCGGGGTGCATGGAGCATCGCCACCGCGCCCACCAAGGCCGGGGCGGGTTGATAGCAGCAGTACGGCAGGCCCGCGATGTGGGCGCTGCGCGGCCCGACACCGTAGAGACGCCCCTTACGGGCTCGGATCAGCGAGCCACCCGCCACTCCGATCACCCGCACGTCGAGAGCGCGCACGGCAGTGGCATGACTAGCCACCCGCACGTAGGACAGGGCGGGCTGGCCATCTTTGATGGCGGCCACGTTGCTCGATGTGCCTCCCACCTCGATAACGATGCCTTCGGCGACGCGGGTGTGGCGGAGCACTCCCGCCACCGACGCCGCCGGGCCGGAGTAGAGGGCGCGAGCAGGCTCTCGCCGCAGGCCCGCCGGATCAGTGGCCCCTCCGTCGCCTCGCATCACCATCACCGGGGCATGGATGCCCGCCGCCGCCACCCCCGCTTCCACGTGTTGCTCCGTGCGCATGGCGATGGGCAGGACCGAGGCGTTGAGCGCGGCGGTGACCGCCCGCAACTCGAGGCCGTAGAGGCCGGTCATTTCCGAGGAACCACAGGCGGGCAAGCCACGGTCGATGGCGGCTTCCACCGCCCGGCGCTCGTCGAGGCCCCCGTCGGTGGCGAAGGCCTCCGCCACGCAGATCGTGGTGGCCCCCCCGGCGCACAATCGGTCCAGCGCCGTCGTGAGCGCGGTGTCGTCGAGGCCATGGGTGATGTCGAGAAACTCGATCACGGTGGGCAAACGACGACCAGGGGCGAGTTCTACTTTGTCCAGGCGGGTGCGCTGGGCCGCTTTGCGCAGATCGGGCTGACGGCCCATACCGAGAACCCCCACCACCGCCACATCGCCTTCGAGGAGGGCGTTCACGGCCTGGGTAGTGGAGTAGGTGATGAGCTCGACCTCCGCCGCGCCGACCACGGCGGCCACCTGGCTCACCACCTCTACCACCCCGGCGGCGGAGCCGGCCCGGTCGTCATGGGTCGTGAGTACCGCCGCCCGCGCCGCGAGGGCGCCGGTGGCCGTGTCGATACCCACCGCCTTCGTGAAGGTCCCGCCAACGTCGACGCCAATCCGCACTCCCATTGACGGAGGTCTACACGGAGACGGGTTCGACCACCGCCGGCGGGGTGGCCGGGCGGGGGGTAACGGCGGCGTGACGGCGCTTCACGAACACCGTGGCGATGGCGCCGGCGACGTAGACCACAATGAGGGTTCCCTGCGCCACCACGCTGGGCAAGGTGGGGTAATACCCCGTGGCCTGGGCCAGATAGATCGGCAGGCTCGGCCAGGAGTTGAGAAAATGGAGGTTGATGATGGCGGCCTCTTGCAGTGCCCGCATCGCATTACCGATCACCGCCACCGACGTAGCCATGACCACCACGAGAGCCACCTGCAGGAATCGCTTCACCGGAAGTTGACGCCCCATCTTGAGCACCAGCCATCCCACCACCGCCAGCACCACGGCGGCGGTCGCCATGCCGGCGAGGATCCACGCCTGGAGGCCCTCGCCGTAACTAAACAGCGCTTGGTAAAAGAGCACCGTCTCGAAGCCCTCGCGATACACGGCGGTGAAGCCCACAAAGGCGAGGGAGGCCGCCGAACCAACCGACGCCGCCTTCCACACTCGGGCCTGGAGAAACTCCATACGGCGGCGCTGATCGAGACGGGCCAGGAGCCAGAACGAGACGTAGAACAGCATGGCTACCGCCAGGATGCCCACCACCGCTTCAAGCACCTCCCGGCCAAAGGGGAGAACGGCGAAGAGCGCATCCACCAGGAAGAAGGTGACCACGGTGGCCAGGACCGCCAACCCCACGCCGTAGAGAATCGGCCGACGGTGCCGGGCGTGCTCACTCGACTCGAGATAGGCGAGCAGCACCGCCAGCAGCAACACCGCCTCGAGGCCCTCGCGCAACAGCAGCGTGAAGGACTGACCAAAGGCAATCGCCGGGGCCCCCACCCCCTTGGTGGTGAGTTGGCGCTCGGCGTCGTCGATGAGGCCACGCAGTTCCACGATGTAGGCGCGGATCTCTCCGCTACTGGCATCGTCGGCTTGAATCAGGGCCCGTACCCGGGCGAAAATGTCCTCGACGGAGAACCGGAAGTCTTGTCCGGCCACGATGTCCAGGGGGGCTTCAAGCGCCTCGAAACAGTCGAGGTAGCCCGTCTTGGCCTCGGCGAAGGCCGCCGCTCGCTGCCCGCTGTCCAACAGGCGCAAGGTGCGGTCGATCGACAGCCGCACCTCGTGCAGTTGGTTGACCGTTTCCCGCTGCGACAGGGTGGCTTGCGTGCATTCGCGGGCCAACCGGGGCGAGGCGCCCGCCGGGGCGGTGCCGAGAACGCCGATAAGGGAACCCATGCCGGCGGCCAACACGAACCCCGCCACCAGCCGCCGCCAGGCGAGTGGAGGAGGAACGAAACGGGCGTGCATGCGCTCAGCGGTTCCCGTCGGTGAAGGAGGTAATGGCGTCGCTCTGATCAACCGCGCCCTGACCTACCCGATCGGCGTTGTCGCTTTCGATACCGTCTCGCATCAACCCCTGCGCCGTTTCGATGGCCTCGTAGGCATCAGGATCGGTGTCCTTCACGGTGCCCTCCACCTTTTCCCATTCGCTATGCATCTGTTCGTAGGCGACGAGGGCCGCGTCGTATTCGCCGGCGGTGGCCGCCACGACGGCGGCGGTACCCCCGTCGTCGACGGCGGCTAGCCCGGCGAGGGCATCCACCATCGGAACGGTCACCGATTCGGGCGCCGGGGTAGCCACAGTGCTCTCGACGGCGTCGGTACTCCCTTGTGAGCATCCCGCGCTCACTCCCGCGATGCTCACGAGGGCCGCCGCTAGAGCGACAGAGCGTAGGGAGCGGAGTTGGGGGAAGGCAGACATGAAGGGGGGTATCGCGCTGAGCGGCTCATATTAGGCATGGCTAACATTATCTGCAAATGACACCACATCCCCCCGGCGGACTAGTCGGACGCCCGGCGACTGCGGAATCCTGGAGAGAACAACGTGTAGAGGATGAGAGCGGCGGCCGAGATGGCAATCGGTACATAGAGATCACCGCGACCACTGGTATAGGTGGGGTACAAGGCGATCGAGGACAGTATGAGGGTCCAGGTCCACAGAATCAGCACGCTGCGACGTTGCCCATGACCCAAGCGCATCAAGCGGTGGTGCATATGGTCTTTATCCGCCACCGTTATCCCCGAACCCCGACGGGCGCGGCGGATAATCGAGAAGACGGCATCGCTGATGGGCACCCCGAGGATCACGAGCGGAATGAACAGCGGGGCAAAGAAGAAGAACGTCTGGCCCGAGAACTGCGCATCGGTATTGCCCCCCACGCTGATAGTGGCGGCGGCCATGAGCAGCCCGAGCAACAGCGCCCCCGCATCGCCCATCATGATGCGAGCGGGATGGAAGTTGTGGGGCAGGAAGCCCAGGCAGGCGCCCAACATCGCCGCCACGATGACCGGCCCCACGTTGTCGGGGCTGATGGCCCCCACACCGTTGAGACGCTCGCAGTACAAGAGCAGAGCGGCCGAGCCGATGGCCATGATCCCCGCCGCCAGTCCGTCCAGCCCATCGATGTAGTTGATAGCGGTGGTCATCCCGATGACCCACACCACCGTCAACAGCGCCGACATATCCGGGGAGAGGGAGATCAGGCCCACAAAGGGGATGCGGAAGAACAGGATCGTCACACCCGCCACCGACAGCACACTGGCGGCCAGCACGGTCCCGGCGAGTTTGGCCGGCGGGGATACGTCACGCAGGTCGTCAACCTGCCCCACCACAAAGATGAGTATTGCGGCGATCACCACGCCGAGCGGCACGGTGGAGGCCGCAAAGACGGCGTCGAACCTGGTCCCCTGCCAGGCCACCGCCATGCCCACCAGAAAACCCAGGAGAATGCCAGCGCCACCGAGAATGGCCATCGGCTGGGTGTGTATGCGCCGGGCGTCGGGCATCACCACTGCGCTGGTCCGGAAGGACAACCAGCGGAAGAACGGCGTAACCGCCAGGGTGGTCAGGCCCGCCGCGGCGATGACGGGGAGAAAACCCGTCAGATATTCACCCATGCATCAGGCTGGGTACGGCATGAACTTGGAGCACAGGGCCTGCACCTCATCCTTTATCGCCGCCAGTTCGGCTTCGTCTTCCCGGCCCACCAGCGTGCGGTGAATGAGGCCCGCCACCGTCACCATTTCGGGCTCGGCCATCCCCTGGGTAGTCACCGCCGGCGTGCCGATGCGCAGCCCCGAGGTGATGTAAGGCGGACGCGGATCCTCAGGAACCGTGTTCTCGTTGAGGCTGATACCGGCTCGATCGAGGGCGAGTCGCGCCTTTTTGCCCGACAGGTCGGGGTCGAAACTGCGGAGGTCTACGAGTACGAGGTGGTTGTCTGTTCCCCCCGACACCAACCGCAGGCCGTGCCCCACCAGCGCCTCCGCCAGCGCGCTGGCGTTGCGCACAACCTGGGCGCTGTACTGCCGGAACTCAGGGGTGGCGGCCTCGGCGAAGGCCAGCGCCTTGGCGGCAATGACGTGGTCGAGCGGACCCCCCTGGAGGCCGGGGAACACTGACTTGTCGATGGTGTCGGCCAATGCCTCCGTGCACAGGATCGCTCCCCCGCGCGGCCCTCGAAGGGTCTTGTGGGTGGTGAAGGTCATGATGTCGGCGCCGTGATCCATCGGGTTCGGGTGCTGTCCGCCCGCGATGAGCCCCGCGATGTGGGCGGCGTCGAAGAGGAAGATCGCACCCACCTCGTCGGCGATCTCTCGAAAGGGCTGCGGATCGATGATGCGGGCGTAGGCGGTGGCGCCCGCCACGATCAGCTTGGGACGCTCGGTCAGGGCGATGTCGCGCACCTGATCCATGTCGATCCGCTCGTCACCGGGGGTAACGCCGTAGGAGACGAAGTTGTACAACTTGCCGCTGGCGTTCACCGGGGAACCGTGGGTGAGGTGACCACCCTGGTCGAGGCCGAGGCCCAGCACCGTATCGCCCGGGATCAACAAGGCGAGATACACCGCCATGTTGGCGTTGGCCCCCGAATGGGGCTGCACGTTGGCATGGGGCGCGTTGAAGAGGGCCTTCGCCCGGTCGCGAGCAACGTTCTCGACCTCGTCGATCACCTCGTTGCCGCCGTAGTAGCGCTTGGCGGGGTAGCCCTCGCTGTATTTGTTCGTGAGCACCGAACCGGTGGCCTTGATCACCGCGGGTGAGGTGAAGTTTTCGCTGGCGATCAACTGAATGGTGGTGTTCTGACGCTCCACCTCACGATCGATCAGCGTAAGAATCTCGTCGCCGGGGTTGCTCGGCCAACTCATGGGCTGTTCTCCTCAGTTTCAATATCGGCGATCAGGGCTAGGCGAGCCTCGTGGCGGCCCCCGGAAAAAGGCGTTAGCAACCAGAGTTCGAGGATCTCGGTGGCCAGACCAAAGGCCACGATGCGTGCCCCCATGGCCAGCACATTGGCATCGTTGTGCTCACGGCTCAATCGGGCGGTGTACAGATCGTTGCAGAGGGCGGCGCGCGCGCCCCGGACCTTGTTGGCGGCGATCTGCTCGCCCTGACCGGACCCACCGAGAACAATGCCGCGCTCCGCTTCGCCAGCCACCACCGCTCGGCCCACCGCCGCGCAGACAGGGGGATAATCCACCGCTTCGGTGCCGTGCGTGCCCAGGTCGATCACCTCGTGTCCGAGGCGGCGGAGATCGGCCACAAGATGGGCCTTGAGTTCCACCCCGGCATGGTCGGCACCAATGACAACGTTCATGCCGCTCCCCTGGTGGCCAACGGTGGCGGTGTCATCGTCACCCCGCGCGGGCCGGGCATACGCCTCGGCGGCAAGGGGATTCGATGGTTGGGGCAGAGCAGGCGCGCGTCGATGGTCTGATTGTAGGTGCGTAGACCCGCGCCAATAGAGTTGACCGTTGGGTCAAGTTCTTGGGAGGAACACCCGTGGTCGATCCCCGTACCCCCGTCCTGATTGGGGTGGGCCAACTGAGCCATCGTGTCGACAGGGGCGAGGCACCCCTCGAGCCCGCCGAAATGATGGTGCACGCCCTCCAGCGGGCGGGCGAAGACTCCGGCGCCGGATCGGCTGCTCTCACCGGAGCCGATGCGCTGCACGTGGTCGGGCTGCTGTCGTGGCGCTACCGCGATGCCGGCCGCCTCGTGGCCGAGCGACTCGGCGCCACCCCGAAGGACACCTCCGTGACGGGCAATGGCGGCAACGGGCCGCAGTCGCTCGTAAACCAAACCTGCCTCGACATCCAGGCTGGCCGGGCCGATCTCGTGCTCCTCGCCGGGGCCGAAGCGTGGCGCACGCGCATGGCGGCGCGACGATCCCAAACGGAACTCCACTGGACTACGCAAGGTGAAGAGGTGCCCCTGGCGCGCCAATCCATCGCAGAAGTGGAGATGTGGGCGCCGGGTGAGCAGGCCCGGGGCGTGGTGATGCCGGTGCAGTTGTACCCCCTGTTCGAGCAGGCCTTCCGGTTGGAGCGGGGCCGAAGCATCGCCGCCCATACGGTGGCTATCTCCGAACTGTGGGCCGGATTCAGTGCGGTGGCCGCCACCAATCCCCACGCTTGGGTGCAGCGGCAGTATTCCGCCGAAGAGATCCGCACCGTCGGGCCCGACAACCGGATGATCGGCTTCCCCTACACCAAATTGATGAACTCGAACTCGTCGGTGGAGCAGGGTGCCGGGCTGATCCTTTGCTCTGCCGAACGGGCCGAGTCGCTCGGCGTGGCGCGCGATCGGTGGGTGTTTCCCCTCAGTGGCACCGACACCCACGACCATTACTTCGTGTCCCACCGGGAGCGACTCGGTGCCTCCCCCGCCATGCGCATCGGCGGACGGGGTGCGCTCGACCTCGCCGGGGTGGGCGTCGACGACCTGGCCCACATCGATCTCTATTCCTGTTTCCCCTCGGCGGTGGAGATCGCGGCCGCAGAGATCGGCATCGGCACAGACCGGCCCCTTACCGTTACCGGCGGGCTGTCCTTCGCCGGCGGACCGTGGAACAACTACGTGATGCACTCCATCGCCACGATGGCCACCGTGCTGCGCCACGATGCGGGCGGGGTCGGCCTCGTGTCGGCCAACGGCGGGTTCATCACCAAACACGCCTTCGGGGTGTACAGCACCGAACCGCCCGCCAGTGCGTTTCGCCACGCCGAACCGCAGGCCGCGGTGGATGCCCTCCCCTCCCGCGTGCTCTGCGACGACCCCGATGCGTGCATCACCGTCGAAGCCTGGACGGTGATGCACGATAGGGAGGGTGAGCCAGCCTCAGGCATCATCGTGGGTTTGCTCGACGACGGCCGCCGCGCGTGGGGCACCACCACCAACGCCGATCACCTCCGCACGATGCTGACCACCGAGATGGGTGGCCAGCAGGTGCACGTGCACCCCGATGGGGCCGTGGACCTCTAGGACTCGTCGGCGCTTTTGTTCTGGGCGGCGCGAGCCTGTAGCACGGCCATCACGTGATCACGGGCGTCGGGCATCTCATCGAGCAACTCCCGGAAGTGCTCAATGTCGAAGGACAACAAACGCATCGGACCCTGCGCCACCACCGAGGCATTGCGGGGCCGGTGGCCGATCAGGGCCATCTCCCCCACGATAGAACCCGACCCAATGGTGGCGAGGTGATCGGGACCACTGAAAATACCCGCCTCACCGGAGATCACGAAGAAGCATTCCAGCCCCACGTCTCCCTGATCCATCAGCACCGCCCCGGCCTCGGCATCCACGGCTTGGCCTAGGGCCAGGAAACGAACGAGGTCGGGCTCGGTCATCTGGGCGAATATCGCGAGGTGACGTAGGTCCTCGATTGTCGCTGCGTCAACCTTGTCGGATGACATCGGCATCCCTCCGTGTTCATGGTGCGGCGGCCATCGGGCCCGGGGTAAGCAATCTACTGGCCCGAACCGCTAGTCGCCGCCGCCAGTTGCAGCACGTGCTCCGCCTCTACCGCCCCGGCCCGCAGCACCGTCCAGGGCCAGGTCGTGGTATCCACCACGGTGGAGGGTGGCGCGTTGAGGAGCGGGCCGTCCACCACCAACGCCACGCCCGGTCCCAGGGCCTCCCCGGCCTCCCGGGCGGTGGCCGGGGTGGGCAGGCCGTGACGATTGGCACTGGTAGTAGCGAGCGGCCCAACCCGGGCCGCCAGGCCCTGAACGAAAGCGTGATCGGGCACGCGCAGCCCAATGGTATGGGTGGGTGTGCCCAGGGCCAGATCCAGCCCCGCTCGCCGCGGCACTACCAGGGTGAGCGCACCCGGCCACCACTGTGCTGCCACCGCGCGCACCGCCGCGGTACCTCCCTGATCGGCCCAGGTGAGGGCCTGGGCGGCATCGGCGCACAACACCGCCACCGGCACGCCCTCCAAGCGCCCCTTCAGGGCAAACAACTTGGCGGTGGCGGTCGCGTCACCCGCCCGAGCTGCTACGCCGTAGACCGTGTCGGTCGGAAGCACCACCACGCCGCCGGCTTCCAACGCCGCCACTGCGTCATCCAAAGCCGCCACCTCAACTCCAGCCGTCGGGCCGCTTTTGGGAAGCGGAGGGGCACAACAGGGGATGGAGCCAGAGCACAACCGTGCACCCTACGCGCTGCACGGGAACGGGCGAATAGGGTCGACGGTCATGCGGGCTGTGGTCATGCGCCGAGGAACCCTGGTGGTGGACGAGGTGGACGAGCCGCGCCCTGCCCCCGGACAGGTACTGGTCCAGACCATCGCCTGTGGAATCTGCGGCTCTGACCTCCACGCCCTCGCCCATGCCGACGAGATGGTGAAGATGTCGCAGGAGGCCACCGAGGCGCTGCCCGAAGGCATGCGCCCGCAGATCATGGACCCCACCCGAGACGTCGTCATGGGGCACGAGTTCAGTGCCGAAGTGCTGGCCGTGGGCGAGGGCGGGGGCAACGTCTCAGTGGGCGACATGGTGGTGTCGCTCCCGATGGCCTTTGGTCCCACCGGTCTGCATGCCCTGGGTTATTCGAACGAGATGCCCGGTGGCTACGGCGAGCGGATGGTCTTGTCCGACCTGGCGTGCCTGAAAGTACCCAACGGCCTCGACCCTCGCCATGCCGCCCTGACCGAGCCGATGGCGGTGGGCCTCCACGCCGTCAATCGCTCCACCATTACTCCCGGCCAGGCGGCGGTGGTACTCGGCTGTGGCCCCGTGGGACTGGCCATCATTGCTGCCCTCGTGGCGCGGCAAGTTGAGCCCATCGTGGCGGCCGACTTCAGCCCCACCCGCCGAGACCTGGCGCTCGCCATGGGGGCACACGTAGCGGTGGACCCGCGCCACGAGCCCGCCATCGAAGCCTGGCGGCGACTGGGAGCCAAGGAACCGCTGCACCTGTACGAAGCGGTGGGGGTGCCCGGCATGATCGATCAAGCCATCCACGATGCCCCACGCGGCGCCCAGATCATGGTGGCCGGGGTGTGTATGGAGACCGACACGATTCATCCGATGCGAGCCATCGCCAAAGAGGTGACCATCCGCTTCGTCCTCGGCTACGACCCCAGCGAGTTTGGGGCCTGCCTCACCGCGATTGCCGAGGGCACCTACAACGTGTCGGGGATGATCACCGGAACCGTTGGCCTCGACGGGGTAGCGCAGGCGTTCGTGGACCTGGCCCACCCCGATGGGCATGGCAAAATCCTCGTCGAACCCTCACTCCCCAACCGGGGTTAGCGGTACGCCACCAGGGCGCGGGGACGACCGGCGAGATCGGGATGCACCGTGGCGTGTCCAAACCCGTTCTTCGTCGCCAACTGCACGACGGCGGGTCCTTGGGTCTCTCCAATCTCCACCACCAGGACGCCCGCCTCGGTGAGCCATTCCCCGGCACCGTTCACGATCACTTCGATGTGTTCGAGACCCCCGGGCCCGGATACCAGTGCGTCCCGTGGCTCCCAGTCCGCCACCTCCGCCGGGAGCAGTTCCGATGCCGCCACGTAGGGCGGGTTGGACACGATCACGTCTACTCGCCCCCGGATCTCTGACGGCAGGGCGGCGTACCAGGAGCCGGCCTCCAGCCGCACGCCGGCGGCCCGGCGGCCTAGCGCAGCGAGGTTGGCGCGAGCCACCGCCAGCGCGTCGGTGGAAACATCAGTGGCCCACAGTTCGATGTGGGGCCAGCACTCCGCAGCCAGCGACAGGGCGATAGCCCCCGAACCGGTACCGAGGTCCACGGCGATCGCCGGCCCGTTCACCGCCGCGACGGCATCGAGCGCCAGAGCCACCACCCCCTCGGTCTCGGGGCGCGGGATCAGCACGCGAGGATCTACCAACAAGTCGAGAGTGCGGAACCCCCAACGGCCGAGCACGTATTGCAGCGGCTCCCCCGCTACCCGGCGGTTCACCATGTCCGTGAAGTGCCGAGCCTCGCGGTCGGTGACGGGCTCGTCGAGCGCACCGGCTTGGGCGGCGGCGGTGCGCCCGGTGGCTTGCTCGATGATCCAGCGGATCTCCTGGTCGGGATCATCTACCAGGGCATCCCGCAGACGCTGGCACCCTTGGGCGCGCCACTCTCGCCAGCCCACCGGGCTCATGTTCCCTCGCTGAGCCGCCGCGTCTGCTCGGCCGCCATCAGGGCATCGATCACGTCGTCGAGTTCACCGGCGAGCACCTTGTCGAGTTTGTGCAAGGTGAGTCCGATGCGATGGTCGGTGACGCGGTTCTCTTTGTAGTTATAGGTGCGGATCTTCTCCGACCTTCCACCCCCGCCTACCTGAATCTTGCGGGCGCCCGAGAGGGCGGCGGCCTGTTTGTCCTGCTCCAGTTTGAGCAGGCGGGCCCGCAGCACTTGCAGGGCCTTGGCCCGATTCTGAATCTGACTCTTCTCGTCTTGCATCGCCACCACCAGCCCAGTGGGCTTGTGGGTGATGCGCACGGCGGAGTCGGTGGTGTTCACACTCTGTCCACCCGGACCCGACGAGCGATAGACGTCGATCTGCAGATCGTTGGTATCGATGGCCACATCAACCTCCTCGGCCTCGGGCAACACGGTGACAGTGGCCGACGACGTGTGGATTCGGCCCTGACTTTCCGTCACCGGCACCCGCTGCACCCGGTGGGGACCACCCTCTTGATGGAGGCGCGGCCATACGCCGTTCCCCTTCAGCAGGAACGTGATGTCGTTGAACCCGCCCATGTCGGATTGGTCCGAACCGAGCACTTCGAGCCGCCACCCCATACGGGCGCTGTAGGCCTGGTACATCTCGAACAGGTCCCGGGCGAACAGGTTGGCCTCTTCGCCTCCCTCCGCGCCCCGGATCTCCACGATCACGTTCTTACCTTCGTTAGGGTCCTTGGGCAGCAGGAGCGTTCGTAGCTCGGCCTCCAGGCGCTTGATGTCGGCCTCAGCCTCGGTGACTTCCACCCGCATCACCTCGCGGTCCTCGCCGTCGAGACCGGTGAGCATCTCCTTGGCCGTCTCGAGATCTTCGCGGCGTTGCCGGAGTTGCTGCGCCGTCTCCACAATCGGACCCAACTCGCGATAGCGCCGGGCCACGTCCTGGTAGCGGCTCTGGTCGGCCAGCAACTCGGGGTCAGCCAGGCGCGCCTCCACCCCGATGAACTCACGCTCCAGGTCGGCTAACCGTTCCATCATCACTGGCAGGGTACGGCTGTCGGGGTCCCGGCACGCGTTCCCGGGTCATTGCTATCCACGGCAGGGCGGGAACGGGGGGTTCCTTGTTTGGCCCCCGGCGGGGCGCGGCCGGGCCCGGTGCCGTCGCTCCAACGATCTTGGCGAAGCGTGTAACGGCCTCACTTCACCCGCCGGAGGGCCGATTCGCGCTCTGGGCGCCGTCGAAGTCAGGCGCGCCGTCGCCGGGGAGCGCGATCACCTCGGCGGGATGGGCGAGCCGATCGGCTAGCGCACGGGTCACAGGGTGGGCGTCTCGTTCGGGGACCACGAGGAGCAGACGGGCGTCGGGCGACAGCGTCAGACGGGCATCGGCCGCCGCGGGCACTAGGTCCAGATGAATCCCTACCGAGCAGGCCACCACCACCGTCTGGCCGTCGTTGTCGATACCCACAGCCACGGCGATGGCCGGATCCCGCAGGTTGGGCCGGGGTTCGGCGGGCGGTGCGGCATGTAACTCCCTCAGGCCCACGCGACCGGGATCAGCCAGCAGCGCGGCGCGCAGCCACCGCTCGGGGGCGAGTTGGTTCAGTGGGTGGCGCTCGGCGCCCACTCGACGCGCCCCTCGCACGATCTCGATCACCCGGGCCAGTTGGGTGTCGGGCGGGAGGTTGCCGTGCAGCATCCCGGTGAGTTCGCGATCCGCACGGCCCACTCCCACCTCGAGGATGGGTTCGTCGATCGGTGTGCCCGAGGTGGTGGTGCCGTGGGAGATGCGCGCCACCTCCAGGCCCAAAACCTCGGCGCGCACAATGCCTTCCTCCACCACCATCTCCACATCGGCGTCCAGCAAGAGTTGGGTCAGGGCCGGGGCGGGCTGTGGTGCCAGGATGGCCCGGGGGGACGCCGCTATCGCGGGGGCGAGTGCGGCACCCTCGATCTGCCACACGGTTGGGGCCGCCGCGAACAACTGCGCCCGTCGGGCCACGATCCCGGCCGCCGTTTCCACCAGGAGGTGCAGCGTGGTGAGCGACCGGCGTTCAGCCCACACCAGGGCGGGACCCAAGGCCGCCAGCGGATTCACCGCAAGGAGCACCCACCCACTGGCGCCCTCTACTAGTGCCGCCCCGCCGGCAAACTCGGCCGCTATCGGGGTGGCATCACCCCATTGGGCACGCACTAACGCCCGCGCTTGCGCGGCGAGCAGTTCCGGCGCCGGAACGCTCATCGAGGGTAGATCAGGCTTCGTCGGAGGAGACGGTGGCTTCGTCTTCGGCCGAAACCTCCAACACCGCCTCAACTACCTCGGCATCAACCACCACCGCGTCTACGACCTCGGCATCAACCACCACGGCATCAACCACCACGGCATCAACCACCTCGTGGCCGACGACCACGGCGTCCACGACCACGCCGTCCACCACCGTCTCCACCACCGTCTCCACCACGGTCTCCACCACGGTCTCCACTGCCACGACATCCACCACGACATCCACCACGGTCTCGGCGGCCACGACATCCACGATCACGTCGTGGCCGTCCGTCACCACGAGGGCTTCTACGTCGGTCTCCGCAACGAGGCCTTCCACAACAGCCTCTACCACGACGGTCTCCACCACGGTCTCCACGACGGTCTCCACCACGGTCTCCACCACCACGGATTCGACCACGCCCTCGACCACGGCCTCCACCACCATGGCATCGACCACCTCCGAATCAACCACCACGGCATCGACGACCACCGAATCAACCACCACGGCATCCAGTACTGCCGCATCCACCACCGCGGCATCGACCTCGACATCGCTCACCACCATTGCGACGGGGGCCTCCACCACCGATGCTTCGGTGCCTTCCGGCTTGCGGCGCTTGCCGTAGCGGCGCTCAAAGCGGTCGATGCGGCCACCGGTATCCACCAGTTTTTGCTTGCCGGTGTAGAACGGGTGACATTCGCTGCAGAGCTCAGAACTAAGGCTCGCCCGGGTGGAACGAGTCTCGAAGGTGTTCCCACAGGAACACTTGACCGTAGCGATCACGTAGTCGGGGTGGATTTCAGCACGCATGGGGTTTCTCCGAATGTCTCTGGCGAGGGCTTGGGGATCCTACCGGTGCCCATCGGCCACCGCTACCTGAGGGGCTGGGCTCAGCTAGCGCCGGCCTTGGCCACCTCGGCGAGGAACTCCTTGTTCGTTTTGAAGGTCTTCATTCGTTCTGTCAACAACTCCACGCCGGCCTCACCGCTCATGGTCGACAGCACTCGGCGCAGTTTCCAGACCTGCTGCAGTTGGGTGCCCAGGAACAGCAGTTCCTCATGGCGGGTAGAGGAGGCCTCGATGTCTACGGCGGGGTAGATCCGCTGTTCGGCCAACCGCCGGTCCAGACGCAACTCCATGTTCCCGGTGCCCTTGAACTCCTCGAAGATCACCTCGTCCATCCGGCTACCGGTCTCCACCAGGGCCGTAGCCAGGATGGTGAGGCTGCCGCCTTCCTCCACATTTCGGGCCGCGCCGAAGAACTTCTTGGGGGGGTACAGCGCCGCCGTGTCGATACCACCCGACATCACCCGCCCGCTCGGGGGGGCGGCCAGGTTGTAGGCCCTGGACAGGCGAGTGATGCCATCAAGGATCACCACAACATCGCGGCCGTCCTCCACCAGGCGCTTGGCCCGCTCGATGACGAGTTCGGCCACCTGGGTGTGTTCCTCCGCCGGACGGTCGAAGGTGGAAGCAACCACTGTGGACGTGTCGTTCTTGAGCCACCGTTTCATATCGGTGACCTCCTCCGGGCGCTCGTCGACGAGCAGCACGAGCAGATGCACCTCCGGGTGATTCATCTCGATCGAACGCACGATCTGCTTCACCACGGTGGTCTTGCCCGCCTTCGGCGGCGACACGATGAGACCGCGCTGGCCCTTCCCAATGGGAGCGATGAGGTCGACAATCCGAGCCGTCATGTCCTCGGCGGCCCGGGGCAGTTCCAGGGTGAGTTTGCTGTCGGGGAACAAAGGGGTGAGATCGTCGAACGAACGACGATCCCGGGCCTTCTCGGGGTCGTCGCCATTCACGAGATCGATCCGCAAGAGCGCGGGGTTCTTCTCGTTGCGGAGGGCGGGGCGACTGGCGCCTTTCAACTGATCACCACGGCGGAGCCCCAGCTGACGGGCCTGCTTTACCGAGACGTACACGTCGTCTTTGGAGGGCAGGTAGCCGCTGATACGAAGAAAGCCATAGCCCTCGTCGCGCAGGTCGAGATAGCCCTCCACATCGATGGGCTCGCCGGTGTACTCCTCAACCACTCCTGAGCCTTGGCCCGACCCGGAGGACTGGCCATCGCCCTGCCCCCGATTGCGGCCCCGGCGGCGACGACGGCGATTGCTGCTCTCGTCGTCCTCGTTCTGGTTATCACCGGCCTCACTCGATGGCCCACCGCTGTTGCCGTTGCCACTGTTACCACCGTTGCCGTTGCCATCGCGACGCTGGCTACCCCCGCGACCCTGGGCGCCGTTGCGACCCCCGCGATCAGGGGAGCCCGGCGGGCGATCAGCGGACTCGAATCGAGCCGCCGGCCCCGTCTGCGTCGAGACGGCCGGGCCGCCGGTGGCCCCGTCTCGGCTGGGAACCTCGGTGGACCGCGGCGAACGGGCCCGCGGGACCCGGGCGGCGGACTCAGGGGCGGCGGACTCAGGGGCGGCCACCACCGGTACTGCGGCGTCGGGGCCTGAACCTACGCCAGCAAGATCGAGGATCATGTCCACGATGTCGGCTTTTTTGACGCGGGCCTTCGGCTCGCCGCCGAGAGCCTTGGCGATCGTGAGGAGTTCATCACGGTCTTTCCGCTCGAGGGCGGAACGTTCTAGGGCAGTGGAATCCACGCTCATGCGAGTGGGTACCTCATGGGTTCAGGGAAATCGCCGGATTGACAGGAAGGTGTGGACCAAGACAAAGGTGCGCCAAGGCCGCGATGTTCGCTTCAGTGGGGCCATCGAGCCGCCCATACCGGAACATCGGTCGGTGTCGACTTCGCGTTGCGCCCCCGCGGAACCATGTCAGGCTAGCCCCATGACCTCATCGGGCCACAACCCGACGGAACCGCGTCGGGAACAGAGCAGACTCCCGTGCTGATCCAACCTGTGCTCGAAGCCCGCGGCCTCACCAAGTCCTTCGGTGAGATCAAAGCCGTAGATGACGTAGACCTGTGTATCAATCCCGGCGAGCGGTTGGGCCTCCTCGGCCCCAACGGCGCCGGAAAGACCACCACCCTGCTCATGCTCCTCGGTGCCATCACCCCCGATGCCGGCTCCATCACCATCGGGGCGCATCACCTTCCCCGGGGGCGGGCGGCGGCCATGAGCGAGGTGGGCTTCGTGGCCGGCTATCTCCCCCTCCCCGACCGGCTCAGGGTGCGCGAAGCCCTCTCGATCTTCGCCGGCTTCTACGGGATGAACCGCAAGGCGGGCGACGTCGCCGCCGCCGCCGGATTGGAGCGATTCGGCATCAGCCACCTCGCTGAACGCATGTGCATGGAACTGTCTTCCGGACAGCGCACCCTGGTGGGCATCGTGAAGGCCATCCTTCACTCCCCCACGCTCCTCGTGCTCGACGAACCCACCGCCAGCCTCGACCCCGACGTGGCCTACCGGGTGCGCCGCGGCCTCCTCGACGTGGCCGCCCACGACGGCACCGCCTTACTGGTCACCAGCCACAACATGGCCGAGGTGGAACGGCTGTGTGAGCGCGTGGTGTTCCTGGCGGCCGGGAAGGTGGTGGCCGACGGTTCACCCGCCTCCGTGGCGGCGGCCTTCGGCCACGGGAACCTCGAAGGCGTCTTCCTCCACCTCGCCGGCACCGTGGTGGCAGAGGACCAGACCGACAACCGCGATGGAACTACGGATCAGGAGGCGCCGTGGTAACCGCCGCCAACGACCGCCTGCCCTTCTCGTGGCTCCGGGTCCGCACGGTCGTGCGGCGACACCGCTACGTGCTGTTCCGCAGCCCCCACCGCTGGTTCGACCTGGCCTTCTGGCCGGTGTTCGACGTGCTGCTCTGGGGGTCGCTCGGGGCCTTCGTGGCGCAGCAAAGCCCCACTAGTCGCTCCACCACGCCCTATCTGCTGGCCGGAATCATGCTCTTTCAGGTGTTGATGCAGAGCCAAGTCGCGGTGGCCACGGGCTTCATGGAGGAGACATGGACCCGCAACCTGCTCAACGTGATGACCACGCCGTTGCGGGAAATCGAATACGTGATCGGACTGGCCTTGATGGGAATGCTCAAGTTGCTCGCCGCCATGACCACCGTGAGCATCACCGCCTTCGCCTTCTACCGATTCGGCCTCGGGGAGGTGGGCTTCGGCCTCATCCCGATCGTGGGGGTGCTGCTCCTGGTGGGCTGGTCCACGTCGATGCTCGTGATCGGCCTGCTGTTGCGCTACGGCCAGAGCGCCGAAATCCTCGCCTGGGCCACCACCTTTGCGATCCTGGCGGTGTCGGGCGTGTTCAACCCGGTGGAGTCCATCCCCGGGCCGATCCAACCCATCGCCAAGATCCTCCCCACCACCTACGCCTTCACCGCCGCCCGCGATCTCCTCGACGGCGGCGGGGTGCCGTGGGCCACCCTCGGCTGGGCCGCGCTCAGCGGTGTCATCCTCGCCGGCTTGTCGATGATCTACGTGCTGCGGATGCTGAAGGTCTTCCGAACCCGAGGCTTTGTCACCCGGTATTCCTAATCCCGAGCCGCCTGTCCACCACTCAGAGGGCTCGAGGCGTGATCCTTCTGTCATGGAATCTTCGCCGCCGCGACATCTACGCGCCGCCACCCCCGCCCCCGGGGGCGGCCGCCGGATCGGGCTGATCGTGGTGGTGATGCTCGCGCTGGCGGGCGGGGCGGGCGTCGCCGTGGCCCAGACCACCCGCGGAAGGGCGCAACCCACCAACGCCGCCGCGTCCTCGACGGTGCCCCCCACCACGGCCACCACCACGACCACGGTGGCCCCCCCGCGCACGGCCACCATTGCCTTCGGCGGTGACGTGCTTATTCATTCACCCGTGTGGAAAGCCGCCGCCACCCCCAATGGCTACGACTTCTCCCCCATGTTCGCACCTCTCTCGCCGGTGCTCACCGCGGCCGATGTGGCCATCTGCCATCTCGAGGTGACCCTGGCCCGACCCGAGGAGCCGCTGTCGAGCTATCCCCGGTTCCGCGCACCGGCCGCCCTCGCCACCGACCTCGCCGAGGCGGGGTTCGACGGCTGCTCGGTGTCGTCCAACCACGCGCTCGACTTCGGCGCCCAGGGGGTAGTGGCCACCCTTGATGCCCTTGATGCCGCGGGCCTGCAGCACGTGGGCACGGCGCGAACGCCGGAGGAGAACCAGCTGGCGGCGCGCTATGACGCCGGTGGCATTGCGGTGGCGCAGCTGTCCTATGCCTATGGGTTCAACGGGTTCACCCGACCGGCGGGCCAGGAATGGCTGGCGGATCAGATCGATCCCGCCCTCATCTTGCGGGATGCCGCCGCCGCCCGGGCCGCCGGCGCCGAGGTGGTGATCGTGTCTCTGCACTGGGGCAACGAGTACAACCACGACGTCACCGCCGCCCAGCAACAGGTGGCTGATGCGCTCGCCGCCGTGCCCGGCGCGGTGGACCTGGTGGTGGGTACCCACGCTCATGTGGTGCAACCGATCTCCAAGGTGGGATCGATGTGGGTGGTGTGGGGCATGGGAAACCTGCTGTCGAGCAACTCCACCGGATGCTGCCCAAAGGACACCATCGACGGCTTGGTCGTCACCGTAGGCATTGGTGATCTCGGTGCACGCGGCGCAGGAGCGGGTGTCACATCGGTGGCCGTGACGCCCACGTGGAACGAGCGACGCAACTTCCGCGTCCTGCCCACCGCCGCCACTGTCGCCGATGGCACCGCCCCGGATCTCGTCGCGGAGTTGCGGGCGTCCTACGCCCGCACCATGAGCGCGGTGCTGGCCCTCGGTGGGGCCGAGGTGGGGGTGGTTCCCGTGCCCGCTATGCCCGGCTGAGGGCTGGCGGTACCACGCCCTCGCCGGCCGTGAGGCGCCGGGGGCTACGCCGAGGGGACGAGGCGAGCCATCAACTCGTGGCCGGGAACATCCACACAGTGGGCCGTAGCGGGCTCGCTGTAGGTGCCGCCGGGCCCGTCCACGGCGGAATCCACGAGAAGATAGG